>JAJRTE010000014.1 GCA_024278455.1 Myxococcota bacterium
CCTCGAAAAAGTCGTGCATGACGCGGGGCAACAGGCCCGCCGCCGCCCACTGCGCCACGGCCATCGTGGTCCCGGCGAGCAAAACCAGCAGCAGGGCCACGGCAAACGCAGCCCGCCGCAGGCCATGCCTCTGCTTTGCGGTCACGGCGGGCACCTCCTCGAGGTCCGGGTCGTCCGTCCTCACCAGGGTTGCCGCCACGTCGTCGCCAGTTCCGGCAGGTGGGCTCGCGGCGTCCTTGGCGACAAGGACGGTGGCCGCGTCCTCTTCCGGCACGGCGCTCGACACGGCCAGCACGGTATCATCCGTCGCATGCGCTGACTGGTTGTCTGCGCCGTCCCCTCCTCCAGTGCAGGCAGCGACGGGCCCCGGCGGGAAGGGGCCGGGCGGCACGAACGGCAGGGTCCGATCCTCCTCGATGTTCACCAGTCCGCCACGACCACGGCATCCGCCCGCCACGCGCGGCATGTCCACGCTCTCCCTGGCCGGGGAGATGCTCCCGATGACTGGCGGGGAGATTCCTGGCGTGTCCGTATCGTCCACCGTCTCCTCCACCGGGCGGACAGCAGCCAGGGGCACCGAAAGAGGATCGATCTCCTCGTCGCCGGCGGCCTCGGACAGCGGACTGACATGGATCTCATCCGGGTCTCGAGCCAGCACCTTGTGCAGCCTGGCGTGCCCCGGGGAGTGTCCCTGCATCGCGCCGTTCCCCCGTCCCAGGACGGCGTCGAGCGCTCCGCGGTTCCCTTCCAGGAAGGCGTGGAAAGCCTTCAACATGACGCCGGCGGACGAGAACCGGTCGCCGGGGTGCTTGGCGAGCACTCTCATGATGATGGCCTCGAGGTCATCGCGGTTCCCCAAGTCGTCCGGAAGAGGGGGAGGCGGCTGGGTCAGGTGCTTCATCAGGAGCGCCTGGACGGAACTTGCCCGGAAAGGTGGGCGGCCGGCCACGCACTCGTAGAGCACGACGCCGAGCGAGTAGAGATCCGACCGGCCGTCGATGGGCTCGCCCGCAGCCTGCTCAGGGCTCATGTATAGGGGGGTGCCGATGGCATTTCCTCGAGTCAAATCCGCTTCCCACTCGTCTCCGGCCACTATCTTGGCGATGCCGAAGTCCATGACCTTGACCGGGTCCCCGTGGAGAGACTCGTCGACCATGATGTTGTCAGGCTTGATGTCACGATGGAGAATCCCCGACGCATGGGCCTCGTCGAGGACTTCGGCCACCTGGGCCGCAATGCGAACGGCGCGCCGGGGAGCCAGGCGCCCCTCTTCGTGCAGTATCCTGGATAGCGGCCGGCCCGGACACAGGTCCATGGTCAGGTAGGGCCGTCCGTCCTCGGTCACCCCGAAATCCCGCAGCGTCGCCGCATGCTTGTGGACGAAGGCATGAGCGATTCGAGCCTCACGGAAGAATCGTGCCCTGAACGTCGGGTCGCTGGCGTATCGTTCATGGAGAATCTTGACGGCCAGGTCGATATCGAGCTGCGCGTGCCTGGCGCGGTACACGACACCCATCGCCCCTTCGCCGAGCTTCTCCCCGAGGACATACTTGCCGGCAACCATCATGGAACAGGCCCCCTACGACGCCACCTGGCTCGAGCCACGTATCCAGAAGACCGTGTCGTGGGAAGAGACGAAGGCCGTGCATGGATTATTCGGGTACGATGTCGGGCTGGACGCGGGTCAGCCGTCCCGAGTTCAGAGTTTGCCCATCTTCTTCAGCATTTCCTTGGCTTTCCGGTTCACTTTCGAGGACGGATCCGGCGCGTACTTCAGGGCCTGGTTCAGCAGTTTTTCCGCTTTCCCATACTGGCCTATGTTGAACTGCACCTTGGCTTCTCTGTACAGAGTCTCGGCACGTTTCGTGCATTCGCGATTGGCATCGATGAACTTCCCCTTGGCTTCCGCGAAATCCGGGTCGATCCTGAGGGCCTGCTGAAGCTTGCGCCTCGCCTCGATCCACTGCTCGTTCCGCATCAGGGTGAGCGCCTCGTTGTACAGGGGCCGCGCACGCTCCTTCATCGCCCGATTGATCGAGGCAAGTTCCTGCCTTGCTGACGAGCACTTGCCGGCCTTGTCTTCCGGGTCCTTCGCGAGG
Organism: Myxococcota bacterium; assembly: GCA_024278455.1. Taxonomy (GTDB): domain Bacteria; phylum Myxococcota_A; class UBA796; order JAJRTE01; family JAJRTE01; genus JAJRTE01. The sequence goes on from JAJRTE010000014.1 coordinate 2,100, forward strand.
ACTTCCTTGAACAAGGCCTGGGCCCGGGTCAGATTGGCATTCGCCTTGGCGGTCATGCCACGATTGAAGATGTCATTGACCTCCTGGATGAAAGCCTGCTCGGCGCTCGCCTTCTTCACGACGCTGATACGATAGGACGCGTTGAGGGCCTTGGTGCGAAGCTTTTCAGCCTCCTCCTGGATGGCGTCCGCCTCCGGGTCGTCGACCTTGGACTTGATCACGTCATTGAACAGGCTCACCGCCTCGTTCAGGCGGGCCCGCGCCCGCGCAAGAGTCGCCTCCGGCGTGTTCTTGCCGTAGGATCTGCCATAACGATCGACCAGCTTTCGCCCCTGCTCGAAATCGGCGCGCATCTTCTCGAGCTTCTGGGCAACGGTCTGGGACCGGTCTCGCACGGTCTCGTCCAGGGCGCTCAGGACCCAGTACTCGTAACTGACGTATCTCAACTGCATCGCCACCTGATCCAGGGGATCGATGTCCTGCAATACCCGCTGGAACTCCTGGACCGCTTCCCCGAACTCCTTCTGGGCGAACAACTCCCGCCCCCGAGCAAGCCGGCCGCGCTTGGCAAGGCAGTTGAGACAGATCTGGTCGGTCGCATCCGGGCAGGTGTCGCCCACGTTGGCGCACGGGTCGTCGGCGACAGACAGGTTTCCTCCAGACGACTCCCCCCCGCCCGATGTGGATACCTTGACGATCATCGCGATGACGAGTACCGCGACAATGGCGATGGCTCCCAACAGGAGGGGGCTCCGTTTCCTGGCCTGGGGTGCCGCGAGTTCGACGCCGTACCCTGCCTGGGCCGGGTACCCCGGCTGCGCCATGGGGGCAGCGCCGTAAGCCTGTTAGTTCATGGCGTCGTAGCTCGGCATGATCCCGGTTTCCGAATAGGGGTCCACCGCGGGGACCGGCGGAGCAACGGCGCCCGGGGAGGCCTGGGGAACCGGGGCCACGCTCTGGGCCGGCACGACCGGCACCGCCTGCACGGCAAGGTCGGGCACGGCCGGCGGTGATCCCGCGGCCAGGTTCGGAGCGGCCGAAGGTGCCTGCGGAGCCACGGCGGCCGGCTGTTCCGGCCAGATCAACTCGAATTCGGTCTCACCGATTATCAGCCTGTCGCCATGGCGCAGGGGAGCTTCCCTCGTCTGCTCATTGTTGACCACCAGCCCGTTGGCACTGCCTTCGTCACGCACATGGTAGTGGTCGCCGGCGAAAGTCAAGGTGGCGTGTCTTCGGGAACTCGCCGGGTCGGTCAGCACGATGTCGCGGTCCTCCGACCTGCCGATGGTCATCTCGCGGCGCGTGAGCATGTAACTGGACTTGTCGGCCTCCCCCCGCCGCAGAATCAACCTGGCGCCGGTCCGGTCGCTCTCGCCGCCCGGCGGAGGCGGTGGCGCGGGCGACTCGATCAACTGGGTCCTTACGTCCACCTCGGGCACCGGAACAGTCGTGGCTGATACGCCGGCAAGCTCTACCTTGAGAACAAACGGCGTGATCTGGACTTCGCCCCCGGCGGTCATCTCCACGCGACCGGAGATACGCTGCCCGTTGACAAAAGTCCCGTTGCCACTACCCAGGTCCTCGAGGAACAACTGGCTGCCGATGATCGTGAACCGGGCGTGACGGCGCGACACGCTATCCGCTTGCAGGGGGATCTCGTTTCCCTCCGCGCGCCCCAACGTCACCTGTCCCGCGGCAAGGGAGTAGCGCCCCTGCTCGATCCCGTCTCGATACACAACGATCTCGAACACGTCGTTCACCTGTAGGACTGTTTTTTCAACTGGAAGATGGCTTTGCGCAACCCGTCCGTGGCCACGCGACGACCCGCGGGGTCCCGCTCGAGTTCGAGCACCATTTCCCAGTAGCGTTTGGCCTTGTCGTATTCCATGGCCTGGTAGGAACGGAGCGCATCGCTCTTGTATTTTTCGATTTCCCTGCGGATTTCCGCCTCGACCTTGGAAATACGTATGACACATACCCTGCACGAGGGATTCAGTGCAAGCGCCTTTTCGAATTCTTCCAGGGCAGCCATCAGCTTGTCGGATTCCATGTAGCGCTCGGCCTGGTCGAAGTGCTCATTGGACAACGACACCCGTTCCGCCTTCGGCAGGGCTTTTTCTTCTTCCGTCAACGCGGCATTGGTTCGCGGGGCGGATGTATCGTCGTCAGACCACTGGAACATGGCTGCGGCGTCGTTCTCCGGGGCGGAGGCGACGCGGGCCGGAGTGGGCCGCGCGGCGACAGGGCCGCTCTCGGGAGGTGCGCTCAAGCGGGAGTAGACGGCCATGGCGACGATGAGCACGGCTGCGACAGTTCCGCCGGCGACAGCGAGCCTCTTGGTGGAGCCGCCCGAAGGGAGGTCTGGCACCGGTTCGACATCACAGGCCCCGGGATCCTGGACGACACCCTGCGCGGCCACCTCGATGTCCGGTTGCTGGGCCGGGCCGTTGTCGGGGGGCAACACCGGTTCCGCCGTGCCGGGCGCGGGCGGGACCTGCGGTTCTGGCGAAAGTACCTGTCCCCCGGTCACGCGTGCAGCCCCCTCCACCAGGGGGCCGTTCACATCGAGATGCTCCTGGGGACGGTGCGCCTCGATGGCCGCGGGTGCCGCCGCGCCACCGAGAATGGGGCCGGCGCTCTTTTCCTCCTCTGGATTCACCACGGGTGGGGGCGGCACGCTTTCTGGTGGCGGAGACGGTTGAACAGCGAGGTTTTCGCGCTGGGCCCGCGCGTTCTGGTAGGCGAGCGCTTCTGGCGAAAACACCTGCACCGCCTGAGTGCGCCGGAGGTGCGCCGGGGACGGCGTGGCGATCACGGTACGCTCCATGTCGGAGTCCTCGGGAGGTTCCTCGTCCTCGGCCATCGTTCTCATCTGGAACAGGTGCGTGCCCACGGCTATCCGGTCGCCTTCCTTCAGCCTCATGCGTGACACGCGCTGATTGTTCACGAATGTCCCGTTCCGGCTGTTCCTGTCCTCGAGCACGGGGTGGTCGCCCGAAATCCGCACCAGGGCATGATGGCGGGAAATGTTGTCGTCGAGCAACACGAGGTCGTTGTCGGCCTCGCGGCCGAAAGTAAGCCCCCGTTCCGTCACACGAAAGCGCCTGCCGGTGTACTGTCCCTCAACTGCCTCGAGCACCCACTGGGATGGTCCCATCAGAACCCATCTCCTCAACCAGTAGCAGGGAGCCACGGTCGACTCATCTCTGTACCCTGCGAAAACACGATTTTATCCTATCAAGGCACCGGCGGTCAACTCCCGATGCACATCGGACCGCCATCATAGCCCACGCGCCTTGGCCACGGTGGGCCAAACGACAAGAAAGCCACGCCGGGCCATCGGACGAAGGGCCGACACGCGAAGCAACCTGGAGTCGGGGAAGCAAAAACGAACGACTCCGCGACCTCCCGGTCGTTTTCGTCTTGACCCCGGCCCCGGGTCTGCTAAAACTACCCGATGGCTATCCCCGAGACACTTCCAGGCCCCGGACAATCGTGGGTGAGCGATTGGAGCCTGGTCATCGACAATACCACTGACCCGGGTCGAAGTGCACCAGATCTTCGCCCCGGAAGCCAACGTGACACGTTTCCATCTCCGCTGTCCCCGGCAGCCCGCTTGGTGCGCGCCACAAGGTGCCCTCGTGGTCCGGGTGCGGCGGCAATGCTCACGGGCCAATAGAAAACCTTTGAAATGGAGGACTCCATGCTGGAACGCAAGAAGGGTGTCGACATCCTTGTCGAACTCGGAGGCATCCGCACTGCCGGCGAGGCCATGGAACTGTTCGAAAGCAAGATGACTGCACGTCACCTTGCCCGCATCAAGCAAATCACCGTCGAGGATGCCCTGATCAAAATTGCCAACGCCGTGAAACTGTGTGCCCCTGACACCGTCTACGTGAACACCGGCTCGTCGGCCGACAAGGAGTTCATCAGGAAGCTGGCGCTCGAGCGGGGAGAAGAAGAAAGACTCCCCATGAAGGATCACACGATCCATTTCGACCTCAAGGAAGAGCAGGGACGCATCGTGGACCGGACTTACTACATCGTCAACGAGGACGAGGCGGTGAGTTCCCTGGCCAAGCGCATGGTGCGCCGCCAGGCTCTCGAGGAGATTCACGAGCGCATGGCCGGGATCATGCGGGGTCGAACGATGATCGTGGGGTTCTACGTTCGCGGTCCGATCGGCTCCCCGGTCTCCAACCCGGCGCTCGAGATCACCAGTTCCGCCTACGTCTCCCACAGTGCGGAGATTCTCTATCGCAACGCCTACACCGACTTCAACTTCGAGGTCGCGCAGGCGGGCTACTTCTTCACCAACGTCCACAGCGAGGGTGAGAACCGCCCGGAAGACCTGCCGAACGCTCGAGTCTTCATGGACCGCAGCCACTGGACGACCTATTCGATGCTGTGCACCTACGCCGGCAACACGCTGCTCCTGAAGAAGGGCAACCACCGTTTCGCGGTGGACAAGTCCGTCTACCTCGGGCACGGCGAGGAACTCTCCGAGCACATGTTCATCACCGGCATTTCCGACAAGGACGGCCGGGTGGACTGGTGCGTCGGTGCGGCGCCGAGTGGGTGTGGGAAGACCACGACCGCAATGGCCGGCGACCATTTCGTGGGCGACGACCTGGCCCAGATGTGGATCGCCGAGGACGGCACGGTTCGGGCGGTCAATCCGGAGGCGGGTATCTTCGGCATCGTCCAGGACGTCAACTGGGAGGGCGACCCCCAACTCATGGACCTGTTGCGCCATCAGCGCACGGAGGTCATCTTCTCCAACGTGCTGATCGATGACAACGGCGTCCCTCGCTGGACCGGCGACGGCGATCCGGAACCCGGGTCGGGCCGGAATTTCCAGGGTGAGTGGAAGGCGGGAAAGACCGACAAAGACGGCAAGCCCATCCCCATGTCCCACCCCAACGCACGGTGCACGGTGAGCGCTCGAGCCCTCGCCAACTATTCGCCGGAAAGTGAAAATGCCGAAGGCGTGACCGTTCGTGTCGTCACCTACAGCGGCCGGGACAGCGACACCATGCCCCCGATCTGGGTCGCCCCGACCCCGGAGTACGGTGTGGTCATCGGCGCATGCATCGTTTCGGCCGCCACCGCGACCGAGGTGGGCGCCGAGGGGGTCAAGCGCGCCCCGTGGGCGAACGCGCCGTTCATTCCCGGCGCGCTCGGCGACTACATGGGTGCCCAGTTCACGTTCTGGGGCAACCCCAAGATCGCCGATGGCCATCGTCCTGTCATCGCTGGTCTCAACTACTTCTTGACCCACGAGGCTCGAGGCGGTTCCGGCAAGGGTCTACTGGGGAAGAAGAGCGACGTGAAAGCCTGGTTGACATGGCTCACCAGGTATTCCCACGGCATGGTCCAGGGAATCCGCACGCCTATCGGGATCATCCCTCGCTACGAAGAACTGGTCTCGGCCTTCGAGGACACGGGCAACCCAGGCTACGCCAGGGAGACCTATGTCAAGCAGTTCTCACTCTACATCGACAACATCATCGGGCGTATCGACCTGCAGGACGAGGCATTCCGCAAGGAGGAGAACATCCCCGAACGGTTCTTCGACATTCTCGCGGAGCAGAAGAAGGAACTCCTCGCCCTCGGAGAAAAGTACGGTCGGATAGTTAGCCCGGACCAACTGGCGGGCTGACACCCGCCCATCCCACCGTCCCCTCGGCTCACCGCCGCCGGCCCACGGTGCCCCCTCCCCACCATCGCCATCCTCTTTCGCCAACGGCGAATGCGCCCGCATCCCCGCCCGGTGTCGCAATCGGTGCCCCGGACATGCTATCATGACCCATGGTCCGTTCCCCCGGGTTCGAGCGGTCCCTTCCCGGTCCTCCGACTTTCGCAGGTGTCCGTCTCTTTGCGCGCCGCTCGATGCCGCTGGCAGTGTTGCAGGCTTATTGTGGAGGCAACGATGTTGATGTTCAATTCGCGCTGGTTCTACCCCGGAGTCCCGGCTGTCCTGTTTGCGGCGGCCGCCCTGTTCGGTTGCCAACCGGACGTTCCAGAGGGAGATGACGATGCAAGCCAGGAAATCGGTGGCGAATCGCCGACTCCCACGGGGTTGCCCGAGGTGACCTCTACACCGCAGGCGCCAAGCCCAACCGCGCAGCCGATCACGCCGACTCCCGCAGTGGCCACCCCGCCACAGGAGACACCATCCCCGACCCCGTTGGCCGCGACCCCGACACCCCGGACCGCCACGCCGACGCCGGCCGGAACGACGCCCACACCACCGGTCGAGGGACCAGACATCGAGGTTTCCGCCACGACCATCGACTTCGGACCCGTCGAAGTCGGACAGGCAGCCGAGGAGGCCCTCCTTATCGCCAACACCGGGCACGCCGACCTCACCTTCAGCGTCGAGATCACTACCACATCGGGAGGGACGTTCAGCGTGGGACCGGAAAACGTGCTCGATGCCGGCGTCGTGCCCGTCGGGCTGAGCACCGGGTTGACCGTCACGTTCGCCCCAGATGGTGAAGGCGCGTCCGCCGCGGTGCTGACCATCCTCTCGAACGACCCGGTCAACGACCGTGTCGACATCCCCCTGACCGGCTCGGGTATCGCTCCCGTCGAGGAGGATCTGGACGGCGACGGCTACACCCTAGACGATGGAGACTGCGACGACGGAGACCCATCGGTGTACCCCGGCGCGCTCGAGGCGTGCGACCAGAAGGACAACGACTGTGACGGCGAAGTCGATGAGGAGGGGGCTTCCACCTTCTATACCGACGGCGACGGCGACGGGTTCGGGGACTCGAGCACCGCTGTAGAAACCTGTACTCCAGGCAGCGACCAGGTGCCCGTGGCCGGCGACTGCGACGACACCGACCCCGGCGCCTATCCCGGCGCCGCCGAGACCTGCGATGGCATCGACAACGACTGCGACGGCGACATCGACGAAGAGGTCCAGTCGGCCTTCTATGCAGACAATGACGGCGACGGCTACGGCGACGCCGGCAGCAGCGTCCAGGGATGCGAGCCTCCAGGAGGTTACGTGGACGACCAGGCGGATTGCGATGACGGCAACGCCGGCATCCACCCCGGCGCGACCGAAGTGTGCGACGGCCTGGACAACGATTGCGACGGCGACATCGACGAAGACGTGCAATCGACCTTTTTTGCAGACAACGACGGCGACGGCTACGGCCAGGCCGGCAGCGGCGTCCAGGCATGCGAACCACCTTCAGGGTACGTGGACAACCAGGGAGATTGTGACGACGGTGACCTGGAGGTCCACCCCGGTGCCAGCGAGAAGTGCGACGGCGTGGACAACGACTGCGATGGCGCGACGGACGAAGACTTGCTGACTCCGTTCTACGCCGACAACGACGGTGATGGGTTTGGCGCCGGTGACCCGGTCGAGGCCTGCGACGCGCCCGAGGGCCACGCGACCGAGGACGGCGACTGTCACGACGGCGATGCCACGGTCTACCCGGGTGCGCCGGAACTCTGCGACGGCCAGGACAACGACTGCGACGCCGCCGTGGACGAGGAGGTCACCACCACCTTCTACGCCGACGCCGATGGGGACGGCTATGGCGTGGACACCGATACCACGGAGGCTTGCGAGGTGCCGTCCGGCTATGCCACCCGGTCAGGCGACTGCGATGACACCGACGCCGGCGTCAATCCGGGCGCGACCGAAATCTGCGACGGCCTCGACAACGATTGCGACACCGACACCGACGAAGGGGTGATGACCACCTTCTACCTCGACACCGACGAAGACAGCTACGGCACGGCGACCCAGACCATCGAGGGATGCAGCCCGCCCGAGGGCTACGCCGCGGTGGCCGGGGATTGCGACGACGAGGACGCTGCCATCAACCCGGGAGCAGAGGAGGTGTGCGACTACGTGGACAACAACTGCAACGACGAGGTCGACGAAGGTGGGGCCGGCCCGAAGACCTGGTATCCCGATCTCGATGAGGACGGGTTCGGCGCCTCCATCGGCGTACAGAGCGCCTGCACTGGGCCGAGCGGCTACGTGGACAACGGCGATGACTGCGACGACACGAACCCGGACATCAACCCGAACGCGGAAGATATCCCTGGGAACGGTATCGACGAGGACTGCGACGGGACCGACGCGCCGGCCGCCGATCTTAACGGCGACGGCTACCCGGACCTGGTCGTGGCCCAGTACCGCAACGGGACTGACTACACGATCAATTCCTACGTCTACTGGGGGAGCGAGTCCGGCTACAGCAACGCCGATCGAACTGGACTTCCCACCGAGGGCGGCGAGATGGCCTGTGTGGCCGACTACGACCAGGACGGCTACTTCGACATTCTCTTCGCCAACTATTATGACGGCAGCAGTTACACGATCGAATCGTTCATCTACTGGGGAGGTCCGTTCGGTTTCAGCGCGTCCGAGCGCTCCGAGATTCCCGCCACGGGGCCTCGAGGCTGCGTGGCCGCCGACTTGGACGCGGACGGGGACGTCGATATCGTGCTGGTCTCTGGCTACGACGGCAACAGCTACGACGTGGACTCCTATGTCTACTGGAACGACGACGGGCTGTTCTCCCGGTCCAATCGGGACGCCCTGCCCACTCGAGGCGCCTGGCAGGCCACCGCTCGCGACCTGGATGGAGACGGCTACATGGAGCTGGTGTTCGCCAACTATCGCGGCGGTACCGGCAACAGCCCGGACTACACCGTCGATTCGTACATCTACTGGGGTTCCGAGTCGGGCTATTCCGCGGACGACCGGACCGGCCTGCCCGGCATAGGGTCCTGGAAGGCCCCGACCATCGACGATTTGGACGAAGACGGTTCTCCGGACATCATCATCAACAACTACTACAGCGGCTCAGGCTACAACCTGAATACCTACATCTACTGGGGCCCGGACTATGCCGTGGACGACCGGACGGAAATCCCGACACACGGGAACGCGAAGAGCATGGTCAAGGACCTGGACCAGGACGGATTCAAGGACATCGCCATCGCCAACTACTACGATGGGGACAACTCGGTCAACAGCTATGTCTACTTCGGGAGCGCTCGAGGCTATTCCGCCGACTTCCGGCAATCCCTGCCCACCTCCCGCGCCCAGGACCTGGCCATCGGCGACATCAACGGAGATGGATACGACGATATCACCTTCGGCGTCTACTACGACGGGGACTACAGCACGACTTCCTACGTCTACTACGGAACATCCCAGGGCTTCTTCAGCACTTACCGCACCGCTCTCGGAACCAAGGGCGTTCGAGACGTGGAACTCCGTGACCTGGACGGCGACGACCGCCTGGACGCCGTCTTCGCCAGCTTCTCCGACGGCGACGACGCCACCACCAGCTTCGTCTACTGGAACTCGAGCCGCGGCATATCGCAATCGACCCAGAGTTCCATCTCCACGTGGGGCTCCCTCGATGTCGCCTCGGCCGATTTCGACGGCAACGGCTACGAAGACCTCGTGTTCTCCAACTACTACTCCGGCAGCAGCTACGCCACCAACTCGGCCGTGCTGTGGGGCAGCGAGGCTGGCTACTCGAACGACGACCGCACGCTTCTTCCGACCCTGGGCGCCCGCGAGGCGTGTCTCGGCGACTTGAACGGGGACGGCCAAATCGATATCGTATTCGCAAACTATTACGACGGATCGTCATACACGGTCTCGTCCTACATCTACTGGGGCACGGGCAACGGTTTCGACGGCCCGACCGAACTCCCGACAGTCGGTACGCTCGGGTGCCTGGTCGAAGACCTGGACGGGGACGGCGACCTGGACATCGCCTTCGCCAACTACAGGAATTCGAGCACCTACACGCTGCATTCGTACGTCTACTGGAACGAGGACGGCATGTTCTCGGTCGCGGCTCGCACGGAGTTGAGAACCATCGGCAGCCGATCGCTGGCGGCGGGAGACATCGACGGGGACGGGTACCTGGACCTGGTGTTCGGCGGCTACTACAATGGTTCGAGCTACACCGTGGATTCATACATCTACCACGGCAGCGCGGACGGGTTCTCCGCGGACGACTACGAGACCCTTCCCGGTTCCGGCGTTGTCGGGGATCCCCTGATCGCGGACCTGAACCAGGACGGGTTCGTGGACGTGGGACTGCCCGGACACTACGACGGCAACGACGCTGTAGATACCTTCATCTACTGGGGCTCGTCCGCCCCATTTTCTACGGACAACCGGACAGTCCTGTCCGTCAACCGCACAAATGCAATGAAGGCCGGCGACCTCGACGGCGACGGATACACAGACCTGGTCCTGTGCGAGTACTACGACGGCGACGACACGGTCGACTCCTACGTCTACTGGGGCTCCGCTTCCGGCGACTACACGGCGGGCAACCGTACCACCCTCAGGATGAACCGCTCGATCGACGTGGAAATCGCCGACTTCGACAGGGACGGTAACCAGGACCTGGTATTCGCCACGTACTACGATGGGGACCATACCACCAACAGCTTCGTCTACTATGGCTCCCCGACCGGCTACAGCGATTCGCAACGGACATCGCTCCGGACCTACGGCGCGCAGGCGGTCCATGTCGCCGACTTGGACCACGACGGGTTCGACGACATCGTGTTCGCCGGGTACTACAATGGATCGAGCTATTCGGTGACGTCCTATGTCTACTGGGGCAACAAGCGGGGGTTCAAGCGCAACAACCGGAGCGAGTTGAGCACCTACACGGGCCGCCAGGTGGTCATCGTCGGAGACTACGCTGCGCCGTAGGAACGACCCTTCACGCCTCCGGGCACCTCGGGCGGACAGGTGGACCTTCCTGGCCGCGCTTCCCACCACGCCATGCGTGCAACCTCGCACTTGCGCTCGGCCAACCATCCACGTAGTGTAGAGGTAGTCCTCGCTCTCGGGCCCCGTTGGGGCCGCTCATGCCACGCGACCAACCAGGGAGGTATCCATGAACCGGCGAGACATCTCGAGACACCGCGTGACTGTGACCATGCGCCTGCTGGCCGGCCTGGGCCTGTGTGCCTTCGCCGCCGCGGCTGCTGCGACGCGCGCCGCGCCCGCCGCCGGCGCCGGGCCGAACCGTTGCGGGACGGTCTCCGTGCCGGGGGAGGCCATTCCACTGGATCCTGCCGGCATGAACCCGGCCCGATCGACGACCGGGCAGGCGTTCCACGGCTCGACCATTCCTCTTTCGGGTTTTGCGTCGGAGGCGCCGGACGATCTTATCGCTGCCGGGGGCCAGGCGTTGGCTTTGTTCGTCCGTGGAGAAAAAGTGACCGTCAGCCCGGTCGCCACGACCCTGTCGGTCCACGAGGCCTACGGGCTTTCCGCGGACCGGGCCTGGATCGCCTACCGCCCGCTCGATGGCGCGTTTCCCAGCCAGGACCTCTACATCGAGGGGCTCGAGTCCGGTGAGCTGCTCCGCGTGACCGATGACCTGGTCCTCGAGGCCGCCTGGTCTCCTGTCGATCCGGACATCCTCGCCTATGCCTACACCGGGGGCGACCGGTTCGGCCTGGCCATCATCGACGTCTCCACGGACACGACGCTGGCCAGGATTCCGCGCGAAGTCTATCCCGATCTGATCGCCTGGGCGCCCGACGGCCGCGGCGTCTACTACCTGCGTGCCCGCCCCTACGTGCAGAACATCGTCGATCCGTCCCGCCGAGCGGTGGTGGAGCAGGTCCCCTACCTGCTGTTGTCACCCGGGTACGTGTCCCTGGATGGGCGTGTGTCCAGGCTGGACGCATCCGATACATTGCCGCCACGCTTTCCCCGGCTGGATCGGCCGGCGACGGCGCCCTTTGCCCGCTCTGTCATGCTTGGCGAAGAAGGTCTCCCCCCGGACATCTACGCCTTCCGGGCCTTCTCGCCGGACTACGCGCTCGAGGTTCTCGGCGACAACCTGCTGGGTGCCGGGGGCGTCTACGTCCGGGACACCAACGACGGCGGCCTGGTGCTCGCCGTTGATGGGCGTCTCGAGGCGGTCCTCGATGCCGGGTTGGTGATCCGAACATACAGCGGTGACGGGTCAGCGCTCGAGTTCCACCCCTGGGACAACTTGGAGCAGGGGACATCGCTCGCTCGATCCGCGAGTGTGACCTACATGATCCCGATGGTTCAGGCATGGGTGACACAGACCGCGGTGGGGTACGAGCCCGATTGCTATTCCACCCATACCGGCACCATGTCCTATGCCTACGATTTCGCATACGGGGCATCCGGTGCCCACATCATGGCATCAGCCGACGGGACCGTCGCGTACGTGTACAGCTCGGTGACCTGCAACAGTTGCGACAACACCGACTGCGCAGACTACAGCTCCTCCTGCGCGTCCAACTACGGTTGGGGCAATGTCATCATTCTCGAGCACGCCGACGCCACCTACACCATGTACACCCATCTAGCGCACGGTACGCTTCGCGTCTCCACCGGCGACTACGCCTGCGCCGGTCTGCACATCGCCGACCAGGGCCACACCGGGTGCGCCATGGGCTCCTATTGCGGCGACCATCTCCATTTCCAGCGGCAGAATGGTCCGTACACATCGTCGCAGTCCGTCTACGTGACCTTTTCCGACGCCAACAACCCGCTGACATGTGGAGGCTACTACGAGTCGGGACTCACGGAAGTCTCCTCGTGCGGGAGTTCTTCGGGGGACGCGGTCGTGGTGGACGACCAGGACGGTGGGTTCACGCTCTACGGTCCGTCCGAGTACTGGTGGGAAGCGTCGGCGGGGTACAACAACCACATGTACTACACCTATGTCAACGGCAACGATCGGAGCAACTACGCCCGTTGGCGCCCCACGCTGAGCGGGTCTGGCGACTACAACGTGTTCGTGTACGTCCCCAACGTCTATGCCACGACGCAGGCAGCGAAGTACGCTATCGTGCACAATCGAACGGTGGACTATCAGACCGTGAACCAGAACAACTACTACAACCAGTGGGTATCCCTGGGGACCTACACGTTCAACGGGCGCGGGTTCGAATTCGTCATGCTCATCGACGCCACCGGCGAATCCCCCGATACCGGCCGGCAGATCGGATTCGATGCGGTGAAGTTCGTGAAGTAGTGCGGTAGTCCCCACGCACACGCAAATAGCCACCCCGTACGGGCGGGTTCCAAACCCGCCCCAACACCCACCCCGTACGGGCGGGTTCCAAACCCGCCCCAACACCCACCCCGTACGGGCGGGTTCCAAACCCGCCCCAACACCCACCCCGTACGGGCAGGTTCC
>JAJRTE010000234.1 GCA_024278455.1 Myxococcota bacterium
CACGGAAGACGTACCGCGGGGTGACGCAAAATGGGTAGATCCCGGCGCTCGACGAGTGAGTGCAACTACCGGGAAGGCGGACAGTTCAACAACTGGATCACTCACGAATAATCCGGGTTAACGCTCCATTGCCGGATAGTACTTCGTCGCCCGTCCCTTGCCGCATCTCACTATGACACCGGTTTCTACAAGGGCGTTTAGGTCTCGCAAGGCCGTTCGCGTAGATACACCCATAGTGGAAGCATAACCACGCCGTGTGATGCTACCAAGCCTCTCGATATGACAAATGCTCCTGTCGCTTAGACTTCTAAACTGGCCAATCGCCTTCTGGCAAGTTGCAGCGGGTACAGCGCGAGCCAATACTTCTTCGACGAACCGCTTCTCAATCAGACGCCCTTCCGCTCGTGCAACAATACAGCGCACGCAATTCCAGAGTTCTCGCACATTGCCTGGCCACTCATACATTAAGAGCACATTGATAACTCCCTCTTCATAGGCCTGGCGAACATCCCTCTCGATTCCCAAGAAGTGTTCCCACAATGGCACAATGTCTTCTCGCCTGTCCCGAAGTGGCGGCACATGCACCTCAACCCCCAGCCTATACATCAAGTCAGCCCTGAATTCTCCGCGCTCGACCAGATCCGTGATACACGCATTGGTCGCACTAACCGTGAAGAGATCGCACTGCATCGATACACCAGATCCAACTGCGCGGAATTCCCCGCAGCTAAGAACCCTCAACAGTTTCGCTTGAATGTCAAGCGGCATATCACACACCTCGTCTAGGAACAATGTGCCACGATGTGCAGATTCCAAGAGCCCCTTCCTAGTTTCAGTTGCACCAGAGAATGCACCAACTACATGACCAAACAATTCACTCTCCACAAGAGAAGGGCACAAACTTGGGCAATCCACAACAACAAAGTCTCCACCTTTCCCACCACCGCATCTGTGAGCCCAATTGGCCAACAGCTCCTTTCCAGTTCCGCTTTCGCCTTGCAAGATTATGTGTACGCGCCTCTTCGCGAGCCGCTCAATATCGCGAACAACGCTAGCCATGGCCTCCGATCTGTATACCAGGTCTGATCTTTGTTTCCTAGCACACCCTTTCGCTCTTACAACATCTCTCTGCACAGTATGTCGTTTACGGCTTCCTTCCAGTGATTGTGTTGTTCCTGCTAAGTGTTCAAGCATGATGATTGATGACTTCAACACACGCCTAATGCGTTCACGGTCCAATCCACACGTTACGGCGGTGCGCGGCGACGCTATATAGATGGCTATACTACTATTATGCGATCGAGCACACGCTTGCACCATTCCATTCCGTTCCAACATACAGAACTTGAGGCCTGCCAACTTCATTGCATGGTCCAGTTCCTCATCCATCTGAAAGACACTCTCCTCCCTGTTAGATAAGAACTCCCTCCCCAGCCAACCGCTCTTACGCTTCTCAATAACAGTCATTCCCAATTCACCGCATCCAAGTATGGTGCGAATGAAGCTCCATGTATCTGTCAAACGCGCGGATAAGGCAGGATCCCTTACGACATCCATGTTGCATGAACCCGGAAGGCGCTTCATCAATTCTATCTCATCTCTGACCTTTTCAAGCGCCGCCCTTGATCTCGCAACCAACTCCTTAGCAACCACTCCCTCCTTAACAAGTGAAAGCGCACCAACAACTTCCCTGTCCGAGTATCTGTCTCTAGCCATTTGTCCACGGCCACATTCCCCAACTATGATGCACTTTTGTGCAACGTCAATCCACCCCAATGCTGCAAACCTCATGGCCCCAATAGCACTGAGCCTGACCGATAGAAGAACCTCCCCCAACTCTCTCAAACGGCTCGCTAAGGTTGGAAGGCTTGCAAGCTCTGCCTGAATCTCATCAACAGGCATCCACAGAAGCACGTCAATCAGTGCCCTTGATTCCGCAACGCAACGACCAGCCTCAGCACTCCTAGATCGTGATTGTAGGAGCATACCTGCTGCATCTTCTTGGGTCCTTGCGCTTGCGGTGCGTTGCATAATCAATCCGGCATTCGCGCCATTGCTCCCTAGAAAAGTCAGCCTATTCCTGATATAGGGATCCTTGCTAAGTTCCTGTAATGCCCAACTAGAATTGTCTTCAGAAACCACTTCTTTCAGGATTCTGAGGAACCTCTCATTCCCACATGATTTTGCCGCGAGCGACGCACGCTCAATGAGCAGTCTCTTTTCAAGACCATTCATTTCGACACTTGGATCCTGCTGTCTTGCCCTCTCTACCCAATGCAATGCCCGTCCATACAAGCCTAGAAGCTTGTACATCATCCCAACATTGAACATGAACTTCCCAATATACGACTGCATGGCTCTCATCTTGGCAATCCTGAGTCCTCGCAATGCGCACAGGATTCCTTCTTCATAGTCGTAGCACTCTTCATACAAACCTGTCACGTTCTGTAGAATACGAAGTTCATTTCGTACGGTACCACCTTCGTTCGCTACCCTCAATAGGGGGCTTATCCATTGTTTCATTGAGTGTTCCTTGCCAAGCATTTGGTTCGCGTATGCAATATTGATCATTGCGGCCGCTACACGCCTTGTACTCCCCTGGATGACTCCAGCTCTTCCCGCCGCGAGTGCGGCCCTCTTCCCTTTCCGGTATTGGTGATCAAGTAGGTATGAACTCGACAGGAGACTCCAAAGATGACCAACGCTCGCACGGCTTTGGCCAACGCTTTGATCCGCGATCACTCTTTGTATGTTCTTGATTGCCCGCTTTGGATTCCCTGCAAGCGCATCGATTCTGTATTGAATCTTTCTGAATTGTGTTTCCAGCCAGCTCATGTATTGTCCGTTTGCTGCAGTTATCCTTTCTGCTTTCTTCTTTCGTGAGATTCCCTGCAATCCTCTAACCGCTTCTTCTGCAATATCTCTTGATTCCGAGTACCTTCCCGCCAATACCAACCATCTTGCATGTACGTACCGGGTTGCGAGCTCCAGGTAGCCTTCAGCTTTCTGTGGGCAATCTGATTCTGCTTGACCTTCATCGTCTGCTGCTATCTCTGTGTCATTCTCTGTCGTTAGCAAGTCCATCATTCTTGCCTTGCATTTCAGTTTTGTCCGCAGTTGCGCGGCATCTCCTGGGGTATTCTTGTGTGCTTCTTCCAAATGTTCCTTTGCTTTTGTCGTCTCGCCTCCCTCGCGGCATCTGACTGCCATTGTTAGTCGCTTCCTCGCTATTCGTATCTTCGAGTCACCCGGCATTATTGTCAGTTCCAGTGCCCGTGCAGATGCAAGTGGCATGCAAGCATCCTTGAAGCTCTTTGCCAGTACGCTCATCTGTGTAAATTCCTTTGTTTGGCGATTTTGTGGTACCGTTGCTGCGTTATGGGAGACGTGTTCGGTTATCTCAGACGCCACTTTGCTCCAATTCAGGTAGAGTTCTCCGGTACTCTCTTGAATGCAATCCGCAAGATAGCTCGTTACTGCTTCTTTGCACCCCTTGGTTTTCCAGATACACCATCGGGCCAATATTGCTGAACGCGCCTGTTCGATTGGTCCCTTGCAAAGACGCAGCACAGCGTGACGTATCTGTTCTACTGTCAAGGTCGCGCCGGCGTGGTCTTCATTTCCAGTTCCTGTGCTCAAGACAGTCTGTTCCAGCAACGTTTCAGATACCTTCTCTGCTCTTAATCGAAACCCTTCCTTGGTGTTTTCAGGAGAGTGTATCAACTTGTACGCCGCTTTTAGTGCTGAGTCTGGCCTTGCTCTTCTGTCCGTCATTACTGATCTTGATATGAATTGGTCCAATCTCCTTGGCGTATCATGTGGCACCATCCTCAGTTCGGGGGCGCATTCTGTCTGAACTTCCCTTCTCTTGGGTTGTTCCTCCCCCACCGGAAACGGTCGGCGGCCTGCCAATAGCTCGTAGGCGAGCACTGCTATCGAGTACAGGTCTGCCCTGCCGTCCACCGTTCTTCCTGAATTCCATTCCGGGGCTCGGTAGGCGGGGGGGGCCCAGCGTTGGTAGTCCGGGTGGGCGGGCAGGCCGAGATCCACCAGGTGAACCGTTCTGTCTGCTTCCAAGCTGCTTACGATGATTTTCTCCGGGGAAATTCTGCCGTGGACGAAACCCGTCATGTGGAGGAGATGGAGAGGGGGGAGCAGCTTGGCCAGGACATCGATCAGGAACGGGAAGTCCAGGTGCTTCCCGAGGTTTCTGAGGTTCACTCCTCGGATGAACTCCCTGACCACGTAGTGGCCGCCCGAATGCAGCAGACCCATTCGCTCAAGGACCGGGAATGCCGGGTGCCGGACTCGCCTGAGACGCAAGTAAGCATCTCCCGTTGCGCGTCGGCCTCGTGAGCTGTTCGGGAACTTGCGGTCCATCGTCAGCACGAAACTCACTTCGTCCGATCGGCGAATGATGCGGTAGGTCTCCCACCGATCACTCTTGCCCATCGGGGTCAGGATTTCATACTCATTCGTCACGTCGCTCGGGAAGTACTTCCTCGAGGCTATGCCCATGGCCCGCTCCCATCCCTGTTTCCATGTGCACCTGCAGAGTCGGGTTCCGCCGTGCGGGCAGACCACCCCTGCATCACGCCTGCTCCCGCGCCCTGGCTCAGTCCCTCTTTCGAAGGATCCTCACCTGCGGCCGCCTTCTGCCGTAGACCCGGTCATACCACCGGACGGCCAGGATAGCCGGAGCCACGAAGGCCAACGCACCCAGTACCCCACCAAGGGTCTGTGAAATGCCGAGGTCCGGGTAGGCGGCGACCACCACATTCCCGATGACGGCCCCCATCATGATGGCGGCAACCGGCAGAAGGAAAACCGCCGTTGCCGGCCCGAGCTCGTCCATTCCCCTGATCTCGAGATCCACGAATTGACCCGGGTGGAGATCCATGGTGTTCCGTGTCTCGAGAGTCCGGCCGACCGGCCCTTCGGCACAGCCTCCGCAACTCTCGCAGGACTCCGGGGAAGCCGGCATGACCTCTATGACCGCCAGATTTCCCTCGATGGAACGGACCACGCCCTTCTCGATCAAGGCACTACTCCTCATCCCGGTGATGGCGCGATTGGCGCGATTATGTGCATCCTCGCTCGCTAGCAACACTTGCGCCAGCTTCAAACTGCTATCCACTCTGGTTTTCTATTCGCAAACGACGATCCGGACGGGCCCCGGACGTCAGAATCATCTCCTGCGATCCACCTGAAACAGACCGGAAGTCGATGGCAGACAGAAACAGGGCGGGGCCCCTTCCACTCCTGCCGCGCCGACACGACCTGCGGGGAGGCCGAGGTAGCCCCTGATAGCCACCCCGGGGCTTCGCTTCCCCCTGCCCTACCCGTTCCCCGCCGAACTCGCCTGCACCTGGATCATCGGCTGCGCATGGTCCCCGCTGCAGAGCACGACCAGCAAGTTGGCCACCAACTCCTCAGTGCTGGCAGAACTCAATTCGTAGCCGACCTCCGCAAGCTGGGTCACGCCGTCACGGACGATGAGCACTGCTCCGTCCACGATCGTCTTCCTCGCGTCGATCAACGCCATCGCCTGCTGCCGCATGAGCATCGCCTGGGCGATCTCCGGAGCGTAGGCCAGGTCATTCAGACGCACAGACACGACCTCGATCCCCGCGACACTCGCCTCTTCCTGCAACTCCGACCTGAAAGCATCCGAGATAACGTCGTTTTCCTTCTTCAGACAGGGCTCAGCATCATTCCCCGACTCGTAGGGGAAACCCGAAGCCACCCGCTTCACCACCGCCCCGGCCTGGTCGGTCAGAAACTGGTGCGCGGCCTCCACATCGAGCGCAAGGTCACGAGGACGATCAGGAGGATTTCCATGGCGCAGCCACCTCCAGAATTGGGGCCGGGAGTGCACGCGCCGGATCCACCCCCATTCGCCGGGATTCCGGATCCTCTCTCAACAGCAGAATCGGGAATCTTCGCAGCGCTCGCAGATTCTGCGCGTACCCAACTCGGGGCCCCCATGGGGCATAAGTGCTAACTTAGCAGTGCGGCCGCGATCGCACTCACTTCGTCAAGCTGCGCCTGCCGGCGACGGGGGCGCCCCACGCGCGATGGCCCGAGCATCGGGCCATTACGCAGGAATTCGCTCGGCAGGCATGGGCACGAGACGACCGAAAGAAAGGCGTCCCGAGCCTCGATGAACTCTCGCCAGTGACTACGCCGGGTGGAGCTTGAATCCCCAGGGGGAAAAAAAGAGCGCTTCCTCCTTGAGTCGTTCAATGAGGAGGACGGCCAGGAGTTTGGCGTGAATCCATGCCCGTGCGGATTCCGGATCGTATTTCGGCAGGTGCCCTGCACCGAACAGCGACTTGATGCGCTTGAATGCGAGTTCGATCTGCCATCTCGCGCGGTAGAGAAGCAGTACGTTTGCGCAGGAGAGCACCTGGCGAGGCAGGGTCGTGAGGATGAGGATGTACTCGGCCATCTCCAGCGTCTGCGGGCGGACCTTCTTCGATTTGTTCTTCCTGCGCTCCCTCCTGATCTTCTTCTTCGCCTCCTCAGCGGCGGCTGCGCTCTTCCTGACGGCACAGAGGCGCGCCTGGTAGGTATCACCCCCGACCTCGAACCGGACCGCCCACTCGCCGGGTTGGTGCCCCTCCAGGAGGCGCAACAGGGCTAGGAGGTCCAGCGAGGCGCCCACAGCATCCGTAAGCGGGAACATGGCGCTGTTGAGCCTGACTACGACGTCACCGCCGGCATCCATCACATGAGCAACGCCTGCCCGGTGGCTATAACCGCGGTCACCGAGAATGATGTCACCCGGGCTCACCGGAAGACGCCTGTATGTTTCCCCGCCAGAGGAATCGGTGACCTCGAAGAAATCGCACTCCAGCGACGGAAGCTCAAGCACATAGTGAATGCGCCAGTCGGTACCCGTGCTGCCCGGCTCCGATACGTTCGACGCATCCACGACCCGGATGCGACGGCCAGGCGGGACTTCCCCAAGGGGACACCGAAACGGGCTGCCTGCGAACATCCTCTCCGCCAGGATCTGCAGCCACCGGCCAGCACCCCTCAAGCGCTTCAGGAGCGCGACATCGGAGATGTCGGCCAGCCCGGTACGCTTCGCTCTCGCCACGGCTTGCCGAAGAGACAGCCCCGCACCCACGTGAAGCAGGATGAGGCGCAGCAGTGTGTCGGCATCGCGAACTTTACGGGCTCGGCGCAGAGCGCCGGAACTCCGGGCGAGCTCCCGCCACCCGGGAGGCAGCAAGTCGGAGATGATCCCCCACTCCTCGTTGATCGTGGCTTGGTCCATGGACCAAGCCTAGCAACAGCCTGGGTAGGTGTCAACTGCTAAGTTAGCGCTTATGCCCCCATAGGGGCCCAAGAAGCCCCCCCCCTAAGGCGACAACTACCCTGACACAGGGGGGATGCAGCGTCGGGACCGGTCAGAACTGCGCCCGGCCCTCAAAGCGTGGTTTCGCCTGTAGCGCAGACAAACGTGACATCGGAGCCTCCATCGGCAAGACCGGTTTCACGCAATTCGGACTCGACGGGCGGCCCAGATGCGTCGGCCGTCAGACGCATTCGGTCCATAGGATGGAATTCGACCACCTTTGCCCTTCGAGATTGAGTTCACCCACCCTTCTGGTCGATGAAGACTCGGGTCTGACGCTGGAGGCATCTTGGGGCCGGAACGACTGTACGAATCGCTGGGTGACCTGCACAACTTCGACACGCTCGAAGAGGTGCTGGATTTCAGTGCGCGCGCCATCATCTCATGCTCGAACTGGACGACCGTCCTCATCACCTTCTACCTCGACGACCAGGCCTATTTCGGCACCGCCGGCTGTCCCGAGGGAACCAAGGGGAAATTCCAGAAGAACTTCGTCAACTCGACGACCGAGGGGCGCGAGCGGAAGCGGAAAGCCCTGCTCGAGTACTCTCGATCGGGGACGAATATCTGCTTCCTCCCGGAGGGCAGCAAGCCTCCGCCATCGAAGGCGTTCATCGAAAGTCCAAAGGGTGAGGGGTCCTGGGATCCGGCGGACCGACTGGTCATCTTCATCCGCGACTGGTCAGACGGCATCATCGGCGTCCTGTCGCTCGACAATCCGGTGAGCGGCAATCGTCCGGACACCGTGGAGTACGAACGCCTGTCGGTGATCGACCGCTTCATCAACGTGGTGGGGCGAATCGCCGAGAACCGCTTCCTGGCCGTCCGCCTGGCCGAGAGCGAGCAGGCATACCGATCGATCTTCGACGGAGTGGCCGACGGCCTGCTCATCCTCGAATCCGCCGGCATCGTCGTTGCGGCCAACCCGGCGATTGCGGAGATGCACGGGCGAGCGCTCTCTGAACTCATCGGCAGGCCGGTCGAGATCCTGTTCTGCCCGGACTCCCTCGGCAAGCTCGCGGCAATCCTCGAAGCGGCACGCGAAGAACGCTCCGTGGACCTCGAAGCCCGGAGCATCCGAGCTGACGGAACCTCGTTCGATGTCGAAGTCCGGGGCCGTACGTTCTCCTATCGGGGCAAGCGCCGATTCCTGGCCACCCTGCGGGACGTGACCGAGCGCAACCGGATGATGTTCCAACTGCTCGAAAGCCAGAAGGAAGAGAGCATCGTGGCCATGGCCGGCGGCATCGCCCACGATTTCAACAATGCCCTCATGGGTATCACCGGCTCCCTCGGCCTGCTGGACCTCGACGCCTCATCTGACAATCCGCAGATCGAGCACTGCAACCGCATCCGGGAGTCGGCGAAGCGACTGCGCGGCCTGACCGCCCAACTCCTCTCGGTGGCCCAGGGAACCCGGTCGGAGCCAAAGCCTCTCGACCTCGGGGAACTGATGGACGAGACGCTGGGGGCCATCCACGGCATGGCCGGCCAGAGCATCTCAGTGCAGGCGGAAGTGATCGGACAATCACCGTTCGTGGAAGCGGATCAGGTGCAACTCCGCCAGGTTCTCCTCGGCCTCGCCCTGAACGCCTGCGACGCGATGCCGGAGGGCGGTTCGCTGCACCTCCGGGTATCCAGCGAGCAGCGGGAACACTCCTTCACCTGCTCGAGGACCGGAACCCATCCGCCCGGCAGCTACGCCGTCCTTTGCATCAAGGATGACGGCGAAGGCATGAACGAAAGCTCGATGCGAAGGATCTTCGAGCCCTACTACTCCACCCGCGGCTCGAACCGGGGCCTGGGGATGCCCGCGGTCCTCGGCATCGTAAAACGCCACCACGGCGCCATCGCCGTCTCGAGTGTGCCGGGTGAGGGAACCATCGTCGAGGTCCGACTGCCCACCTGTGAACACGGCCCGGTCGCCCCTTTGCCGGTGATCGAAGAGCCTCTGACAAGAGGGCGCACCGTGCTCCTCGTCGATGACGAGCCGGTGGTGCGGGAGGTAGTGGAAGAGATGGTGCGAGAGCTGGGGTGGGAAACCCTGGTCGCGGGCTCAGGAATCGAAGCCCTGCGAATCTACGACACCCATCGCGACCTGATCGACCTCGTCCTGCTCGACCAGCAGATGCCGGGCATGTCGGGCACCGAGGTCAGCCGGGCACTCTGGAAACGGAACCCGGCGATACGGATCCTCCTCTCGAGCGGGCACAGCGAGGAGTTCGTGCGGGAGGACCTGGAATCCGGCGGCTGCATCGCGGGATTCCTGCAGAAGCCCTACTCCCTGACGGAACTTTCACTGGCCCTGCAACTCGCCTACGTCGAAGCGTAGAACCGCTTCGCCAAGGCCAGCATGAACAGCACCAGCGAGACGGCGGTCAGCGCCAGGTAGGCGAGGTTTCCGGCGCCACGCCCCCAACCCGAGCGGACCCCGGCGAGCCTTCGGAACAGATCCTCGTAGAAGATCGGGAAAGGCTCGATCAGCCAGGACGCGCGGACGTCCGGATCCAGGTGCGGAGGGGGCCCGGGATCTTCGGAACTCTCGTGGAAGAGCAGGTCGTCGTCCCGCCTGTTCTGGGCGGAGAGGGCCGCAGCCCGTGCCCGGTTCGTCCGGGCGAGCAGCCTCGTGGAGAGGAAGAAGCCGATCAGCATCACGAAGGAGGCCACGCCACTCTGGACGATCACGTGGGCGGTCACACGACCGCTGAGGAGCGGTTGAAGGATACCCGGAAGGACAACGGCGTAGGCGAAGGCAAAGGAGGCGATGGAAAGGGCGGTTCGCACCACGCTGTAATGCGCCGCGTAAGCCCCGGCCACCTGATAGGTGGTCAGGAGCACCGCCTTTCGATCCTCGTCCGTCTTTGCCCAGTGGTCCACAGCCAGAGAGTTTAACGACTGGGGCGGACAATTCCATTCGGCATCCTCTGTTTTCCAGCCCGATCGGCCGGCGGATCCTGATCGGGATGCAGAGCGTCCCGTGGATGCTCGCGGGAGATGATCTCCGTGCAGTGGACCACGAACACGCTACGAGATCCGCGTCCTGATGGAAAAGCCGCCTTCACCCTTCCGCACACCGATGGAGCATTCCGGTTCCACCGATTGAGCGGGGGGAGAGTCAGCCGCCGGAAACCGGTCTCTTCCCGGGTCCAGGAACCCGGCCACCCTCGGCGATGGAGGTGCGGGCGGCATCCAGTAATTCGTACGTGGGGAGCGCGCTGTCCGCGGAGAGCAGTTCCGGATCTCCGGCGCCGTGAAGACAATCGACAAAGTGGCGGCACTCGGTGAGGGAGGGGTTCTCGGGGACGAGAGGGATCCGCTCCGGAGTCCCGCCCTTCGGGGTGAACAGGCAGGAGAGAGACGGGGGACCGTCCGGAAAAACCATCAGCGTCGCGCTGAGTTCAGCGTCGGAACCGGCGACACGGAAAGTGGCGTTCAAGGGGGAGCCCGCCGGCACCGCGAAACCGCCGCTGACGTTGGCCCGGAGCCCGCCGATGATGAGGGACACCGCCGCCGTCTCGATCCCCGACCCATCGACCCGGTCCATGGCGGCGCGAACCGAGGTCGGCCGCCCCCAGAGCCAGGTGACGAGATCGAGGTCGAAGAGGAGGATCTCCTCGAGCGCGCCGCCGTGGTGGGAGACGGCATCGCCCATCTGGTCCGGGTCGGGGATGGGAGCCAGACGATAGAACTCCGCGTGTTCGATCTCGCCAAGTTCACCGGACCGGACGGCTTTGCAAAGACGCGCCCCGGGCTCGGCGACGCGGCTGAGCAGCGCCACCAGAAGCAGCCGGTCCGCCACCTTCGCGGCATCCCGCATGCGGGTGGCGGAAGCGGCATCCTTCGCGAACGGCGTCTCGCAGAAGACGTGCTTCCCGGCGCGGAGCGCGGCCGTCACCACCGCCTCGTGCAACGCCGTGGGAACGGTGATGTCCACCGCATCGATCGAGGAATCGGCGAGCAGCACATCGAGGTCCGGGAAGAACGGAACACCGTGACGCTCTGCCAGGCTCCGCGCACGCACCGGCGTCCGGGCGGTCACACCACCGATCTCAGCCCCCTCGATGTTGGCGTACGCGGCAGCGTGAACGCGGCCCATCCCGCCCGCACCGATCAATCCGATGCGCATCTCAGGCCCGCTTGATGAAGAGCGCACCGAGAGGGGGGATCAGGAGGCGCAGGGAGTGCTGGTGGCCGTGGACCGGCACGGCTTCCGCCGGAATCGTCTCCCGGTTCAATTGGCCGGACCCTCCGAATCTCTCTTCGTCGGTGTTCACGAGCACGCGCCACTCTCCCGGGAACGGAACGCCCACCCGGTAGTCCTCCCGAACCGCCGGAGTGTTATGCAGCACCACGAGCACCGGGTGATTGCGGTCTCGCCCCCATCGGAGGAACGACAAGACACCGGCGCCCTCATCGGTACAGTCCACCCAGGAGAAGCCCTCGGTGCCGCAGTCCTGCTCATGCAGGGCGGGCTCTTCGCGGTAATGGCGGTTCAGCTCGGAGATCAGGTTCAGCATTCCCTGGTGCAAGCGGTGGTCGAGCAGGTGCCACTGCAGACTGCTCTCGTGATTCCACTCGGCGCGCTGCGCGAATTCACAGCCCATGAACAGGAGCTTCTTCCCGGTCTGAGCGAAGAGGTCGGCGTAGAGGAGACGCAGGTTTGCGAACTTCTGCCAGTCGTCCCCCGGCATCTTGCCGATCAGGGAGCCTTTGCCGTGGACGACCTCGTCGTGAGAAAGCGAGAGCATGAAGTTCTCGCTGCCGGAGTAGATCTGCCGGAAGGTCAGCTCGTTCTGGTGGAACTTGCGGTGGATGGTCTGGCGGGCCAGGTGGGTCAGGGTGTCGTGCATCCAGCCCATGTCCCACTTCATCCCGAAACCGAGTCCGCCGACCGAAACCGAACCCGAGACCATCGGCCAGGCCGTCGATTCCTCGGCGATGGTCTGCACGTCCGGGAACTCATCAAAGACCGCCTGGTTCATCTCCTTCAGGAAGCGGATGGCGCCGAGGTTCTCACGGCCGCCGTACTCGTTCGGAATCCACTCACCGTCCTTGCGCGAATAGTCGAGGTAGAGCATCGAAGCGACCGCGTCGGTGCGCAGGCCGTCAGCGTGGAAGACGCGAATCCAGTGCAACGCGACGCTCACGAGAAAGCTGCGGATCTCGTTGCGGTCGTAATTGAAGATCAGGCTGTCCCAGTCCGGGTGATGGCCCTTGCGCCGATCCTCATGCTCGTAGAGGTGCGTGCCGTCGAAGTAGCCGAGGCCGTGAGGATCCGCCGGGAAGTGCGAGGGCACCCAGTCCAGGATGACGCCGATGCCCTCCTGGTGCAGGTGATCGACCAGCCACATGAAGTCCTGCGGAGTACCGTAGCGGCTCGTGGGAGCAAAGTACCCGGTGACCTGGTAACCCCAGGAGCCGTAGAAGGGGTGCTCCATGATCGGGAGCAGTTCGACGTGCGTGAACCCGGCGGCCTTGACGTGGGCGACCAGCTTCGGCGCAATCTCCCGGTAGGTGAGGGAGCGATTGTCCTCCTCCGGCACCCGCATGAACGAGCCGAGGTGGACCTCGTAGACGGAGATCGGTGCGTCGAGGGCGTTCTTTCCCCCGCGAGTCTCCATCCACTCCGCATCGCCCCACTCATAGTCAGCTTCCCAGACGACCGAGGCGGTGCGCGGCGGGGTCTCCTGGTGAATCGCCAACGGATCGGCCTTCTCGGTGGTCGGCCCGCCGTCGCGGCGATGAATCCGGTACTTGTAGAGATCGCCGCGGCCGACACCGGAAATGAAACCCGAAAAGACCCCGGACGAGCCGAGCGGCGAAAGGAGATGGCGGCTCCCGTCCCAGCCGTTGAAATCCCCGATGACCTCCACCCGCCCGGCGTTCGGGGCCCAGACCGCGAAGTGAGTGCCCGGGAGGTCGTCCACGACCATCTCGTGGGAGCCGAGTTTCTCCGCCAGACGACGGTGCGTTCCCTCGTTCAGGAGATACAGGTCGTCGTCGGTGATGAAGCAGGGAACCACCTCCGGCGGACCGTGCCGGCGAGCAGCCAGGTCGCGCTCTTCCCGCACCTCATCGAGCAGAGTGGCGATGCCGGGATCCTCGCTGATCTCATCGAGGCTCTTCGTCGCGCGTCGGGTGAAGTTCCGCATTTCCACTCCAGTGCCGGGGAGATTCTGACGTCTCGCCTCCCCCCAGAGATCTTCGAGATTCACGACCAATTCCGCCGCGGCGCTCCCCGACAGAGCGAGCAGGAAGGCGCGGAGGGCTTCGGCCGTGGTTGATTCTTCGGCCTGCAGGCGGTTTTCGGACACCAGCCATGAAACGAGTGGACGGCGATCGGCTTCGGGCAGGTCTTCCCACCACGAGGCGAACGGAGCGAGGTCGTGGGTATTCAGACTCGCCTGGCGGTCGGGACCGGCCGGCCGGAGTGCGGCCCGCTCGTTCCCGGTCATCTCGAACGGCATCACGTACATCCCGCGAATGCCGTGGCGGCTCATGGCCCGATTGACCTCGGGAGGCACCGTGCCGAGGTTCTCCCCGATCAGCCGGCAGCAATGGCGATGCGACTCGAGAGAGAGCACCGCGAAGAGTTCCTCCGCGGGGTAGGTCACATAGATGCCGTCCCTGGCAGTGAACCCACGGGGGATCCAGAAGAGGCGGCGCAAGCCCATGACGTGGTCGATCCGAAGCGACGCCGCCGGCCGCATCAGGAGATTCAGGCAGGCACGGAAGTAGGCGTAACCATCCGCCCGGAGCGCAGTGGGCCTGAACGGAGGGAAGCCCCAGTCCTGGCCTTCCGGGCCGAGCTCATCGGGTGGTGCACCGCCGCTGGCGCCCCGGGCGAAGAGCTCGGGATACCGATGCACGTCGAAGCTGTGCCCGGCCACGCCAAGGGGAAGATCGAAGCAGAGACCGGCGCCGTCCGCTTGCACCTGCTCGCGGATCTGCTGATCGGCTACCCACTGGGCGTAGAGGTGATAACGGATGCCGTCCTCGTCGACCCCGGCGCGAAACCGGGCGTAGTCGGTGAGCAGATCCTTCGTCTCGATGTAGTGCGTAAGGGCCGCCTGCCGAACGGGGTCGAGAGAGCGGGACAGCAGATCCAGTACCCTGCGTTTCAAGGCCATCACCCGGCGCGGATCGGCATGGTCCCCGGCGCGAAGCGCGGTGATCTCGGCCTGGAAGTCGGAGGAGTTCATCAGCTTCGCCGCCTCCGGGCAGGATTTCAGCTCCGGCAGCACCGTCAGGTCGAGATACAGCTCGTTCCAGAAGAGGCGGCTGGCCGGGGCGTAGGGGCTCGGATCGTAGGGGTCGTCGAGAAAGCCGGCGGTCAGCGGCAGCGTGGCGACGCCGTCGATGCCGCGCTCCGCGGCGAAGCGGCGCAGCCGGCCGAGATCGGTGAAGCTGCCGACGCCCCAGTCCGCAGCGGTGCGAAGTGCGTAGAGAGGCAGGAAAGCGGTGATGGCGAACTCCTCGTCATCGGCGCCAAAGGACCGGGTGGGCGCGGAGATCACCAGGCGCTCGATCTCGAGGCCGTCTTCAGAGGCGATCTCACGGTGGTACCCGGGACAAAGCCCCTCCGGGCCTCCATCCCAGGCCACGCGGACCGGCTCGGGCCCCGCCTCCGGTTCACCCACCTCGACGAGAACGGCTGAAAGCGCGTCGGGATCGGCGGTATGCACCTCCCCCATCACATCCGTGTACGAAGTCAGCACGCCGAGCCTGCGGGCCCGCGCTTCGAGGGTCTCGTTTTCCTCAGTCACCGTAGTACTCGAAGTCCTTCTCATCGCGGCCGTCGGGGTGGATTTCGAAGACGTGCGCCGGGAGGACGTCCGGGTTCAACTCGACGAAGTTCCGACTGCCGCGCCAGGAGTAGCGATCATCGGTGAGGAGGTCGTGCACGGTGAAGGACTCTTCGGGATGCAGGCCGAGGGCGGGCAGATCCAGCTCCACCCAACCGGTGTGAGTGTAGTTCGGGTCGAAGGAGACGATGACCAGAATCACGTTCCCGCCGTCCGGGCTCCGCTTGCTGTAGACGAGGAACTGGTCATTCGTGGTCTCGTGGAAAGAGAGGTCTCGGTTGCCGTGCAGGGCCGGGTTGCGGTTGCGGATCCGGTTCACCCGGGCGATGATGCCTTTCAGGCTGTCGGCCCGATCGAGGTCCCAGTGGCGAAGCTGGTACTTCTCCGAATCGATGTATTCCTCACTGCCGCGCGCGACCGCCACGCGCTCCATGAGTTCGAACGCGGGGCCGTAGATCCCGTAGCAGGAGGACAAGGTCGCGGCCATGACCAGGCGGGCGATGAACGCCGGCCGGCCCCCGTCCTGCAGGTGCCCCGGAAGGATGTCCGGCGTGTTCGGCCAGAAGTTCGGACGGAAGAACTCGACCGCCTCGGAGCGGGTCAACTCGGTCAGGTACTGCCGCATCTCCGCAGCCGACTCGCGCCAGGTGAAGTAGGTGTACGACTGGGTGAAGCCGATCTTCGCCAGGTGCTCCATGACGCGAGGCCGCGTGAACGCTTCAGCCAGGAAGATCGTGTCCGGATAGACCTGCCGGACCTCGCGGATCAGCCACTCCCAGAAGCAAAACGGTTTGGTGTGCGGGTTGTCCACACGGAAGATCCGAACCCCGCGGTCGACCCAGAACATCACCACCGAGCGCAGTTCCTTCCAGAGAGTCTCGGCACCTTCACCATCGAAATCGAACGGGTAGATGTCCTGGTACTTCTTCGGCGGGTTCTCGGCGTACTGGATCGAGCCGTCGGGACGATGCCGAAACCACTCCGGGTGCTCTCTTGCGTAGGGGTGATCCGGTGCACACTGAAACGCCATGTCGAGGGCGATCTCCATGCCGAGGTCCCGGGCCGCCGCGACCACGCGATTGAAGTCATCGAGGGTGCCGAGGTCCGGATGCACGGCCTGGTGTCCTCCCTCATCGGCGCCGATGGCCCACGGGCTTCCGATCTCGCCCGGCGCACACGTCGGGTTGTTGTTCTTCCCCTTGCGGTGGATGCGACCGATGGGATGCACCGGAGGCAGATACACGACATCGAAGCCGAGTTCGGCGACATAGGGCAGGCGGGCGATCAGGTCGTCGAAGGTGCCGTGCACGCCCTCCTCGGTCGCGGTCGAGCGCGGAAAGAGCTCGTACCAGGCGGAGAAACCGGCCCGGTCGCGCTCCACGTCGACGATCACCTCGCGGTCGTGGCGGGTGGCGGTGGAGCGGTCCGGCCAGGCGCCGGCGAGTTTGCGCAGATCGTCCGCGAGGGCGGCTTCGGTCCGCTTTTCCCGCGATTCGTCGGAGAGGAGCAGGGCAACAGTCTCTCTCAGTGCTTTCGCGTCGCCCCCCCTGGCACGCTTCGCCGCCGCGGCGATGATACCCGCGCCGACCTCGAGATCCATGCCGACATCCTGCCCCGCGGACACTCTCGCCTGAAGGTCGCGCTGCCAACTGCCGAAACGGTCCACCCAGCCCCGAATGGTGAAGAGCCAGTGGCCGGTATCGCTGACGAAAAACGACGCGCGGTAGTGGTCGTTGCCGAGGGGTTCGAGCGGGGCGGCGCTCCACTTCTTCGTCGATCTCCGGCGATAGAGCACCTCGCCGGCGACGAGGTCGTGGCCGTCGCAGAAGACATCCGCGTAGACCGTAACCCGATCGCCCAGGGTGCGCTTCACGGGATAGCGTCCGCCGTCCACCTGCGGCACGACACCGCTGATGACGACCCTTCTGCGCACGTCCTTCGCCTTCATGAGAGTCTCCTCGTGCGGACTTGTAACCCAACCCGGGCCTTGCCCGAAGTTCCGCGGAGTTGGCCGAACGTCCTCTATCCTTGCAGGGAACCCGAACTTTGACGAGGTGCCTGATGCCGACCATTCCTGCAAAGCCCGTTTCCCGTCGGGAACTCCTCCCCATCGAGGGGATGCATTGCGCGTCGTGCGTCCTCCGCGTGGAGAAGGCGATCGGCAAGCTGCCGGGCGTGGTCTCGGCAAACGTGAACCTCGCGACGAAGGAGGCGATGGTCGAAATCCTGCCGGACGGCCCGGCCTACGACGACCTCTGCCGGGCGGTCGCCACCGCGGGAGATTTTCGGGTACCGGAGCGGGGCGCGGGCAATCGGCTGAGCCTGCCGGACGAAAGCGATGAAGCCCGGAGCTATCTGCTGCGGTTCGTCATTGGTGCCGTCCTCACTCTCGTGCTCCTCGTGATCCACCTGAAGGACTTCGTGCCGGTAGCCGCCATCACGGACCTCCCGGACGCCACCGCCAGGTGGGCGGAACTGGTCCTCGCGGCGGGAGTGCTCTTCTTCTGCGGCCGGTCGTTCTTCGTCGTCGCCGCGAAGCAGGCGGTGCGTTTCCAGGCGGACATGAACACCCTGATCGCGGTGGGTGCGGGGACCGCCTTCGTCTTCGGCGCGGTGGTGCTGGTCTTCCCCGGGGCCTTCGGAGACGACACGATGCTGCACTTCCACTCCGCGGCCATGATCGTGACCCTGATCCTGCTCGGCCGGTATTTCGAGGCCCGGGCGAAAGGGAAGACGTCCCAGGCCGTCCGCAAGCTCCTCGCGATCGTACCGCAGAAGGCCACGGTCCTGCGGGGAACGGAAGAGGTCGAAATCCCGGTGGACGATCTCGTCACCGGCGACCTGGCCATCGTCAGGCCGGGGCAGAAGTTCCCGGCGGACGGCATCATTGCCGATGGAAGCAGCGCCGTGGACGAGTCGATGATCACCGGGGAATCCCTCCCCGTGGAGCGGGGGCCGGGCGACGAGGTCATCGGGGGGACCCTCTCGAAGAACGGCCGGATCCTGTTCACGGTGACCCGGGTCGGCGCGGAGACCGCCCTCGCCCGGATCGTCTTGCTGGTACGCGAGGCCCAGGGGGTGAAAGCGCCGGTGCAGAGGCTGGCGGACCGCGTGGCCTCGGTCTTCGTACCCATCGTCATCCTGATCTCGTTCGCGACCCTCGGCGGCTGGATGCTGGCCGGCGGGAAGATCGAGAACGCGATCATGGCGGCGGTCTCCGTACTCATCATCGCCTGTCCGTGCGCCCTGGGGCTCGCCACCCCCACCGCGGTGATGGTCGGCACGGGCCGGGCCGCGCGTCTCGGGATCCTGTTTCGGGGCGCCCCGGCGCTGGAGAACGCGGGCCGCGCCACCACCGTGGTGCTCGACAAGACCGGGACGCTGACAAAGGGCGAGCCGGCCCTGACCGGGATCGCGGTGCTCGAGGGGCATTCCGAGGAGTCCCTGCTCAAGCTCGCGGCCACGGCGGAGCGGTTCTCCGAGCACCCGGTGGCGAAGGCGGTCCTTTCGGCCGCCGCTGAACGCGGGATCGAGACCGGTCGGCCGGATGAGTTTCGCGCGGTTGAAGGCCACGGGGTGCGGGCGGTCATCGACGGCGCCCTGGTGCTCGCCGGCAATCGCAAGCTGCTCGAAGACGAGGGCGTTGATGTGCGTCCCCTTGATGAGTTGGCAGCTCCGTTTTCGGCCGCGGGCAAGACGCTGGTGCTCCTGTCCGTTTCCGGAATACCCGCCGGCGTGCTGGGGGTCTCGGACACGCTGAAGGAGAGCGCAGCCGAGGCGGTGGCGTCGATCCGCGCCCTCGGGGTCGAGCCGGTCATGCTCACCGGAGACTCGACGGCGGCGGCGGAGCACATGGCGAAAGCCCTGGGGATCGAGCGATTCCTGGCGGAAGTGCTGCCGGAGAACAAACTCGAAGAGGTCCGCAAGCTCATGGACGCCGGAGAACGGGTGGTGATGGTCGGCGACGGCATCAACGATGCGCCGGCGCTCGCCGCCGCGGATGTGGGCATGGCCATCGGTACCGGCACGGACGTGGCGATCGAGGCGGCGGACGTCACGCTGATGTCCGGCGACCCGGCGGGCGTGGTGACGGCGATGAGGCTCTCCCGCCGAACCCTGCACACCATCCGCCAGAACCTGTTCTGGGCATTCTTCTACAACGTGCTGGCGATCCCGCTGGCGGCGGGCGGCCTGCTCACCCCGGCCATCGCCGCCGGGGCGATGGCGTTCTCCTCCGTCTCCGTCGTCACCAACTCGCTCCGGCTCAGGAGCGTAAGGCTCTGAGATACTCCCACAGGGCGTCCAGGTGACCGGGACGGGCCACTTCCCCGCCGAGGTATCCCGTGTAGCTCACCACGGCCGCGGCGCCGAGCAGGAAAAGAAATGCGATGAGCCACATGCCCCTCGCGTCCGGCTTGAACCGGGCGATCAGGTGGACGAGTGCGACGCCGAGCAGGGTGTACATGGAGATCGTGCCCCACAGCTCGTGAGCCTCCACCATCTCCTGGCGAGCTTCCGAGAGACGCCCCAGTCCCTCCTCTGCCTGCTCCCCCATCAGGAAGGCCGGGATGGACAGCACTGCCGCCAGGAGAATGCAGTAGAAGGCGATGCCGGCGAATCTCCGCCTCGATATGAACGCCAGCAGTCCCGCGAAGAGCGCGGCCATCGTCAAGGCCACTGGAAAGTGGACGAGCATCGGGTGGAGGGCGCCAAGCGCGTGGTCTTCGTGTTCCTCCACCTCGGATTCGGGAGCCTCTGCCGCGGCCGACGCCACTCCGCCGAACTGCGGCAGCAGCGACAGGTAGGCAGTCGGATCGGCGTTGAAGTCCTCCACGCAGGAGTCGCAGCAGAACCAGACCCGCTTGCCCTCATGGTCGACGAAGATCTCGGGATCGACCGGCTCGCCTTCCATCACCGGACAGGTGGGGTTCGCGGGTTTCACGTCCTGAGCAGGAAGCGATGTCGCGAGCAACAGAACGAACAGAGTGGTCAGGAGTATGCGCATGAGGAGCCCTCTCTCGCAATCGGTCCGGTCGTGCCGGATCTTGGCCAAGGTCACCATTGTATCTGCCCTGGAGACCGTGGCGATGGCGAACACCACCGCAAGACGGATCTCGGCGGAGCAGGAGGAGGAGACGGACGCCGGGGAAGCCCTCGAAGCGATGTCGAAGCTGTTCATTTCGGTGTGGACGGCGGGATCGTCAGGGGATGACGATGCTCTGCGGGTCGAAATCGGGCTCGGGGTAAGCCATATCAAGATCCTCCAGCGCCTCGACGACGACCTTCGCCACCAGGAGATTGCGGAACCAGCGGCGCTCCGCGGGGACCACATACCAGGGCGCGGCGGGGGTGCTGCACTTGCTGATAGCGTCCTCGAAAGCGTGTTGATAGTCCGGCCAGAGGGCGCGCTCGGTCAGGTCCGCCGGGTTGAACTTCCAGTGTTTGTCCGGGCGGTCGAGGCGGCGCTGGAACCGCTCCTTCTGATACTCCGGGGAGATGTGCAGGTAGAACTTCCGGATCGTTACACCCTCATCGGTGAGGAGGCGCTCGAAGTCGTTGATGTGACGGTAGCGGCGCTTCCAGCGGCTCTTTTCCACGAAGTTCTTCACCCGGACGATGAGCACGTCCTCGTAGTGCGATCGATTGAAGACCCGGATCTCGCCGCGGCCCGGAGTTTCCCGGTGGATGCGCCACAGGTAGTCGTGGGCGCGTTCCCGGGTGCTCGGCGCCTTGAACCCGGTCACCCGGCAGCCCTGGGGGTTCAGGGGACCGAACACATTGCGGATCGTGCTGTCCTTCCCACCCGCGTCCATGGCCTGTAGAACGATCAGGAGGGAGTGCTTCCCCTCGGCGTAGAGGATCTCCTGCAACTCCTTCATCCGCCGGATGAGTCCGGCGAGCGCCTCCCGACCCTCGGCGCGCGTCAGGCCGCCGTTCTCCCGGGTCGGTCGATCCACCAGACGGACCTTCGAGTCCGGTTCGATGCGGAAGTCGTTGGTGTGCACGATGTCGTCCCTCCCGGAGCGGTTCCGGGAGGCAGTATCGTCGGCGCCGGCGTTCGGGGCAACCTACTCCTCGATCGGGTGGAACTCCTCGGGATCCTCCGAGACATCAAAGACGAGCTTGCGGCTGTCCGAGAACTCGATCCGGTGGAACCGTCCGTCGAACTCGGACTTCATGTCGACCTCGAATCGGTCGTACCCCTCCCGTCCCCCCATCGATTCTTCCATGTCGTTCAGGTACTTCTCCGGGTAGTCCCGCAACGCGAGGGCGATCCGGCCGGTGAGATCTCCGAGCAGGGACTCGGAATCGATGCCCCGGGGGATCGGCAATCCGCAAACCTCGAGGATGGTGGGGAAGATGTCCTCCAACCGGACGACCTCGTCGTGGACCTCACCAGCGCGGGCGCCGCCGGGCAGACGGATGACCAGGGGGACATGGAGCACAGTCCGGTGCAGGCTGAACTTGTGATCCAGCAAGCCGTGCCGGCCGAGGTTTTCCCCGTGGTCGCCGGCAATGACCAGCAAGGTATTCTCGAAGAGGCCCGCCTCCTCGAGTTCCGCGACGAACCGGCCAATCTCGTGATCCAGGCACGCGACCTCCGCGTCATAGAGGTCGGGGAGGACAGAGAGGATCTCCGGGGAGAGGGATTCGAGGCCGAGGTTGTGCTTCAGGAACGCCTGAGGCGACAGATCCTTCGCCGCGGCCAGGACCTCCTTGCTCGCATCGGCATCGACGAACCGCTTCTCGAACTCCTCGGGCGGAAGGTAGAGGAGGTGCGGATCCATGTCGTTGATGAACAGAAAAAAGGGGCTCTCGTCCCCGCTCACCCGCCGCACCCAATCAAGCGCCTCGAGGTGGGTGGGGATCGCGGTCGGGAGCGGGAGATTGACATCCTCGAACATCGGGACGACCTTGTCGAAGCCCTGGACCAGGCCATGATCCGAGGTCAGGAAGGAATTGTTGGTGAAACAGCCGGTCTGATATCCGGCCTCCTGCATCCGCTCGGCAAGCGTGACGGTGTCGTCCCACAGAAACAACCGGTTGCCGTGCCGGAGACCGTGGTGTTCGGGTCGGAGTCCCGTGAACATCGAAGCGTGCGCCGGCGCGGTCCAGCCGGACGGGCTCCAGGTGTTCCGGAAGTTGATGCCCCCCTTCGCGATCTTGGCCAGCTCCGGCGTGGTGGGCCGGACGTAGCCGTTCACGGAACAGCGTTCCGCACTGGTGGTATCCATCACGATGAAGACCACATTCGGCGCGCCGCTGCGGCTCCCCCGGGGGCTTTCGGAATCCTCGGAACCGCAGGCGGCGGCGAGAGCCAGGAGTGCCATCACGAGCATGGTCATGCCAGAGCGCATGTTCATAGGACGAGGCCGACTCTCCGTTGGTTCCCGAGACGGCAGCTCATTCCTCGAGCGGGAGGAGTTCCAGGGGATCCTCGATCACGCCGACACCGAACCGATGACCGACCGGATACCGGATTCGCTGGCTTCAACCGACGAGCAACCAGGCTTTGCGGGATGCAGCGACCCTCGGGTGCGGCAGTTCTTTCCAGACGGGCCCTACTTCAGCCCGTGCTTCTCCAGGCGATAGAGCAGCGTCTGCCGGGTGATACCGAGCAGGCGGGCCGCCCGGGAGCGGTTGCCTCCGGCCTTCTCGAGGGCCTGCTCGATCAGGCTCTTCTCCACCGCCGCGAGGGAGAGCCCCTCGTCGGGGATCACGATACCAAGCGGGTCCTCGGCGCTCCGGCTGGTCGGCGGGCGGGGCGGCAGGTCGGCCGCGGTAAGGCGGTCCTCGTGCTGCCGAAGGACCAGGGCGCGGTCGATGACGTTCTCCAGTTCCCGCACATTCCCCGGCCATGGGTTGGTGCGAAGCCCTTCGAGGAAATCCGGCTCCATCCGGAGATCCGCCGCCCCCTTCTTGACGAGGAAGTGCCGGGCCAGCAGAGGGATGTCGTCGGCGCGATCGCGAAGCGGAGGCAGCGCGAGGACCACCACCGCCACGCGATAGTAGAGATCCTGCCGGAAGGTGCCCTCCTCCATCGCCGTCTCCACGTCGCGGTTGGTGGCGGTGACCAGGCGAACGTCGACGGAGAGGCTCTTCGTTCCACCCAGCGGCCGAACCTCCCCGTCCTGGAGGACGCGGAGCAGCTTGGCCTGCACGTCGGTGCGGAGCTCACCGATCTCGTCGAGGAAGAGGGTGCCCCCGTCCGCTTCGACAAAGCGCCCGGGACGATCCGCCACCGCGCCGGTGAACGCGCCGCGGGTATGGCCGAACAGGTCGGACTCGATCAGCGTGTCCGGGATCGCGGCGCAGTTCACCGCCACGAACGGCTTCTTCGCCCGCGGTCCCCGATAGTGAACAGCCCGGGCGATCAGCTCCTTGCCGGTGCCGCTCTCTCCCCGGATGAGCACCGAAACATCGCTCTTCGCCACCCGGCCGAGCATGGCGAAGAGATCGCGCATCGCTTCGGAGCCCCCCACGATTTCGTCGAAGGAGAAGCGATCCATCAATTCGACCTGGAGGCGCACGTTTTCCGTCAGGAGCGCGCGCAACCGCAGCCCCTTCTCCACCGCCAGCAGGAGCGCCTCCCGCCGGTACGGCTTCTCGAGGAAGTCGGCCGCGCCGGTACGCATGGCCTTGACCGCCCGCTCCACCGAACCGAAAGCGGTGAGCACCACGACCGCAACGGCGGGGTCCCGCCTCTTGAGCTCAGCGAGAAGCTCGAGCCCATCCATCTCCGGCATCTGGACGTCGGTGACGACGAGGTCGAAGTCCTCCTCGCTAAACCGCTCGAGGGCGGCACTGGTCGAAGCCACGGGGGTCACGCGATACTCCGCGTTGACGAGCTGCTTCTCGGTCACCCGGAGCAGGCTCTGGTCGTCGTCCACCAGGAGAATCTTCTCGCCGGGCATACGGTCACTCCGCCAGGGGCAATAAAATCGTGAATGTCGTTCCTGCGCCGCTGCGCCCATCGACCTCGATGGACGCTCCGTGACTTCTGAGGATCTTTCTTACGATGGAGAGGCCGAGGCCGGTACCCCGCGCGCGGGTGGTGAAGAACGGCTCGAAAACCTCCTCGGCGGGCTCCACCACGATCCCGGGTCCCTCGTCCGCCACCATGAGCAGCACCTCTTCTCCGTTCCGGTGGGCCGAGACCGTGATTCGCCCCCCATCGGGCTGGGCCTGGATCGCGTTGACGATCAGGTTGAGGAGCACCTGCCGGAGCTGCTCGGGATCCACCGCGACCAGGGGCGCCGCGGGCTCCACCCGGTTCTCGAGAGCGACTCCGTGCTTCTCGGCCTCCCGGGCGACCAGGCGCAGGATCTCGCTCGCCGCCTCCCGGAGATCCGCGCGGCACTCCCGGTCCATCTCCGGACGTGAGAAGTCGAGGAAATCCAGAACCACCTGGTTCAGACGGTCCACTTCCTTCTGCAGGATCTCCGTGAACTCCTCCCGCTCCTCCCGAGTGGTCTCACCGGCCAGGATCTCCGCGGTCCCGCGGATCGAGGCCAGGGGAGTCTTCACTTCGTGCGCCAGTCCCGCGGAGAGCTCCCCCAGGGCGGAGAGCCGATCGGCGTGGCGAAGCTGCTCCTCGGTCTCCAGCAGGTCGCGGGCCTTGGTCTTCAGATCGCCATAGGCCCGGTCCAGCTCCTCCGCGGCGCTCCGGTACCGGTCCCGCTCGGACATCTGACCCTGGGAGAGGGAGCCGGTCACCCACCCCACGATGTTGTAGAGGGTGACCTCGAGCCACTGCACGGAGTAGCCTCCGGACCAGTGGAGGAAGAGGTGCGGGAGGTACAGGACGGTGACCAGGAGCGCCAGGCCGACGCCGCCCCGCAGCCCGAACCAGAAAGCCCCGAGGATGATCGGCAGGTGATAGAACCAGCGATAGAAGGCATGGAACCCGGGCCGGTCGGTCGGCGTGACGTAGTGCGCGGTGCTGACCATCAGTACGATCAGCACGAGGAGCGCGATTCGGGTGGTTCTCCGCTGCAAGCTCTCCTCCGGTGATTCCTTTCAGTGCGGCCATCGACGAACTTAGGATGATTCCTATTCTCTTATCATCCCAACCCCTTGGAATTACGAAGGCGATGCCCCTCACACCAATTCCCGACATTCTCTCCGAACTCCGCGCGGGACGCATGGTCATCCTGGTGGACGACCCGAAGCGCGAGAACGAGGGCGACCTCGTCTGCGCCGCCGAGAAGACCACGGCCGAAATCATCAACTTCATGGCCACCCACGGCAAGGGCTGGATCTGCCTGACCATGAACGAGGAGAAGGCCGATCAGCTCGACCTGCCGCTCCTCGTCCCGAGGAATGAGAACCGCTCGAATTTCGGGACGGCCTTCGCCATGACCTTCGAGGCGAAGCGCGGCATCACCACCGGCATTTCCGCCGAGGAGCGCGCCACCTCCATCATCACCGCCGCTCGCGACAACTGCCGTGCGGCGGACCTGGTGCGTCCCGGTCACGTCCAGCCGCTGCGGGCCCGGCCCGGTGGGGTCCTGGTGCGCACCGGACAGACCGAGGGCTCGGTGGACCTCTGCCGCCTGGCCGGCCTGACTCCCATGGGGGTCATCTGCGAGGTGATGCGGGAAGACGGGAAGATGGCCCGCCTCCCGGAACTCGAGGTCTTCGGCGAGGAGCACGGCTTGAAGATCTGCTCCGTGGCGGACATCATCGAGTACCGGCGCCAGCACGAGAAACTGGTGGAGAGGCTCGTCTCGGTGAACCTGCCCACCCGATTCGGGGACTTCACCGCGCACGCCTACAAGTCGGCCTTCGACGACAAGGAGAACCTGGCGCTCACGCTCGGTTTTCCCATGCCGGAACGCGGCAAGCCCCGCGAGGTGGACGAACCGGTCCTCGTCCGGGTCCACAGCGAGTGCATGACCGGCGACATCATGGCCTCTCTCCGTTGCGACTGCGGCTCCCAACTGCACGCCGCGCTCGAGATGATCCAGAAGGAAGGCCGGGGCGTTCTGCTGTACATGCGGCAGGAGGGCCGCGGCATCGGGCTCTCGAACAAACTTCGCGCATACAAGATGCAAGATCACGGCATGGATACCGTCGAGGCGAACGAGATCCTCGGCTTCAGACCGGACCAGCGGGAGTACGGCATCGGTGCGCAGATCCTCTATGATCTCGGCGTCCGGCAGATGCGGCTTCTGACGAACAACCCCGGCAAGAGGGCGGGACTCAAGGGCTTCGGGCTCCAGATCGTGGATCGCATCGCCATCGAGATCCCCGCAAACCGGGTCAACCGGAGCTACCTCGAGACGAAGCGCGACAAGATGGGGCACCTGATCGACGTGGATGAGGACTGATCGAAGCTGATCAGTGAGGAGGTCTGACGCCGCGACCGCCCCTCAGGCCGTTCGCAATGGTGAGAAACGCAGGCTCGCGACGGGAAGTTCCCATGCCCGGCCGCGTCCAACCACCCGGGGTGGGATGAGCAGCAAAGAGACCGACCTGATCCGCAGAGTTCGCTCGGGAGATCAGGAGGCCTTTGCCGAGCTCGTCACCACCTACCGTGAGCGCATCCACCGGCTCGTGTACGGCCTGCTTCGTGACCGCGACGAGGCCGAGGACGTGACCCAGGAGGTCTTCATCAAGGCCTACTATCGGATCTCGTCCTACAAGGGCCAGTCGGCGTTCTATACCTGGCTCTACCGGGTGGCGGTGAATGCGGCCACGGACTGGCGCAAGAAGTGGTGGAAACGGAAGGGCCTCTCCCTGTCGGAGAGCCCGACCGGCCCGGAAGGGCTGGCCGACGAGCGGGCCCGCCCGGAGCGCCTGGCTCACGGCCGGGAGCTGGGCCAGCGGCTCGACGAAGCGCTCGGGAAGCTGCCGGAGAAGTATCGGACCATTCTGGTCTTGAGAGAGTTCGAAGGCCTCTCCTACGACGAGATCGCCAGGGTCCTCGAGTTGCCCAAGGGGACCGTGGAGTCGCGCCTGTTTCGGGCGCGGGAGAGGCTCAAGACGTTGATGACACCGTACATGTGACCTCATCGGGAGGTGAGTGATGGACTGTTCTGAAGCGAAACGATCGCTGTCCCTGCTCGCGGACGAGCGACTCGGAGCGGAGGAGATCGGCACGCTCGAGGAGCACCTCGGGGCCTGTGCCGACTGCGCCCGGTTCGCCCGGACCGTGGAGGCGGTCAAGGCCTATCTGGGTGAGCTTCCCTGTCCCCCGGCGCCCCCGAACCTGACCGAGCGGGTGCTGGCCAGACTCGGTGAACCCGGATCCCGCCTCCTGGCGTTCCGACCGATGCTCCGGAGGGTCGCGGCGGCGGCGGCACTGCTGCTCGTGATCACGGGGCCGGCCGCACTCTGGGTGGAACCCGGCCAGCCGAAGACTGCCGCCTCACCCGAGATCCGATTCACCGCCGACGGAGCACTCGACTGGATCATGTCTGAAATCGCCCGGGAGAACGCTCCCCGGATCGACGCGGAGGAAGTGAAATGAGGACTTTCATGCTCGCCACCCTCGTCATGACGTTTCTCTCGGGGGTCACCAGTGGATACCTGGTCGGCAACACCACCGCCGGCCCCGCGACTCCGCAGACCTGGATCGACACCTACATCGAGATACATCGGGCGAAGGTCCCGGGAATCTCCGAGCAGGATCTGGCGGATGCGCGCAGGATCTACGAGGAGTACGACGAGCGGGTCAAGGCCCTGAAGTCGGAAGCGGACGCCCTCCTGCGCGACCAGTTGCTCGCCATGCAGAAGCAGACGGAACGGAAGATCGATGCGATCATCGGCTCCTATGCATCCCCCGACTCCGGCTCGAAGTGAAGTGAGGTAGAGAGATGGCGAAGGCACTCGTACTCGACATCGGCTCGCGATTTGTGAAGCTGGTGGAGCTCGACGGCTCACCGAAGAAATACAAGATCACGAAGTACGTCAGCAAGGAGATCGGCATCACCGGCGGTCTCTCGGAGACGATCGGGGCGGTCCTGGGGGAGGCGCACGCCCGCCGCGACGGCCTGATCGCCGCGGTGGACTCCCGAAACATCGTGATCCGCGAGATCCTGGTGCCCTTCCTGCAGGAAGACCAGATCCGCCGCGTGCTCCGCTTCGAGGCGGAAGCCCACCTCCACAGTCATGCGATCGAAGACGTGGTGGTGGACTTCGTGAAGGTCGGGGAGGTCAAGGACCAGAGCAAGATCCTGATCTTCGCCGCCCCGAAGGACAAGGTGAGAGAGACCCTCGATCTCCTGCAGAGCCACGGCGTCGACCCGATGCACTTCGATCTCGACATGATCGCCCTGTTCAACGCCGCGAAGGCGTCGGGCGCGTTCGACGAGAACCCGAACTGCGTCGTGCTCGACATCGGGGCGGGGACGACGCTCGTGCTCTCGGTCCGCAACGGGGAGCTGAAGTCCTGCCGGTCGCTGCGAACCGGGTCCGAGTCCGTGACGCAGGTGATCTCCTCGGACCTAGCGGTCGATACCGACTCCGCCCGCACAAAGGTGGAGGAAGGCGACGGCTCCCCCCGGGAGGACGACCTGCTGAAGCCGCTCACCCTCGATGACGACGTACCCGAGACGGAGAAGTCTCCGGAACAGCTCGAGGCGTCGATCGTGGTGCAGCACCAGGACGACTTCCTCGGCCGCATCTACCGGGAGACGACGCGGTCGATCGGGTCGGCGTCGGGCGGCGGCGAGCTTTCCGCCATCTACCTGACCGGGGCGGCGAGCCTGGGCAGTGGGATCAAGAACCGACTGGAGAGCCGGTTCCGCAAACCGGTGCTGATGCTCGACCTGATCGGGGAAGACGCGAGGGCCATTCCCGCCGCCGACTACGAACGGGCCAACGCCTCCATCGGAATTGCGCTCGGCTGCGCCCTCAAGTACCTCGGGAACGAGGGGCTCGATGTCGAGTTTCGCCGGGAAGAGCTGCGTTACACGCGGAAGTTCGACCTGATCAAGGTGACGCTCGCCACCACGGTCTCCCTGGTTTTCATCCTGCTGTTCCTGACCTGGCTCAACTACACCAACCGGCGCACGAAAGCCCAGGCCGAATTCGGCAACGTGCTGACCCTTCTGAACGACAATTTCGTGGCCAAGACCAGGCTGCAGTACGACACCGTGCTCGAGAAGAGGGTGGTGAAGCTGCCCAGGGAGCCGGAGGACATCTTCAAGAAGCTCAGCGCGTGGAACAACCAGGTGAAGCGGATGCACCGCCACATCACCGACGGAATGGGCATCAACGTGAAGGGCCTTCCCCCGGTACGATCCGCCCTTTCGGTCTGGAGGGACCTCTTCAACTCCCTGCAGGCCCGGCGCGCCGAACTCGGCTACCTGGTGATCAACGATTTCAAGGTCAACCAGAAGACGATCTCGTTCGACGGCCTGATCGGGAATCGCGGCAACGTGGACCTGATCCAGCAGGAACTCAAGAAGCTGAAGTACGTGGTGCCGGGCGGGATCCGGCGAGATGCGGTGGAACTCGACCAGCGGACCCAGAAGTACAAGTTCGGGTTCACCGCGGAGCTTGTCCCCACGGAACCGCAGTAGGAGGAGCGCACGATGGCCAAAAAAGAGAAGAAGAAGAAACAAGAGAAGGACAAGGACAAGGCCGGGAAGCTCCCCTCCGGACAGGAGATCGACGCGGTCAAGGGCTTCATCGTCGTCATGTTCCTGCTCATCCTCGGACTCGGCGCGGTCATCATCTACACGATGGGCGACGTCAGGAAGTATGAGGACGGCGTGGCCCGGGCCCGCAAGCTCGCGCCGACCATCGTCAAGACCTCCCTCGAAGTGCAGGAGTACCTGAAACTCATCAAGGACACCGGCGAGACTGTCCTGATGAACTTCCCGGAGCGGTTCTTCGGCCGGATCTACACCAACCCCGAGATCGGGGTCCCCAAAGACCAGGTGCTGCTTCGGGACATGAAGGAAGTGAAGATCCGCCGGCCGTACAAGTACATGGAGATGAGCTGGGACATCGACATCAGCTCGCTGACCCGGAAGCAGGCCGCGCTCTTCCTGCACGGAGTCGAGACCGACTCCCCGAAGGCGAAGGCCATCGAACTCTCCATGCGACGCAGCAAGAAGAAGGGCGCTCCGGAAGACACCTGGGACGGCCGTTTCGTGGTCGGTTACCGCACGGCGCTGACGGGGAGATAGGTGCGACCGGATTTCCTGATCGGCGGGGTGGCCTGCCGACGGATCCACTTCGCCGGCATCTTCGGCACCGGGATGAGCGCTTTGGCGCAGTATTGCCGGTTCCTCGGGGTCGAGGTCTCCGGGTCCGACCGGCTGATCGGCAAACCCGCGACCGCCGACCTGCAGGCCGCCCTCGAGACCCTCGGCTGCGAAGTGGTTCCCCAGGACGGCTCCGGGGTCACGCCGGAGACCGGGTTCCTCTGCCTCTCCACCGCGATCGAGGACGACAACCCGGACCTGGCCGCGGCGCTGGCGGTCGGAGCGCAGGTGGTCCATCGCTCGGAGGTGCTGGCGGCGGCGATCGAGGGCAGGAGGACCATCGCCGTGGCCGGGACGAGCGGGAAGTCCACGGTCACCGCGATGATCTTCGAGTTCCTGCGCCACGGTGGGAAGTCGCCGTCGCTGATCAGCGGCGCTCCGCTCCTGCGTCTCGTGGCGGAGGGTCTGATCGGCAACGCCGTGGCCGGGGAGTCCGACCTGCTCGTGGTGGAGGCGGATGAGAGCGATGGATCCCTGATCCGCTACCGCCCCGAGATTTCAGTCATCCTGAATGTCAGCAAGGACCACAAGCCGGTGCCGGAAGTGCGGGAGCTGTTCCGGACGCTGGCAAGACGGTCGAAACGGGTGGTGGCAAACGGCGAGGACCCGCTGCTGGCCGACCTCGATGCCGACGTGCGGTTCACGGTCGAGGGGATGAAGCTGGATGCGGAAAGCGTCGCCGTGGCGATCGGCGATCAGACTCTGACGCTTCCCATGCCGGGCCGTCACAACGCGGAGAACCTCGCCGCGGCGCTGGCGGTCTGCCGGGAACTCGATTGCCCGACGGACACCCTCGCTGAAGCCGTCGCCGGTTTTCGGGGCGTTGCCCGGAGATTCGAGATAGACCGTACCGCGGGCGGCGTGATCGTCGTCGACGACTTCGCCCACAACCCCGCCAAGATCCGCGCCGCGGTGGAGGCGGCGAGAGGGCTCTCCAAACGGATCATCGCCATCTACCAGCCCCACGGCTTCGCCCCCACCCGCTTCCTGATGGATG
Organism: Myxococcota bacterium; assembly: GCA_024278455.1. GTDB lineage: Bacteria > Myxococcota_A > UBA796 > JAJRTE01 > JAJRTE01 > JAJRTE01. Next base: position 31,390 of record JAJRTE010000234.1, read on the forward strand.
AGTATGCGCTGGCGTTCCGGGAGATCTTCCGGGCCGGCGACGCGCTCTACCTCCTCCCGATCTACTACGCCGGCGGCACCGCGGTGAAGGACGTCAGCTCGGACCTGGTGATCGAACGCACCGGCGAGGTGCCGTTTCAAGCGAGGGCGGTGACGGGCCGCGATGAGACGCTGGCATTGGTCGCAAAACGAGCCCGGCCGGGAGACTGCGTCCTGCTGATGGGCGCGAGAGACCCGTCGCTGCCGTTCTTCGCAAGAGACCTGGCGGCGATCGCCGGGGAGACCGGTCGGCGGCAATAAGGGGCACGCAAGAATCACTTCGCGGGACGGAGAGCGCTGATGCGCCCGCCCGGCAAGGCGCGAGGACGGCGCAACCTCACTGGTTTCAACAGACGAGCAACGCGGCCGGGCGGGATGCAGCTGCCCTCGAATCCCGTAGTTATTCTTGCGCGGCCCCTCAGCACTGCAGCAGGAGTTCCGGGGTCACGCGGACACCGCTTGCAGCAGTCAGTCAGCGGCGGCGACGGAACCGCCGGAAGGCCCCGAAGGCACCAAGGAGTCCAAGACCCATGAAGGCCGCGGACGGGAGCGGCACGGCCGTCGGAGAAAACGGCGGGACTCCCGAAGTGTCGAAGATCCACTGCAGTTGGGATGAGACGCGGGTCGCGCCGGCAGCGTCACCGTAGTTGCTGATGAGACTCCCGTCGGCGTCAAGTCCCCAGGACTCGATACCCGCAAGGAGGTCCACGCCATCCCCGAAGTCGATGAACCAGCCCCCTCCGCTGTCTCCGGGGGCGGGCAGGAGTTCCGTCGCGTGCGGGATCGGACTGCCCGAGAAGTTGGTCGATGCGTCGTCCGGATTATCGAAGTCCACGACGATCTCGGCGGCGGAGAAACCGATGTTCGACCCCAGGAGATCCACCACGTTGAAGCCCGCTCGCTTGGTCCCCGGGCTGCCCGTGGCGCCCGTCAGGCCGGTTCCGCCGAGTCCGAATCCGACGATGGTGGCAAGACGCCCAAGCTCATCGGTGCGATCGCTGAGCAGGGCCGGAGAGATGCCGAGCACGGAGGTGGAGAGTTGCAGGAGGGCGAGGTCGAATCCTTCTCCGAGAGTTCCGGTCCAACCGGGATGGACGAACTTGTTCAGCCCGGTGTAGTCGCCGCCGGGTGCTCCAGGGGTAAAATCGAAGGTGTAGGAAGCCGCCGCGACCGGGTCATCCAGCACATGCGCCGCGGTGAGCACCCAATCCGGCGCGATCAGGACTCCGGAGGCGGCCCGGCCGGGCCAGGTCATGTATCCGACAGAGGGATACCCGCCCGCCAGGGCGGTGTACGTCGAATTCGAAACATCGTGCCGGATGGTCCCGGCCTGCGCCCGTGGGACCGCACTGAGAACGAGAGCGGAAAACACCACGACCGCAACAGCAACCCGACTCTTCATGGAATAGCTCCTCCTGTCGGGAGCGAGCTGGGCCGATCGAATCGGAGCCCGTTCCCCCACCTGTGTATTGGAGAATCGGGGACTTGCTTTGCCGAAAAACAGGAAGGGCTTCCGGTCGCCTTCATCCGGTCGCCCTCATCCGGCTCCGCCCCAGCGGAGCCGAACCTGTCCCCGGGGGCCTGGTGGCGAGCGCAACGACCGCCGGGATGGCCAGGATGGCACGGTTCTTCCGGGAAGTGCATACGCGGCGGCGTGGCCCCAGGCGGGTTCGACGCCTTCCCGCCCTGCCCCCGGGGTGGGGCGGAGGGGCTGGGGGGGAAGGCTGGTGGGGAGAACTTCGGGCGGTCAGAGGCATCGGTGCCCCCGTTATACTCGGCCTATGTTCAGCTCGACGCCGCGTATGCACTTTCCTGAAGTTCCAACGGCACTGATCCAGGCTCTGCTTCGCACTATTCTTCCCGGAACAAACGCAGGAGGATCCGCACCTCGCGTTCGACGGCCTGCAGTTCCTCAGGGGTCGCCACCGTCTTTGCCTTCTCGGCGAATTCTCGCGCCTCCTCGAACCGGCCCGCATTCCCCAATACGCGCGCGGAACGGACCATGATCATCGCATTTTCAGGGAGCAACCGCATGGCCTCCCGGGCTGCGAGGACTGCGTCGTCGTTGCGCCCCGCCGCGGAGAGCGCCACCGCCAGGGTGTCGCGGTACTCGCCGTTTCGGAGATCGCCCCTGACCGCCCGCGTCGCCAGTTCGACGGCCCTTTCCGCGGTGGCCGGATCCGCCGAGAGGAGGAACGCCAGGTTGTTGACGGCCGGACCGAAGTCGGGATGCTGGGCGAGGAGCTTCCCGTACCACTCCTCCGCCTCCCGGGCATGGCCGGACATCTGGGCGAGGACGCCGAGCCGCATGAGCACGCGGAGGTTTCGAGGAGAATTGCGGGCGGCCTGCTCCAGGTAGCGCCGGCCCGCGGAGATGTCGCCCTCCGCAAGTGACATCTCTCCGAGGAACCCCAGGGCCACCGGGTTCTCCGGCTCGATCCGGACGGCGCTCTTCAGTTCCTTGATGCTCTCCCGGTCGCGACCGCTGCTCTGCAGGCAGCGAAACCTGAGGAGGTGCGACTGGGCCTGCAGCCCATCGATTCTGCCGGCCGCGTCGGCGGCCGCGAGCGCCCCCTTCCCGTCTCCGGCGGACAGCAGAACCTGCACGAGCCGGGTGTGGGCCGCCGCGGCCCCGGGGCGGATCCGGATCGCCTCTCTCAGAACCCCGGCCGCTTCGTCGGGTCGTTTGGAGGCAACGAGCACTCGACTGAGCAGCAGGTAGGCCCCGAGGTCGGTCTTCTCCTTCACCAGTGCTTCACGGAGGGTCTTCTCGGCCGCTTCCAGGTCGTTGTTGGCGGCAAGAGCGGAGGCCCGGATCTTGAGAGCGCGAACCTCGCCCAGGTCGCTCCGGGAGAGCTGCTCGGCGATGTCGATCGCCTCGTCGGCGCGCCCGGCCTTGATCAGGGCCAGCCCCAGCGCGGTAACTGCGTCGACGGAGTCCGGATCCAGTTCGATAGCCGCCTCGAAAGACTCCACGGCGGAATCGGCGTCGCCCCGGCTCGAGCGGAGCAGGCCTTCCAGGAAATGCCCTGCAAACCTGCTCTCCTCGGAACCCTTGAGGAGTTCCACATCCCGTTCAGCGGTGCTCAAGTCGCCGTCGCCGAGCAGAGCCATCCCCCGCAGCAGTCGTGCGCCGGCGACTCCCGGGGCGAGAGTGACGGCCTCGTTCAGGCGATCGGTGGCGGTCACCGCGTCTCCGGAGAGGAGTTGCCGGCGCCCCTCCTTGACGAGCACCAACGCACGGATCATCCGCGCCGGCGCAAACCCCGGTACCACTTCCAGCACCCGGTTCGCGGCGGCCTCGACCTCGGCCTGCTCCGCGCGCCCTTCGATCAGCGCCTCGAGTTCGAGGACCCGCCCGGGCGCACTGGTGGGAGCATCGATGAGAACTTCCCGGGCCTTCGCGAGGGCTCCGTCGAAGTCCCTGCGATACAGCGCCATCCGCCCTTCGTGCAGGATGGCCTGCTCGGCGCCGTCGGGGAGTGCCCGGATCTTGTCGAGCAGCATCGAGTACTCCGCCAGGCCCTCGTCTCCCCGGACCGCGGCACGCTCCGCCAGTGCCATCAATGCGGAAAGGGCATGCGGCCCGGAGAGTTCCGAGACCTCCCACAGCACTGCGGACGCTTCCTTCTCCCGGCCGAGGTACAGGAGCAGGTTCGCCTTGAGGATGCCGACCGACTCCATGTCCTCGTCCGCAAGCGTTCGGAGCAGGGCCTCGGAGGTCGCATCCCGGCCGATGGCCGAGAGGAGACCGGAGGCCTGCACTTTCTCCGAGAGGGGTGAGGAGGCGAAGCTCTCTCCGGCGGTGATCTCTTCCGCCCGGTCGACCTCACTTCCCGCGAGCGCCACCATGGCCAGCAGTGCGCCATTTCCCTCCGGAGGGAGTTGCGGGGCGAAACGGGCCAATATCTCCGCATTCCGCGCGAAGATGGCGGCCTTCACGATCCAGCGCACGGAATCGGCGTCCCGGGGATTGGGCCGGGCTTTCAGCAGAAGCTCAAGGGCGCTCTCCGCGAAGCCGAGTTCGAGGGCGGCCAGGCCGTGCAGCCACCCCCCCTCCGTCAAGCCCGGAGAATGGCGTTCGAGGAAGACGGCATCCGCCAGCGCGGCATCCGGACGCCCCCGGAACAGGAGCACCAGAGATCGGGAGCCCCGGGCCTTCTCGTCGAATGGCCGGTGTTGGAGGATCGCGCTGGCCGTGGCCTCGATGTCGGCCCCGTGCACCTTCAGTGCCCCCGGAGTCCCCGCCCCACCGGTCGGGCCGGCCATCTGCCAGAGGGCGATCAGCCGAAGCTTCAGAAGCGGGAGCGTCGCCGCCACCTGAGGAGAGAGAAGATCGAGTTGCTCGATCGCCAGTTTCGGATCACCGGTCTCGATCCAGGCCACGACGCGCGCCTGGAATTCGAGCAGGGCCGCCCGGGCCGCGGAGCGCTCCTCCTTCGGTAACTCGCTCGGCGGGATCCCGCCGGGGGTGAGGAGCGGCAGGCCTTCGAGCAGCTTCCGGGCGCGGTCCGTCTGGCCGGTGGCGGCGTGCGCCCGGGCCAGCAGCACGGTTTCGGGATCGGAGAGCTGGCGATAGACCATCACCGCGATCAGGGTCGACCGGGCAAGTTCGGGTTCTCCGGCGGCGATGGCGAGACGAGCCACCGTGACGACGGCCTCCGGATCGGCCGGGGAGTCCTCGAGAGTCTTCCGCATCTTCTCGAGTTGCTGCAGCAGACTCCTCCGAACCTTGCCGGACGCGACGCTGGAATCGATCTCCCGGCCCGCCATGAGGGTGGCGAGCCTCAAGGCCGCCACCTCATTGGTTCGATCGAACTCGAGAAGTTCCACCAGGGTCTTGATGCCCTCGGAGGTGAGCCCGAGGTCGATCAGGAGTTCGGCGAGCCTGAGGTGAGCGTTTTCCGGCACCGATCTGCCGGCGGTAGCGAGACGGGCCTCCCGGATGGCGCCTTCCCCGTCTCCGAGCGCGCGAAGGCACGTGGAGAGCATGGCGTGAGCGGGCGCATACTCCGGAGACAGTTCGAGCGTACCGCGGGCCACGGCGGCGGCTTCCCGGTAACGTTCGAGCACGAGCAGGCAGTAGGTGAGCCGCTGCCGAGTACTCACCCGGTCCGGATACTGCCGCACAAGCCCGATGAGGATGATTCTCGCCTCGGAAAAGTCGCCCGCGGACATGGCATCGCCGGCCGCTTTGACGCTCTCCCGGTACATGCGGCCGGGATTGCGCCCCCGCATGGTCTTGATCCCGAAGAACCCTCCCCCCCCGAGCAGGACGAGGAGGAGCAGGGTGAGGACCACCCTGCGCCGACTGCGACTCAACATCGATCGATCTGTCATCTCGGTTTTCCGGTGAACGGGTCTCCCCTGGTACCGGTCCGATTCTTAACCGCAGGCCGGGCCGGGGGGGAGTCAATTCGGGAAAGCGGTGGCCTGTCCGGGGGGACGAGGGTAGTTTGCGGATCCATGGAGCGATCGGCCGCCGACGTCCTCTTCATCGCCGGGTTCGGACGATCCGGAAGCACGCTGCTCGACCGGATCTTCGGACGAATCGAGGGCTTCGTCTCCGTCGGCGAGATCCGGCAACTCTGGCGGCGGGGTCTGATGGAGGGTCAACTCTGCGGCTGTGGCGAACCGGTGCCGGAATGCGGATTCTGGCGAGAGGTGCTCGAGGACGCATTTCGCCGGTTCACGCCGGATGACGCGCGGCGCGTCTTCTCGATCGCCCATCGCGTCGATCGGGTGAGGACGTTCAGAGCGCTGTACCGGGACCGGGCTGACGACGGTGACGAGTACGCACGGATCCTCGCAAGTCTCTTCCGGTCGGTGCGGCGGGTGTCGGGAGCGCGGGTGATCGTCGATACGAGCAAGAGCATCACCCACGGCCTCCTGCTCCGGAAAGCACTCGGGGACCGGGTCAGCACCGTCCACCTGGTCCGCGACAGCCGGGCCGTGGCGTTCTCCTGGATGCGCCGCCGCCGGCGACCGGAGATCCACTGGAAGCGGGCGGAGATGCCCACCTTTGGAGCGCTTCGAACCTCGCTCGACTGGATGCTCGTCAACACGCTGATCGGCCGGGCCCGGCGGCGGTTCGACCCGGGGATGACGCGAATCCGCTACGAAGATCTCGCGGCAAGCCCACGCGAAACCGTGATCGGGATGCTCGCGGACGTGGGGATCCCCCTGCCGAATGACGCTGAGGTCCCGGATCGTTCGTTCACCCCCGGTATCGACCACACCGTCTCCGGCAATCCGCTCCGGTTCCAGTCGGCCACCGTCGAAATCCGCCCGGATCTGGAGTGGCAGTCGGCGCTTCCAGCCGGTAAACGCCGGCTCACGACCGCACTGACCTGGCCGCTGCTGCTGCGCTACGGGTACCTGGGGAGGGAGTGAATGGAACTCCTCCTGCTCCATACCGGCAAGGCCTATCTCCCCGAGCTCCGAGCCTATCGGCGGGCATTCGAACCGCACTTCGATGTCCGGACGGCCACGATGGGACAACTCCACGGACGCTCACACCCCGGCAGAATCCTCTGGTTCTTCATGGGATTCCATCCGGGACGCTACGAGGCGGAGATGGTCGTGCACGACTATCGCTCGCTCTCGGTGGGCGCTTATTCGGGGCTCAAGGATGTCCTGAAGCGGCGGTTGCACGCGAAACCGGATCTGCGGGTCTTCGCGAACGAGGTGATCGAGCGGGAGATGGGATTCAGGGACGACGTGCCGTCCTGTCTCCTCGACATGGGCGTACACCTCGATCTGATCCCCGAACGGAGGACCGGGCAAACCTTCGAGTACGACTTCTGCTACGCCGGGGACATCAGCCGTGAGCGCGGGGCGGAGGCGTGGCTGCGCGAGTTCGTGAAGCGGGCGAATGGACGGCGACTGGCCCTGGCGGGGAACGCGGATCACCGCCTCTGGACCCGGTATCGCGACGCCCCGGAGTTCGAGTTCCTCGGCCGGCTCTCGCTCGAGGACACCTACGATCTGATGTCGAGGAGCGAGACCGGCATCTGCTACCTGCCGAACCGGCGCCCCTACGTCTTCCAGACTCCGGTCAAGGTCCTCGAGTACGCGGCGCTCGGGCTCAAGGTCGTGGTGAACGAGACGGCTTCAAACATCCAGACGCTCCGCAAGTTCGGCATAGAGGGCCTGGTGATGCCGGATTTCGAGTTCCCGACCCGTGAAGCGGTGGAACAGCTGGCCGATCATTGCGCTTTCGACGCCGATCCTATCGGCTGGAGCCGAGTCATCGAGCGCAGTATGGTGATCGACCGGCTCCTGGGCATTGTGCAGGGTAGCCGACCGGTGGGAGAGAGAGAGGGAGAGAGCTTCGATCCAGGCGTCAGCGGGTAGGGGTAGCGAGCACGGCCCGCCCCCACCAGGAGCGAACAGCGAAGCGCCTTCGCGATGCCCGAGGCAATCCGCTACGCCCCGCCAGGAGCGAACAGCGAAGCGCCTTCGCGATGCCCGCAGCAATCCGCTACGCCCCACCAGGAGCGAACAGCGAAGCGCCTTCGCGATGCCCGCAGCAATCCGCTACGCCCCACCAGGAGCGAACAGCGAAGCGCCTTCGCGATGCCCGAGGCAATCCGCCCGCCCCACCAGGAGCGAACAGCGAAGCGCCTTCGCGATGCCCGAGGCAATCCGCTACGCCCCAACAGGAGCGAACAGCGAAGCGCCTTCGCGATGCCCGAGGCAATCCGCCCGCCCCACCAGGAGCGAACAGCGAAGCGCCTTCGCGATGCAACGAGGCAAAGCGGGGCAGTTGCAGGGTCGAATCCGCCGGCAGCAAACCGCCACACCCCAGCGCAAACCTCCGCCTCCGGCGTCAGCGTGTGGGGTAGGCGCGCGCGGAGCGGAGCGAGCACGAGCCGTAGGGGCCACGGCCCCTGAAAACGATGCACCGGGAGGAACCCACCAGCGCCGACGAAGGAGGTGCTGGTGGGTTCCGACCCGGCTGACGGCCCCAGCCGGAAGCCGACCCGGAGGTCGCCAAGCGACCGAAGGGTGGTGCTAATAATCCTGCAACGGCCGGACTTCCCAGTCTCCCGAGAGGATCGCCTCGATACCCCGCACCGCCGCCGATGCGCCGGAGAGTGTCGTGATCACCGGCACGTTCCGGAGGATCGTCTCGCGGCGGATCTTCGCCTCGTCGGTGGTCGGGCCCTTGCGCGACGGCGTGTTGATGACCAGCATGACCTTGCCGTCCTTCAGGAGGTCGAGGACGTTCGGGCGGCCCTCCACGATCTTCTTCACCACCTCGACGGGAACGCCGGCCTTCTCGAGCACACCGGCAGTGCCGCCCGTGGAGAGGATCCGGAAGCCGAGGTCGGCGATGCGGCGGGCGATGAAGATGGCGGCGCTCTTGTCGGAGTCCTTGACGGAGAGGAAGATCGCCCCCTCCTTCGGAAGGCTCTGGCCGGCCGCCATCTTGGCCTTGGCGAACGCCTTTCCGAAGTCGTAATCGATGCCCATCACCTCACCGGTGGACCGCATCTCCGGACCGAGGATGATGTCGGACCCCGGGAAACGGTTGAAGGGGAAGACCGGTTCCTTCACTGCGATATGGGAGACCGTCCGCTCGCGCCGGACGCCCAGTTCCTCGAGCGTCTTGCCGACCATGACCAACGCTCCGACGCGGGCGAGCGGGACGCCGGTGGCTTTGCTGACGTAGGGGACGGTCCGGGAGGCGCGGGGGTTCACCTCGAGCACGTAGAGGGTGTCGCGCTGCACCGCGAACTGGATGTTCATCAGGCCACGCACCTCGAGCGCGAGGGCGAGCTTCCTCGTCGCCACCCGGATCTCGTCCCGGATGTGTTCCGGGAGTGTGAACGGCGGCAGGCTGCAGGCGGAGTCGCCGGAGTGCACGCCCGCCTCCTCGATGTGCTCCATGATGCCGCCGATGACAACGTCGTAACCGTCGCACACGGCATCGACGTCGATTTCGATGGCGCCTTCGAGGAACTTGTCCACGAGGATGGGACGCTCGGCGGAGACTTCGACCGCGGCATTCATGTAAAGGGCGAGGTCGGCTGCGTCGTAGACGATCTCCATGGCCCGGCCGCCGAGCACGTAGGATGGCCGCACCACCACCGGGTAACCGCCCTCCTCCGCGATCGCCGTCGCCTCCTCCACCGTGACCGCCATGCCATTCGGAGGCTGCTTCAGCTCGGCCCGCTTGAGGAGTTGCTGAAACTGCTCTCGATCCTCTGCCAGGTCGATCGAGTCCGGGGAGGTTCCGATGATGGGAACGCCGGCTTCCAGCAGGCCGCGGGCGAGGTTCAGGGGAGTCTGTCCCCCCAACTGCACGATGGCGCCTTTGGGCTTCAGCACATCGGTGATGTTCAGGACGTCTTCGCGGGTCAGCGGTTCGAAGAAGAGCAGGTCCGAGGTGTCGTAGTCGGTGGAGACGGTCTCGGGGTTGCTGTTGACCATCACCGTCTCGTACCCGGCGTCACGCAGGGAGAACGCGGCGTGGCAGCAGCAGTAGTCGAACTCGATGCCCTGGCCGATGCGGTTCGGACCGCCGCCGAGGATCACGATCCGCTGCCGGTCGGAGACCCGCGCCTCGCACTCGTCCCCGTAGGTCGAATAGTAGTAGGGCGTCATCGCCTCGAATTCGGCGGCACAGGTGTCGACCAGCTTGAAGGTGGCCTTGATCCCGAGGTCCTTCCGAACCTTCCGGATATGCATCTCGTCCTGACCGTAGAGGTTTGCGAACTGCGCGTCGGAGAACCCGTACCGCTTCGCCTCGCGGAGGAGCCGCCGGGGGATGTCCTCCACCCGCGTATACTCCCGGAGCTCGTCCTCCATCTCGACGATCTCGCGGATATTTCCGAGGAACCAGGGGTCGATCCCGGTGAGTTCGTGGATCTCCTCGGCGGTGATCCCGGATCGGAGCGCCCAGCGCAGGGCGATCAGGCGCTCCGCATTGGGGATGGTCAGTAGCTTCCGGATCTGCTCCTCGGGGACGCCCTTGCCACCGGGGAGGTAGGGGTCTTTCCGGTCGAGGCCGAGCCCCACCAGGCCGGTTTCGAGACTCCGCAGCGCTTTCTGAAGAGATTCCTTGAAGGTCCGCCCGATGGCCATCGCCTCACCCACGGATTTCATCTGGGTGGTGAGGACCGTGGAGGCTCCGGGGAACTTCTCGAAGGTGAAGCGTGGGATCTTCGTGACACAGTAGTCGATGGCCGGTTCGAAGGAGGCCGGGGTCTTGCGGGTGATATCGTTCGGGATCTCGTCGAGCGTGTAGCCGACCGCCAGCTTCGCCGCGAACTTGGCGATGGGGAAGCCGGTGGCCTTGCTGGCAAGCGCCGAGGATCGCGAAACCCGGGGGTTCATCTCGATGACGGTCATCCGGCCGGTCTTCGGGTCGATGGCGAACTGGATGTTGCTGCCGCCGGTCTCGACGCCGATTTCGCGGATCACGGCGATGGCCGCGTCCCGCATCCGCTGGTACTCCTTGTCGGAGAGCGTCTGGGCCGGTGCCACGGTGATGGAGTCGCCGGTGTGGACGCCCATCGGGTCGAGATTCTCGATCGAGCAGATGATCACGACGTTGTCGTTCTTGTCGCGCATCAACTCGAGTTCGTACTCCTTCCACCCGATCACCGATTCCTCGATCAGGACCTCCGTGATCATGGAGAGGTCGAGCCCGCGGGAGACGATCTCGAAGTACTCCTCCTCGTTGTAGGCGATGCCGCCGCCGCTGCCGCCGAGGGTGAACGCCGGCCGGATGACCGCCGGCAGGCCGAGCGCCTCGAGGGCCTCCCGGGCATCGTCGAGATTGCGGGCCAGGCAGGAGCGCGGGAGGTCCAGGCCGATCTTCTCCATGGCCTGCTTGAAGAGATCGCGGTCTTCCGCCTTGTGGATCGTCTCGAGTGTCGCCCCGAGCAATTCCACGTCGAACTTCTCGAGGATGCCGCGCTCGGCGAGTTCCACCGCCGTGTTGAGCCCGGTCTGGCCGCCCAGCGTCGGGAGGAGGGCGTCCGGCCGCTCCTTCTCGATGACCTTGGCCACCGCCTCCCAGGTCACCGGCTCCACGTAGGTGCGATGGGCGAGTTCCGGGTCGGTCATGATGGTCGCCGGGTTGGAGTTGACGAGCACGATCTCGTACCCCTCCTCCTTCAGCGCCTTCACGGCCTGGGAACCGGAATAGTCGAATTCGCAGGCCTGCCCGATGACGATGGGGCCGGCGCCGATGATCAGGATCTTCTCGAGGTCGTCGCGTCTGGGCATGGGTGGGGCCAAAGTAGGGTTACCCCACGCCTCCAGCAAGTGTTTATGGGGTCAGGTCTGACATTTGTCGGGAGTCGGACATTCCTGATTTCACCTCATCCGGACCACCTCCGAGCGAACCCTCGAGGTTGGTTGCGGTTTCACTCCTCGACGCCCACCTCGAACCACCAGAGTCCGTTTCGCCGCCCGCTTCGACAAGGTCATTGCCGCCTATGTCCTGCACCTGGCCACCGAGGACGACGGCGACACGGGAGAGGTCAGCCGGTTTCTCGATGTCCCGGCCATGACGGTGGAGGAGATCATCCGGGAGATCAACTCCGAAAAACCCGAGGTGAAGGAGGTCGCCCTGCGCGGCTGGGGACGGAACGCACAGAGTTGGGAACTGATGACTCTCATCGGCCGACTGTACCGGGAAAGCCGGCCGACGCGAATGGCCCGGTACCTCTCCGTGTTCCAGAGCCGTGCGGCGCCGATTCTCAATCGACACCTGGTCCGCTATGGGCTCGTCTGAGAACAAGTGCGACCGTTGCACCGAGAGCGCCGCTGCGCCCGATCCAGCAAGGCGCGAGGAGGGCGCAACCTTACTGGTTTCAACCGACGAGCAACGCAGCTCTGCGGGGTACAGCGGCCCGCGAATGCAGCAGGCATTTCCGGACGAGCCCTCAGCTCCCTCTTCGGCGCAGCATCTCGAAGTGCAGACCCACCACGACCAGCGCGTGGGTGATGTGTCCTTCGGTCACCAGGCGCGGCGTGTCCGACCAGGGCGCCAGCACCGTACGGCATTGCTCCGTCGCGTCGAAGCTCGGCTCTTCGCGAGCCTCCGCCCCGAGGGCCAGAAACGTGTAGGTCCGGTTGTTCTGGATCGCCGGATTGGGGTCGATGACACCGATCTGCCGCCACTCCCGGGCGACGTATCCGGTCTCCTCGAGCAGCTCCCGCTCCGCCGCCGCCCGCGGAGTCTCTCCGGGATCCACCATCCCACCGGCGATCTCGAGGGTGATTCGCTCGACGCCATGCCGGAACTGTTCCACGAGCACCAGCTCGTCGTCGTCGGTCAGCGCAACGACGTTCACCCAGTCGGGGGTGTCGAGCAGGAAGAAGTCGGCCTCATGTTCCGGGTGCTCCCGGCGCATCCGGCGGGAGAGGAGTCTGAAGATCCGGCAGTCGGCCAACTCGGTGCTTTGAAGCACGGACCAGGGGGCGGGGGCGCTGTCTTTGGTCATTGGATGAATCCGGATCACGGCGATGGCTTGCCGCCGGAGGAGCCCTTTCGGTCCGGGCGGCCTCTCCGGCGCCGGGAGCGGCGGCGGGAGCCGCAGGGACCGGACTTCGATTTCTGCCGTTCCCCGCCCGCGGACTTCTCTTCGGAGGACGGTGGTTCCGGCGACGGGCCCTCCGGCGGAATCGCCTTTTCCGGCTCGGGGTCGAGGGACGGGAGTTCGAAGATGCCCCTGGTGAAGTCGTCCTCTTCCGCCGCCTCCTCTTCGAAATCGGCGGGTTTCCGGGATCGGCGACGGTCCTCGGAGCGGCGCTGGCCGGGGTACTTCTCCTTCAGGGCCTCGCCCTTCTCCGGCGGCGGCGGAAGCTCGTGCCTGACGATCACCTCCACGTCGGGCTCGGTCGCCGGCGCGACGGCCTCGGGCGGTTTTTCCGCAACCTCCGGCTCGCCGGTTTCCGGAGGCGGCTCGCTGCCGCGAAGCACATCGACCATCCTCCAGTAGCTCCAGCGGAGGAACTCGGGGGCAAGCAGCCCGCGGATCTCGTCGAGCCTCTCCTCGCCGCTGACAACCGGAGACTCGTCATCCTCCCGGGGATCGAAGAGGCAGCAGGAGCAACCCTGGTAGACCGGGCAATCCATGGAGTGGATCGCCCCCACGCGGCTCACACAGTATCGCCCGGGAACAGCTCCCCGGTTGTCTGGTGAAGCCTCCCAGACCAGGTTCCGGCATCGGATGTGGGCTTCGGAATCGGCAGGTGGGTTGGGATCGGACATCGAGGAGTATCCTACCCGCAAGGGAGTGTGCATCGCCAAAGAGAGTGCCCGGAATGAGGCGCTCGAATATTGGATGGACACTCCGCGTAACCCGTTGATAGGATCCGGTTTCAATCCGTGTACCCACCGGGATTCAAGCAATCGGCGATAGGAGAGCCGCCATGTCCAAAGAGACGACCCCGCCGGAATCCGGCGACCGGAACACGCCGGAGACGCACCACCCGGCAAAGACGGAATCAGTGGAGCGCACCGTCCTTCGGCCCTACCCGAAGGTCGTATACTTCTACCTGACCTGGATCGTGGCACTGGTTGCGGGCATCGTGACCGCGATGTACGACGTGACGATCACCGTCGAGGGCGTCACCTCCGGAGCTATCACCGCCGACAAGATCGACGCCATGTACAAGATCCAGCTCTTCTGGACCTACCTCTTCCTGCTCGTGTTCGCCTTCAACCTGATGATCGTCGCGTTCCAGTTCGGCCGCATGATCACGGTGTCCCTGGTCTTCATCGGCCTGGCCCTGCTCTTCCTCGGGTTGTGGCTCGGCTTCCTGGGCGAGGTTTTCGGTTTCCTGAAGAACCTCCATCCCCGCGCCGACGCGAAGTTCTTCTTCTTCATCTTCACGTTATTCACGGTCATCTACGTCTTCGTGTTCATCCAGACCCGCTTCAATTACTGGGTGGTGCGCCGGAACGAGCTGCTGCACAAGCACGGGTTCCTCGGCGACGTGAAGCGCTACCACGCCCAGAACGTGAAGATCTACAAGGAGATCCCGGACATCTTCGAGTTCATCCTCCTGCGGGCCGGCACCATCGTCGTGCACCCGGAAGGCGAGGACCGTGCGGTGGTCCTCGAGAACATCATCGGGATCAACAAGAAGGAGCGCGAGGTCAAGCAGATCCTCGAGTCCTACACAGTGCGGATCGACCACTCCTGAGAGCGGCGGATTGAAGAGCGCCGACCTGATCCTTCTCGGCCGCCCGTCCACAGCCATCGCGGACGGGCGGCTTCTCTTCGCCGGCTCCCGCGAGGCCGCCCTGAAACTCGCCGCTCCGAACACGGAGGTGGCGGACTTCGGCGATGCGCGCGTGCTCCCCGGATTCCGGGACGCTCACGCCCACCTGGTGATGACCGCCCTCGCGCGGCGGCGCATCGACCTGCACGGACTCGGCGTCGAAGAGATCGGCGAACGCATCGCAGGACGCGCGAGCAGTGTCCCGCCGGGGACCTGGGTCGAGGGTACGGGATTCGAGCTGGATCACCTGGGACTCGGCCGGCTTCCCACCGCCGCGGATCTCGATGCCTCGAGCCCGGACCATCCGGTGAAGCTCGCCTCGCACGACCTGCACGCCCTGTGGGTGAACACCGCAGCCCTCACCGCCGCCGGCCGCCCCACGACCGCGCCCTCCTACCTGACCGAGGATGAGGTGCGGGTTTTCAACGATCTGGCCGGAAGGACCGGGCCGGAAGAACGGGTCGCCGCCACCCGCGAAGTCCTCTCGGAGTTCCACGCCGCGGGCATCACGGCCATCCAGGAACACGGCACCCTCGGGCATCTCGAGGCGCTGCTCACCCTGGCGGCCGAAGGCGACCTGAAGATGCGCGTCCGCTTCACGATCCGCCAGCATCAACTCGAGGAGTACGCCGCCCGCGCCGCCGAGTTGCCGCGGTACCGCGGACTCATCGACATCAACGGCATGAAGATGTTCCTCGACGGCGCCCTCGGTTCACGCACCGCCTGGACGCTCGATCCCTACCTGGGCTCGACCGAAACCGGGCACCAGGCGATCGAATTCGAGGTGGCGAAGGAGCGGGTGCTCGCCGCGGCGGACCTGGGTCTGCCCACGTTCTTCCATGCCATCGGGGACGCCGCGGTCCGCCAGGCCCTCGACCTCGCCGCCGCCGCGCCCGGGCTTCCGCACAGCGTGGAGCACGCCCAGCTCATCCATCCGGACGACCTGCCCCGCTTCGCCGCGCAGGGAGTGGTCGCCTCGCTGCAGCCTCTCCACCTCCTCACCGACACTCCGGCGTTGCTCCGGCTGTGGGGCGAGGACCGGGCCCGGCGCTCGTTCCCGGTGAAGAGCCTGCTCGAGTCCGGCGCCGAGGTGAAACTCGGCTCCGACACTCCGGTGGAGCCCCTCGACCCCATGAAGGGCCTCTTTGCCGCCGTGGCGCGGCGGACCCTCGACGGCCTGGTCCTGCCCGGCAACGAGGCCATCCCGGTCGAGACCGCGCTGTCGCTCTACGCCTCGCTCCCCGCGGTCGCCCCGGGACTGCCGGCGGATCTGTCGGTGTGGGCCGAGGATCCGGCTGCGGTTCCGGTCTCCCGCATCCCGGAACTCGCGCCGATCGCCACCGTCTTCGCCGGAGAGATCGTCCACCGGGCATAGGTCGATCCCTCAGGGCTCGTGTGGAAATCAGTGCGACCGTTGCACCGAGAGCGCCGCTGCGCCCGAGAAAGCAAGGCCGAGGAGGGCGCAACCTTCCCGGCTCCAATCGATGCGCAACAGGGTGTAGTGGGGTGCAGCGGCCCTCGAATGCAGCAGATATTTCCAGACGGGCCCTATACTGCGGCCGTGAACGAACCAGAGATCAAGGCGTTCCAGTCCCACCCCCGGTCCTTCGAGGAGAACCTCTACGCATACCCGGTGCTGTCCCGCCGTGCGGCGGGCCTCTCCGTGGGGATCAACCTGTCCCCCCATAAGGCCTGCAACATGGACTGCGTATACTGCCAGGTGAACCGGGACGTCAAGCCGACCGTCAGGACCGTGGATCTCGACCGGATGGAAGAGGAGTTGACGGCGCTCCTCTTGCGAGCCGCGCACGGTGAGATTTTCTCCGTGGAGCCGCTCGCCTCCGCCCCACAGACGCTGCACCGCCTGGCTGACGTGGCGTTCTCGGGGGACGGGGAGCCGACGAGTTTCCGGGGTGTTTTCGAGGCCTGCCGACGGGTGGTTCGGGCGAAAGAGAGTGCGGGAGTCCCGGAGACTCCGGTGCGGCTGATCACCAACGCCATCGGTCTCGATCGTGCCGAGGTGATCGAGGCGCTGGCCTGGCTCGACGGACACGGCGGAGAGATCTGGGCGAAGCTGGACGCCGGGACGCCGGGGTACTTCGACCGCATCGCCCGGACGAAGACACCTTTCGAGAAAGTCATCGGGAATCTCCGAGCGGCGGCGAAGCTGAGACCGCTCACGATCCAGACCCTGTTCCTTCGGCTGGCGGGCGAGAACCCGGGCCAGGCGGAGATCGAAGCCTGGATCCAGAGGCTCGAGGAGATCCTTGCCGGAGGAGGAAGCCTGTCCCTCGTGCAGGTCTACACCGTGGCCCGGCCGCCGGCGGAGGCGTTCGTCAGCGCGGTGGATCGCGCTCTGCTCGATGAAATCGCCAGGCGGGTGATCGTGCGGACCGGGGTCAACGCGGTTGTTTACTGAGGAGAGAAGAGATGAAGACCACGTCGATCGCCCTCGCTCTTCTGGTCCTGCTGCGCTGGTGCACTGACTGCCCAGGACGCTGATGGTCAGTTACGGCGGCGCGTTCGGCACCCGCCCGACGAAGGAGGCTGTGCTGAAGGACCTGCACCCGGACCTGCTCACGCCCCTTCCGCCCCCTCGATATCCTCGCAGAGCCGTGCCCACCTCCCACGCTCGGTAGTCCGGTCTGGGTTCGACATCATCTCGACGATCCTCTGTCTCGCCCGGTGGTCCGGCGCTGGCGGACCACGTTCCACTCCACCTGGCTGCCATCCAGCGTACCCGGATCGAAGTCGTGCGTCCGCGCCGATCCCCTGACCCTCGGTGTAATCGGCAGACCGGTCTCTTCGTCGATCACAGTGCGGCCCCGCCGCATCGGAGGGTCGACGTCCTGGCGACCGTCCATTGCGGCAGGGCCACGCTGTGAGCTGGGTACCGGACTCACCCAGAGGCAGGCGTCAGTCGGTTGAAACCAGTACGGTTGCGCGCTCCTCGCGCCTTGCCGGGCGGGCGCATCAGCGCTCTCGGTCATGCGAAGTTATTCTTGCACTGCCCCTAACGCAGCTTGATCGAGCCCGTCATCGCCCTCCGGTTGCGGACCACCTCGATGTCCACCGTGGCGCCGGTGCGGGCCTGCTGCAGGATGGCGGCCAGGTTTTCCGGGCTCTCCACCCGGAAGCGGCCGATCGCGGTGATGCGGTCACCGGGGGCCAGCTTGATCCGGGCGGCGGGGCTGTCCGCCAGGACCTGCGACACCAGGACGCCGACTACCCCCCGCACCTGGTCGGCGGCGGTTCGAGGCGTGGTCAGGATGCCCATCCGCTTCGAGATATACTCGGCCATGGCGGTCAGGGGAATGGTCAGGATGATCTCCCGGCTCGCTCCGCCGCGGGAGATTTCGATCCTCACCTGCTGACCCGGCCGCTTTTTCTGCAGAGCCGCGGCGACGTCGAAGACGGAATCGACCCGGTGGCCGTCCACCACCACGATACGGTCCCCGGCCAGAAGCGCCTTCGCCGCGCCCGCAGCGCTCACAGAGAGGACCTCGACGTGGCCGTTGGTGGTGACCGGCTTGAAGCCGAGGTTCATGCGGTCGACCACCGCGTCGAGCAGCAGCTTCACGTTCTCCTTCACCCGGTTGACCGGAATCGCGAAGCCCAGTCCTTCGGTGTTGCCGATGATGGCGCTGTTCACCCCGATCATCTCCCCGTGGATGTTCAGCAGCGCGCCGCCGGAGTTGCCGGGGTTGATGGCGGCATCGGTCTGGAGCAGATCGTGGAACTGCGTCTGCTGATCGATGCGGATCGAACGGCCCACCGCGGAAAGAACCCCGGTCGTGACCGTCTTGCCGACCCCCACCGGGTTCCCCACCGCGATCACCGGCTCACCGATCATCAGGTCGTCGGATCGCCCCATGGTCAGCGAGGCGAAGGGGCCGTCCGCGTCCATCTTCAGGAGCGCGAGATCGTTCTTCGGGTCCGAGGCCACGAGGGTCGCGGATACCTGCCGCTCCTCTCCTCCCACCTCGTACCCGATCAGGATCTCGATCGCCCCCGCCACCACGTGCCGGTTCGTGACGACATAGCCGGCGGAGTGGATGAGCACCCCGGAACCGATGCTCTGACCGATCCGCCGGCGCGGAGCCATCCCGAATCGTTCGAACCAGGGATCTCTGACGGTCTGGATCTTCTTCGCGGAGATGTTCACGACCGCCGGGGCAGCCTTCTCCACGGCCAGGACCACCGGGGTCCGGCGCACCGGATCACTCTCGGGCGGAGAAGCTTTCGCGACGCCTCCGGCAAAGATCAGCGCCAGCAGAGCAGAAACCATCGTCGTCATTGCGGTCTTGTTCATCTCGCTGCTTCCTTTTCAAGTGATGCAACGTAGATTTTAGGTTCATCTGGTGCCGTCATATGCGATTCCTCCGCTCCGCCACTATCGTCAGTGCCTCGACCCTCGTCTCCCGGGTTCTCGGGATGGTGCGGGATATCGCCTCCGCGGCGCTGCTCGGGGCGGGGCCGGTGTGGGACGCCTTCGTCATCGCCTGGCGGGTGCCGAACCTCTTCCGGAGGCTTCTCGGGGAGGGAGCCCTCTCCTCCGCGTTCATCCCGGTCTTCCAGGGAGAGAAGGAACAGCACGGGCTCACGGCGGCGCTCCGGCTCTTCTCCGCGGTCCTCGGCGCGCTCTCCCTGATTCTCGCCGTCATCACCCTGCTCGGGATCGCCTTCGCCTGGCTCACCCCGGGCACGCTGTTCGGGGAAGGAGCCGACGCGAACAAGGCCCAGCTCACCCTGGATCTCCTGAAGATCCTCTTCCCGTACATGTTCCTGATCAACGTGATGGCGCTCTTCATGGCCGTCCTCAACTCGCAGGGGCACTTCTTCACTCCGGCCATCGCCCCCGCACTGCTGAACGTGTTCTGGATCGCCGGGGTGTTCCTCGCTTCCCGGCTGGCGTCCGAACCCGACGACCAGATCCTGATCATCGCCGGGGCGATTCTCATCGGCGGCGCGGCCCAGCTCCTGATCCAGGTGCCGGTGCTCCGCGCGAAGGGAGTCCCCCTCCGCCCCCGCCTCGACTTCGGCGATCCCGGGCTGCGCCGGATCCTCGTCCTGATGTTCCCCATGATCCTCGGCCTCGCGCCGCTGCAGGTGAACGTGCTCCTCGACACGCTGATTGCCGAGATCCTCGTTCCCGGGGACGGGGCGAACAGCTATCTCTTTTACGGAAATCGCCTGATGCAATTCCCCCTCGCTCTGGTGGGAATCGCCATGGCGGTGGTCGTCTTCCCGGTATTCTCGGCCCAGGCCAAGGCGGGACGGAAGGACGAACTGGGGCGGACACTCTCTGAGGCGCTCCGCACGACCTTCTTCCTCGCGCTGCCTTCGGCGGCCGGACTGCTGGTGCTGGCCGGCCCCCTGATCGCCCTCATTTATGAACACGGCCTGTTCCGATACGCCCCGGACACCCTCGCCACCGCGCAAGTCCTCCGGATGTACGCGCTCGGCGTGCCGGCCTACTGCGGACTGCAGGTGATGACCCGGCTCTTCTACTCCCTCGAGGAGGTGAAGACCCCGGTCCGGGTCGGCGCGATCATGGTCGGGGTAAACCTCGTCCTGAACGTGATCCTCGTCTTCCCGCTCCGGGAAAGCGGCCTGGCACTCGCCACCTCGATCAGCGCCGCCCTGAACCTGACGGTACTGGCGGTGCTGGCGAAGCGAAAGCTCGGAATCGCCGGCCTGGGGGGCGTCTTCCGGTCCTTTCTCACGAGCCTCGCCCTCGCGGCGGCGATGGGAGCGGCGGTTTTCGGGCTCCACCTCGTCCTGGCCGGCCGTTATCCGGACCGGGAGCTCATCCCGAAGCTCCTCTGGGTCTTCCCCCCCATCCTGCTCGGCATGGCTCTCTATCTCGGCACCGCCTTCCTCTTCCGCCGACCTGAGATACGCTCGCTTCGGCGACCGTCTCGGTAGTGGTCAGAAAACCTGAACTTGCTGCGGGATTCCAATCGCTTCATGTTCCTCGAGGGCAGGGTGGCCATCGCCGCGAAGAAGCCGACGGTGAACGCTTCCGCGCTCCGGGGACTCAGGAGCACTTGTTCCGGATGGAGGAACAAGACCGGGGCGTAGCGTAAACTGGCCACCATGCGTCTCGTTCTTGCTCTGATGATTCTCCTGGTTGCCTGTGGTGACCGGGAGGATTCGCCCGAAGGGGCCGGGGACCCGATCTCCGCGCCGCCCGGCCCTTTCCGTCTCCTCATCGACGCCCCGGGTCTGCCCGGTCAGCCCGCCCCCGTCCGGATCGAGGGCGATGCCACCGGCGTGACCGTCCGCATCCGCCGGGCGGCCGCCCCCCTCGAACTCTTCGAAAGCTGGTTCGTGCCGGTTTCTCCCCTCACGCCGGCGCCCCACTGGGAAGACGACATCGTCATCACCCTGACCGGCGACTCCGAACCGGTGTGGCCTCCCCTCGCCGCCGGCCTGCACCTGGTCACCGCGACCCGGGGCGAAGAGCGCCGCATCGGACTCCTCCCGATCACCGACCTCGACCTGATCATCCGCCGCAGCGACGACGAAGTGCTGGTCTTCGTGGTGGATTCGATCACCGGGATCGCCCGGCCCGGCGCCCGGGTCTCGATCTTCGGCCCGGACGAACGCCGCACCGGAGACGCGGACGCCCGGGGGGTGTTTCGAGCGACGGTCCGGCCCGGGCCCGAAATACAGGTCGTCGCCTTCAGCGGAGAGCGGATCGGCATCGGGAGTTCAATGCTGGCTCCCGGCAGCAGGGAGGCCGGCCTCTCGGTGCTGGAAACCGATCAGACGATCTGCGCGCCGGGCACGGAGGTGGGTTTTTCCGGGGTGCTGCGGATTCGCTCGGAAGGTCGGGTCCGGCCCTACGCCGGCGACGACGCCCGGTATGCGGTCACCCGTGGCGAGGAGACGGTGGCCGAGGGCACGGTGGAGTTGGGACCGGCGGGCACGATCCGCAGCTCCTTCTACCTGCCGAAGCAGCTCGGCGACGGCCCGATCACCTTCCGCCTGGATTTCGGACACCGGTCGATCACGCGGGAGTATTCGGTCCGACGACCGTTCCCACCGCCCTTCACCGTCGAGATCGTGGCGGATTCTCCGGAGCCCGAACCGGGCCACCGTTCCGGTTTCCTCATCCGTGCGCTTCTCTTCGACCGCTCCCCGCTCGCCGGGGTTCCGGCCCGGTACTCGGTTTCGCGGGGCGGACGTCCGATCCTCTCCGGCGAGGGTGCGCTGGATGACTCCGGCGAGCTCCGCTTCGGCCTGGCCGTGGAGGGAGAGGGGGACGTCGAGGTCGTCGCCGAGGTCACCGGACCCGGCCGGCAGGTGAGGTCCGGCACACTGGTTTTCGGCCGGCGAGCCGAGGCGACCGGCATCGCGATGGTTCCGATATCACGCATTCTCGAGCGGGAGCAGACCGCGGCGATCCGGGTCGTCGCGGCGGGCGGCGGCCCCGCGATGGGGCGCCTCTTCGACGGCGAGGAGGACCATCCCTTCCGGATTGAAGCGGGCGAGCGGGAGACGATCGTGCGATTTCTGCCGACGATACCGGGCCGCCATCCGATCCGGATGACCGCGAAGGACCGAAACGGCCGCGAGGTCCGGGCGACGGAGGAGCTCTTTGTCATCGACGAACTCGCGATGGACTGGAACGACGAACTCGCGCTGGTGGCGGACCGCGACGAGGTCCGCGCGGGAGAGTTCGTGCGGCTCCTGCTCCTGCTCCCCTCGAAGATGAGCGGTTGCAGCATCCTTGAGACCCTCGAGGGACGATCGCTCGGCCAGCATCACGCCGACACGCCGATGCTGCCGTGGCAGGTGATCCGCTTCCGGGCCCCGCTCCATCAGGGCGACACGGTGCGCTACCGGGTGTTCGGAGCCCGGGGCGGAAAGACCCGGACCGCCGAGGTGACAATCCGCATACGGAGCACCAGCGAAGATTCCGGGATCGCACTGACCAGGCGGCGCCGGATCGTCTCGCTCCACGAGGAAATGCGGAACCCGGCCGACGCGGGAATCTTCGCCCGGATCGTGGATGAGCGCGGCATCGCCATTCCATCGATGGTGCTGTTCTCCACTCCCGCCGACTCCGCGTTTCCCCCCCGGCCCGGCTCCCGGTCCCTCTGGCTCCGTACCGATGCCGACGGGAGAACCGGGGGGTGGCGACCGCCGATGGAGG
>JAJRTE010000235.1 GCA_024278455.1 Myxococcota bacterium
AGATTCAGGCGCGACACTACGGCGCGGAACTCGAGGCGGCCGGGGCGACCCCGATCCACGCCTACGGGGTGGTGTTCGACGGGAAGCGGACATGGGTGTCCCGTCTCGAGTGACAGAGGAAGGAAACACGGGGACGCGAGGACGCGGGGACGCTCCCGCTCAGGCCCCGAACAGCGCAAGCAAGGCGACAGCATGACCGATAATGGCTCGACTGCAACTCCCTGGTGGCGGCCCACGCTTCGATGGCTCCGCAGCCTCGCCGCCGAACCGCGCCACTACCTCGAGCACGGCATACCTCCTGGCGAGCATCTTCGGTTGCGCACCCGTATCGCTCTCGGGGGCTATCTTCTCTACCGGGCCCTGTGGGATTCGGACCTGACGACTCGAGCCGCGTCCCTCAGCTACACGCTGGTGTTTGCGCTGATTCCGCTTCTCACCACGTCGCTGGCGTTCTTCTCGGCATTCGCGGGCGAGCAGTACCAGAAGAAGTTTCAATCGATGCTGCTGAACTACCTGCTTCCCGGCGCGGTGGCCGACGTCCAACAGTACATCGACCAGTTCACCGAACGGGCTGCCGCGATGGGGACCGTCAGCTCCCTCGTGTTCTTCGCCACCATCTTGCTCCTGTTCCGGTCGCTCGAGGACACGTTCAACCACATCTGGCGGTCCGAGACATCGAGGACCTGGGCGGAACGGCTCCAGGTCCTGGCCCTGTTCTTCATCGTCGGCGCGCTCGCGGCCACGGCGATGATCACGCTGGAGAGCGAAGCGCTCCGGCTGGCCGAAGAGGTGGCGAACATGGACCTGGGGGGGTTCCAACCGACCCTGTCCTCCCTGGGGCTCGAGGCGCTGGGGCTCCTGACCGCCTGGGCGTTTTTCGTTCTCGTCAACAAGGTCCTGCCAAAGGCTCGCGTCAAGTGGATCCCGGCCATCGCGGGGGGGGTGTTCGCCGGCACGGTCTGGCAGGTCCTCAAGACGGGGTTCACCTGGTACGTCCAGGACGTGGCCAGCTACGGGCACATCTATGGTGCCGTGGGCACGGTCCCGGTCTTCCTTCTCTGGCTCTACCTGAGCCTGCTGCTCATGCTGCTCGGCGCGAACACCGCCTTCGTGACACAGCACTTCAGAGCGCTCGTGGCCTGGCAAAGGCTCGAGGCCCAGACTGGAGACCAGCCCGCCTACTACGCCGTCGCCACGTCGGCACAGCTTGCCAGGGCGTTCCTGGACCGCAACGGCCCCATGACACTGCGCGCAATCGCCGAGGCGCTGCACATCGACCCCTTCTACATCGCCGAGGCGCTCAAACCGCTGCTTCGAAGCCAGGTCATCCAGAAAATCTCGGTCCAGGGCAGACCTGCACGCTACCTCCTGTCGGTGCCGCCGGACGCCCTTTCGGTCGGCGAGGTCGTCAGGATCGCCACCGGCGAAAACCTCGAGGTGCCCCCCGCGCCCGTCTCCACCCCGCTCCACGACCGGGTGCGCACGTTGTTCGCGGAGGCCACCTCCCAGGAAAACAGCGTCCTCGAACGGGCAGACATCGCCACCCTTGCCGAGGAGGTCCCCTCCATGTCCGCCACAAGGACACACCCGAATCCGGAGAGCGAACGGGGATCACCTGCCACTACCGGGCAGCCTCGAGCGCCCAGTCTACCGGAGGCTGCCCCAGACTCTCGAGATAGGCGTTGATCCTCGAGAAGTGCCCACACCCGAAAAAGCCACGGTCGGCAGAATAGGGCGACGGGTGGGTCGAAGTCAGGACGAGGTGCTTGTCCCGGTCGATCATGGCCGCCTTGGCCTGGGCCGGGCGTCCCCACAGCACGAAGGCGAGCCCGGAACGCTGTTGGTTCAGTTCCTGTATCACTCTATCGGTAAATGTCTCCCATCCTTTGCCGGCGTGGGAATGGGGTTTGTGCGCCCTGACCGTCAGGACGGTATTGAGGAGGAACACGCCTTGTCGTGTCCAGGGCGTCAGGTCGCCAGTCCGGGGGATGGGGACGCCGATGTCCCGGTTCAGTTCGACGAAGATGTTCTGGAGCGACGGCGGGGGTGGAACGCCTCGAGGCACGGAGAAGCAGAGCCCGTGGGCCTGCCCCGCGCCATGGTAGGGGTCCTGGCCGAGAATCACCACGCGAACCGCATCGAACGGCGTCAGGGCGAAAGCGCGGAAGATGGACTTGCCCGGCGGAAAGACGGGATACCGCCGCTTCTCCTCGAGCAGGAAGGCCCGGAGCGCCTGCATGTATGGCTTGGAGAACTCGTCCTCGAGCACGGCGAGCCAGGACGGCTCGATGTCGGGTCGTTTGTGGGTCACCGCTCACCTCGTCGCGGTCGCACGGGACCTCCAGGGACGCCGCGTGGGGGCGGCGTCAGGCCCCGTACTTCTTGATGGCAGCGTCCAGCCTGGGAAGCAGGGCGAAGATGAACCCCGCAGACAGTGCAGCCAGGCCGGCGAGCAGCAGGAAGAAGGTCGCCGGCCGCATCAGGTGCTGAATCCCGCCGAAGAACCCGGAGAAGTTGTTGCCGAACGCGGTGGCCAGGAACCATCCGCCCATGGTCAGGCCCACGAGTCGTTTCGGCGACAGCTTGGTCACCAGGGACAGGCCCATGGGGGACAGACACAACTCGCCGAGCGTCACCAGGGCATAGAATCCCACGAGCCACAGGGCCGACACCTTGACCGCCCCGTTGTCCGACAAGAAGCCGCCGATGGACATGAGCAACAGCGACGCGGTGGTCAGGACGAGGCCGAGGAAGACCTTTCTCGCCGTGGTGATGGCCCTGTTCCTCGAGACCAGCCACTGGAAGAAGCCGACCACCAGGGGGGTGAACGCGATGACGAAGAAGGCGTTGAAGCTCTGGTAGATCTCCGGGTTGGCCACGTGCAGGAATTCCCCGGGCTCGAGCAGTTCGGGTTCGTGGCCGTAGCGCTCGCGGTAGCCATCGTAGATGGCGGAATAGGTATCCCTGTCGACAACGTAGAGGGGAATGCGCCGGCCCTCCACCTCGCGGAGAAACGCCACGCGCTTCAAGGGCTTCGCGCCGTCGGGCACGGAGACGGACAGGACTTTCTCCCCGTGACCTCCGGTCTCCTCCTCGACGGTTACCACACCGTTTTCGAAAACATCGACGCTGCGACGCTGGATGGTGTCGGGAACACCGGCGTTCTCCCGCACGTCGAGGACGGTCACATCAGGAGCGGTCGATGCTGCGACTTCCACGGACTTCAGGTCCATTCGCTGGAGGCCGAACATGCGAGCCACCGCCGGCGACTCGACCACGAGCAGGCTCCGGGGATCGGGCCGGGGTGTGTCGGGCTTCGCATTGACGTAGTACTGGGGAAACGCTTCCTGCTTCATGGCCGCGGGCACGGCCCCCGTCTGCCGATCGGTGTTGTCCCGGGCCCACTGCGTCATGGCGCTGCCGTTCAGGTGGAGGATCATGAAGAAGGTACCCCCTGCCACGTAGATTGGCAGCAGGGCGAGGAGCCCGGGACGCTCGTCTTCCTTGGCGGTGAGCCCGAGCCGCACGAAGAACACGATCACCGGTATCATGCCTGCCAGGAACCCGCAGACCGCCGGACGCACGGGGAAATCGTCGCCGAGGTAGACCGAGGCCATGATGTACCCCAGGATGCCGACGCCGAACGCGGGGAGCAGGATCTTCAGCAGAACCGTGCTGAACGGCGTGTCTTCCGGGTCTGGAGCCGGCCTGCGGTCGGCCCGCTCGAGCAGCTTCCAGTGGAGAAGGAGGATGATCACGCCGACAAGCAGCCCGGTCCCGGCGACCCGGAAAGTCCACAACCAACCAAGCTGGTTGCGCACCGACGCCGCCAGCAGGTTCGCCACGAACGCGCCAATGTTGATCCCCATGTAGAAAATGTTGAACCCGGCGTCCCGCTTCGGGTCTCCGGCCTCGTAGAGGTGGCCCACCATAACCGAAATGTTGGGCTTGAAAAAGCCGTTGCCGATGATGACGCACGCCAGGCCGACCATGAAGGTGGTGTAGCCCGGGGTCCCCATCAGGTAGAGACCGAAGGCCATCAACAGGCCACCACCCAGTACGGCGCGCCGGAAGCCCAGGAAACGGTCCGCCGCCAAGCCCCCAATGAACGGGGTGAAATAGACGAACGCCAGGTAGAGCCCGTATATCTCGTTCCCCTGCGCCGCCGGCAATCCAAGCCCCCCCCGCTCGATGTCCGTGGCGTACAGCAGCAGAATGCCCAACATCGTGTAGAAGGCCAGCCGCTCCCACATCTCGATTAAGAAGAGGGGAAACAGCCCTTTCGGATGTCCGAGCGCCATGAAGTCCTCCCGTGCTCCGCCTGACCGGTCCAGTTTTCCCGGCCAACCTATCATTCACCCCTGGGAATCACAAGCAAAACCGCTATCCCGCCTCGATGCGCGTCACGAGAGGGAACAGGTCGGGCAACGCGGCGATCCTGAGCCCCGTCCAGTCGCCGTTCCAGGGCCTGTCACGACACACCGGCACAATGCCATTCTCTCGAGCCGCTTCCAGGTTGCCGGCCACATCGTCGAGCAGCAGATCGATCGGCACCTCCCCTTTCCGGGCGGTCACGTGAAACCGATCGTCGGGCACGCGAATCCCGTGCCGATCCAGCCACTCCCGGGTATAACCCGCGGTCACATCGCTCAATTGGGTCGTGACGATGTGGATGACCCATTCCCGGGGTACCCCGGCGACAAAGGCAGCCACGTCCGGATAGGCCGGGGCCCCGACCCATATCTCCTCCAGGTGGGCCGCGGTCAGGGCGGCGAGATCGACCCCCGGGGGGAAGTACTGCTCGAACCCGGACCACGCCGGCCACTGCTCCACCGGGACATGACGGCCGGCAAGGCGCGGGTGCTCCCGCTCGAAAACCTGGATCAACGGCGTCGCCAGGTCCCTCAGCACGCCGTCAACGTCGATCCCGATGTGCCTGAGCAGTGCCACGTGATGTCTACTCCCTCTCGAACGAACGGCAGAACGTCGATGACTCGCCCCGGCCAGGCCAACAGCCCGCGCATTCGCCCACCAGCGTCTTCCCGCGGCTTGACGTCCGGTCCGCACCGCAACGACCGGTCCGGCGCCTGCGTCAACTCGACTCGAGGTACGTCCGCTCGAGCGACCGTCCCTTCACGACCTGGGAGATGCGAGCATGGTGTCCCAGCAGGGTTCGCAACGCCTGCCCGATGACGTCCTCGGCACCCCGCCCCGGCCTGGACACGAAACGAATGACCAGGGTCCTCGAGGCCTCGTCCCAGTCGACCGAATCGCCGGCGAGCGCGGTCTTCACCATGTCCAGGGGGACGGGGCCCTCGGCCAGCGTGATGCGGACTTCCTCGTTCTTGCCGGTTATCGCGGCCACGGTCCCGGCCAGCACGGCCCGGCCATGGTCGATCATGGCCACGTGGTCGCACACTGCCTCGATCTCGTTGAGATTGTGCGAACTCACGACCACGGTGCGATCGTGCCGCTGGGCAACGATGTGCTCGCGGATACGCTCGGCCTGCACGGGGTCCAGGCCGCTCGTGGGTTCATCCAACAGGACCAACTCCGCCTCCCCGATGAAGGCCTGGGCGATAGCAACCCGCTTGAGCATGCCGTGGGAAAGGGTGCGGCTGCGGGCGCGCGCCCTCGAGGTCACGCCGGCCAGTTCCAGTGCCCACCCGGCCTGGCTCCGCGCCTCCTGCTTTCCCAGACCCTGGAGCCTGGCGAAGTAGACGAGTTGGTCGAGGAGCGGGATGTCCCGGCCGAGTTGGGCGTCCTGGGGCAACACCGCGACCCGGCCACGGTGCTTCGACGGATCGAACGGTCCTTCGCCGAACAGATCGACCGTGCCGCCGTCTGGTCGGACATACCCGCAGGCGATGCCGAACGTCGTGGTCTTCCCTGCGCCATTCGGCCCCACCAGGCCGAAGACCGCCCCTCGAGGCACCTCCAGGTCGACGCCATCCAGGGCTCGAATGGCGCCGAAACGCTTGGTCACGCCCCGTAATGACAGGGCGATCGGGGCGAGCGCGCCGGTCATGACCCCGCCCCCCCCATCGACGCGCGTCGCAAGAGACCTGTCCCTCTCGAGGCGACAGAACCCGGACATCGAGAGGACCTCACGCACGTGCCGCGTTCACCGGGCCACCAGGACTTCACAGATCCTTCCTCCGGAACATGACCAGGCCAACCGACAGGTAGACCAGACCGAGCGCGACGAGAACGGCACACTCCGGCAGGACCCCGGCGACACCGGGACGCCAGAGCGCCGCCTTGTGCGAAAACGGCACCAGGAAGCCGATGGCGGTCCACGCTGCGCCAAAGATCCCGTCGCTCCACCTGTAGGCCATTTCTCCCAAGACCCACGACACGGTCAACCCGACGAACGACAGGGCACGAGCTACCGCTGCCGACCGCGCGTTCATGGCACACAGACCAGCCAGGCCAACGAACGCGAAACCATACACGACTATCCGGGGCCAGAATATGAGGATGCCGTCCAGCGTGGGCCAGAACTCGAACCCTTGCAGGCCTCGCCAGGCCACGGCGAGATAGACGAATCCGGTCAACAACACCACGAAGCTCATCAACAGGGCCTGGCCGAGATACTTCCCCAACACGAATTCGACCCTGCCGGTCCGAATCACCACGAATCGGATGCCACGGTCCTGCACCTCCTGGGTCACGGTGTCGGCCGCGGTCATCATGATGAGGAAGGGCACGAAGGCCAGCGAACTCCAGGCGAAGAACAGCACGATGGGCGGCAGTCCCAACAGGAAATCGGCGACATTCCTGTTGGGAAAGAGACGCACCAGCGCCTCCCGGTAGGCGTCGCTGTGGAGGACCTGGCGCGTGAGCGCGCCAGGCGTCGCGGTACGTGTCGTCTGGAGCATGTCGGCGGCCACATCTTCCAGCCTCCCGATGACACCCACGAACACTCGAGACGCGACGAGCCCGCCGAGCAGGTACAGGGCGATGACCACCAGGGCGCGCCGAGTACGCAGCATCTCCTTGAGTTCGAACCAGGCGACCAGAAGCATGTCCCGAAACGGTGTGGGGCCAATCATCTAAACGCCTTCCTGTCCGCGCGGTCCCGCCGGCACCCCGGGCCATCCGGCAACGGCTCGAGGCTCGACCAGGGCGCTTGCCGGCCGCCAACACCGCCCGTTGCCGCGGGCCAATGCCGATCGCCACTCGCGCGCGCGTTGCCCGTGGCCTGGTCGTGCGCGACAAGCAGCCGCACGCCGGCTTCAGGCACCTCGCGCCAGCGTCTCCCGCGCTGTTCGACGACCGGACTGGCCGTTTTGTCTGCAACCGCATGGATCGTCATTGAATACCTGTCAGCCGTTCCATGAGCGGCAGCATGACCTCGGGATCAAGCTGCGTGAAGACATCGAAGTCCACGTCGCGCGCTCGTTCATACTGCTCCTCGGTCAAAACCTGGCGCCACTCGTCGTCCACTTCCTGGTAGACCGACCCCAACGCGACACCAAGGTCGACGACATCGCGTCTCTCGATCCCGCTTTCCGGGTCCCACGACTCGAGCGCTTCTTCCACCACGGCCTGGACCTCTTCGTTCATTCTCTCGACGAGGGCGTCCAGGGCGGCAACCTGGTCCTCGTCCGGATGGACGGCCTCCAGGAATCCGGCTCGAGCCTGCGCGCTTCTCAATCGCCAGGTGTCGGTCGCCAGGGCCAATCGCTCCTCGACCGAGTCCGCGTCCCTGTTCTCGTCCCGCCGATCACCCGTGACGGGAAGCGGAGAGGCCGTCTCGGCCACGGCACTGGATTCGGACGGTACCGGTTCCCTGGCCGGCTTCTGCCCGGCGCCTCGCTGGCCCTGCCCTGGCGCCTTCCGGGATGGGTTCTCGAGCCATGCGCGCAGTCCCGAGGCCATGGGGGCTGCCAACCGCTGCCCCTCCTTCTGCCTGGCCTGATCGCGTTCCTCGCGCACACGGGCCAGCTCCTGCTCGAGGTCATGGTACGAGGCCCTGGTCACCATGGCACCGGCGACGAATCCGAAGACCAGGCTTGCTGCGACCCAGATACCTGTCTTGCCACTGCCCATGCGAACCTCCTCGAGGTACCATCCCGCGAGTCGCGTTCCATCCATCGTTCGGGGCTCCCCGGGAAGGAGGGAGCGAGCCGAGGGATGCCTGGAGGCTACGAGCCTCGCCGGCGTCTGAGTGCGGCATCGATGCCGCTCACGAGTTCCTGGATCCCTTCGGGCGCACACCCATCTCGACTGTTTACCAGGATGTACCCGGCATGGACCGCCGAGGGCTCCACGTACCGCCTGTGCGCTGGCAACACGTCCCGCTGGAAACGGATGACGCTCTCGTCCACGGTGGAGAAGGCGATGTCCCGCCGGACCCGCCGTTGCAGCCGCACCTGGTCGCTGGCATGCACGTAGGCACGAAGGTGGACCTGCCGCACCAGTTCGGGCACGGCGAAAAGCATCATGCCGTCCAGAATGATCACCTCCTGCGGCTCGATCCGCACGGGCTCGATCTCCCTCAGCCCGACTCCCTTGCGGTAGCGATGTATTTCAACGGTTTCGCCTGCCACGAGACGCTTGAGATGGTGGACGAGCAGTTCGTTCTCGTAGGCGTCCGGCCGGTCGTAGTTGATGTCGGCCCTGGAGCTGACCCCCTGCATCCGGTACAGGTCTTCGAACTCGCGGTAGTACCAGTCGTGCTCGATGACTCGAGCAGAATGGCCCAGGGCGGGCACCAGGTAGTCGTGGATGACAAGGTGCTTGCCTGCCCCGGAGCCGCCGGATACGCCTACAATCAGTAGCGTCCGCATGAGACCCCACCACTCGTCCAAGAAGTCTTGTTGGCCCAGGTCGTGCACTATAGCCCAGGCGCGATTGCATTGCCACCCGCCCGCGCGAGACGGGTCCGCATACCACGAAATCGCGGCGGCGGGAGGGCCGGCATCGAACGCCTTCCGGCCGGTCCGCGCAAACCACCCCTCCGGCAAGCCAGCCCCCCGACGCGGGAATGTGGAAAGCCTCGATCGCGCGTTTCATCAGTAGCCCGGCGTGCTCAGCCTCGAGGCGGGGATGTCCGAGAACCGCCGCGCGCCCGGAGGACGCCAGGCGGCGGTGAATCGGCTGTTGAGAATCGTCATCACCGCCTCGATCTCGATCTCGTGGAGCCCCGCCTGGAGGAAGACCTCCCCCCCAGCTTGCCTCTGTCTCTTCGGCAGCACGACGACATCCACCTGGTCGATGGTGAGATGCGACTCGGCGCCGGCGATCCGGAAAGCGTACTCACCGGTCTCGGGCACATCCAGGAACGATCGCCACTTCGCACAGAACTTCGACGGGTGCGGGCGAATATCTTCGTTCTGGAAACGGAACCTGAAGTCGTTCTCCCTGGTCACCCACACGGGCCTTCCGGAGCACCTGGTGCCGTGATAGTAGGCCGCGAACACACCGGGGCCCTCGAGAGGCTTCGCATGGGCACGCTGGTAGACCAATGACCCGGTGGTCAAGGCGACAGCCCCGAGCACGACACCGGCGGTGACAACCCGAAGCTGGTGTCGAGAGAAGAGCCCCGAGTCCCGCCACCAACGAAGGAGCAGGTAGACGATGACGATGGCGGCGAGGTACAGGGGAATCATGGACCAGCTTCCGGGGATGCCGGCGACCTTTCCCAGGTTGTAGGCGATCGAATCTCCTGTGACCAAGGCCCTGCCGATGATACCGCCCCTGTGCACCGACAGCCGTCCCTGGAGAAAATAGGGGAAGATGAACTGCTCGAGAGGCTTCCTGTAGAGCATGGGGACCTGCGGCATGACCGCGGTCACGGCGAGGCAGGTGGCCATGGAGTGGACGGCCACCCACACGGCGACCCACGAGAGCAGCGTCGTGGCGAGCACCCAGGAAGTGGCGGCGCTGCCGGCAAGGACACGACGAGCGACGGAACTCTCTCCCCGGTCTCCCAGGTACCGGCGGAGCGTCCCGGCGGCCCGCGCCACTCTCGTCCCGACCCCCGCCAACGGAAGGATGGCGAAGAATGCGCCCAGGGCGAGCCCCAGGAACGGGAACGTGGGGATGAGATGACGGGGACCAGCCGAATTGGCGCCGCCCCAATACCGGATGGAATCCCCGTACCCCGCGTTGAACGCCAGGTAGGCAACCGCCATCATCCCGATCACCACCGCTTCCGCCACGGCCTTGCGCTTCCGCACGCACAGGGCGACCAGGCCAGGGACGGCGAGAATGAGCACCGGGCTGAACCAGACGATCCCGCGTTCGTCGCTCCACAGTATCTTTTTCAAGATGTCCCACCTGGGCCAGGTGACGCCTGCGAATCCCTTGCTGTGCTGGGGAAACGTGTTTCTCGCCGCATGCGCGTAGTTGAGATAGCTCAGCGCCCAGGGGCTGCCGAATGCGAACGTGTTGTAGGCAGCGAGCACGACCACGGCGACACCTCCACCGGCGAACCAGTACCACACTTCACGCCGAGATGGCCGGGTCCAGAAGAGATACCCGGTCAGGAGCAAGGCGATGATACCCACCGGGTATTCGGTGATGACTGCGGCGCCGACGAGCAAGGCGGCCCAGAGCACGCGCCGTCCCGGTTCCTCCCCCTTCTTCCGTGATTCCGCGGCACGATAGAGGAAAAAGAAGGAGAGGAACGCCAGCGAGCCGGCTAGAGAGTGGCCGAAATACATGGTCGCATACGGGAAGAAGGTGGTTCCGATCCCCACCGCTGCTGTCGAGAAGAAAGCTCGAGGAGGTCCCACGCCCAGCGACACGAGGATCAGGAACATGGCGGTCATGGCCAGGGCAGAAGGCACTCCGACAGTCACGATGGTGGTCAGGTGCACGACGAAATTTCGAAAGAACGGCGAATCAAGCCCCAGGAGCCTGGCCGTGGTGTGAAACACCGCCCAGGCCGGGACGCCCAGCAACGAGGTGCCGGGGGCCTTGCTCGTATAGACGTGGCCGTTGATATGGATCTGGTCGTCCGACGGAAACCCGATCCGATCGACGTATAGCGTGCCTCGATCAACGATGGCCCGAGTCAGGTTCAGGCGCGTGGTCGGGTTCCCCCCGCCGCCGTTGTAGAAATAGCCGAAAAAGGTCAGAAAGAACAGGAACACCAGGACCGGCAGCCGCCGATCCCCGTTCATGTCAGGACTCTTCGCTGTCGATGGCCCCACGACGCTTACCCCTGGATGACGGTCCCGAGACCCACGTCCGACACCAGCCGTGCCTCTCCCGGCTCCTGTGCCAGCGTTCCGGGATGACCACCTCGAGGCCCGCTTCCGACTCCTCGGCCGGACCGACCTGGCAGACGAGCATACCACAGGCGACCGGAGCCGCAATGGATTTGTTGCTCCGAAACCGGCGGCCAGGGCTGCAGGGATGGCGAAGGGACAGGAAGTTCGGAGGACGGCGCAGGTCTGCCGGAAGCACACGAATGGAAGCCCAGATGCGCTTCTGAGCTGAACGAGCCGGACGGCAAGGCTGAACGGCAATCACAGGACAGGCATGCCCAGGATGAGCCCCCCCGAACCGATGGCGCCGGCCACCGGGCCGGGGAATGGCGCGGGTGCGCCTCCCCCCGCGCCGATGACGAGCATGATGAGGTTGGTCGCTTTCCAAAGCAGGAACATGACCTGGAAGGCCTTGGCGAACGAATCGCACATGGCCTCCACGTGGTTGCCCGCGCCGGCATTTCCCATCATGAGGCCCTTGAGGGTATTGGCCGACACCATGCTTTCGGCGGCCGAGGTTCCAAGGATGAGCGGGATGGGGATGTTGGGACAGGGGATCATGGTGCCTACAGACGCCGCGCCGGTGGGAAACACGAGCAACTGGTGGCTGTAGCCCTTGGACCAGGCCACGTAGCCGTCACAGAGCCCCTGGCAGATCGCCTTGGCCAGCTTGAACCCGCCGATGATGGACAGAATGTTGTCCAGCGTCGGACGAACCCCCCAGGGGATACCCAGAATGGTCATGATGATCCCGTTCCAGGTAGGTCCCGCCATCATCCCCCCCGGGGTCAGGATCCCGATGGGACCGTTGATCATCACGTTCATGAACTTGGTCGTCAACGACCCGAGGAGCCAGGCGAGAATGATACCTCTCGACGTGTCGTCGATGAAGGCCTCGTACTGCATGCCGATCTTGACGGCGGTGTCCACGTGAATCTTGAATGGACTCGGACACTTGATCAGACTCATCGCGAGGGCGGCCAGGTCACCGATCTCGAAACGCGGATCCCCTGGATTGTACATGCACAGGGCCGACGGATCGAAACTCGTGGGGACCATGATGAACTTCGACATGAAGTTCAGCTTCACGAGCATGGCGAAGATGCCCGGAATCTTCGGGTTGGACAGGTCCAGGGCCGGCAGGGTGGTCGGCGCAGGGGGCGAATTCGGGAACGGATCGTCCGGAGCGTCCGGCCTGGGGCGCATAGGGTCGGGCGGGTCCTTGGGCGGTTTGGGGCCGCCCCCCGGCCTCCGGGGCCTGCGATCGTCCCTGCCATCCGGAGCAGCACCGCCCCCCGCCGGAGCGCCGCCCGGCCCGCCAGGCCGCTCGCCGGGCCGCGCCGGTCGTTTCCCGGCCTTGTCAGTAAGCTCAGCACCTGCTTCCGCGTCCTCTCCGGCTGGCCCTTCCTCGACCGGCAACGCCTCCTCCCCGGGCCGTCGGTCCTTGAACTTGACCTCGAGTTGCGGCACACCGTCCGGCCCGGCAGTCGCCATGACCGCAGCAGCGGCCGCTGCCACGGCGGCTGCGACTTCGGCCGCAACCTTGGGTAGTTGAGCCGCTTTCTCGCCACTCTTGTCATTGGCCGCTTCGGCCGCAAGTCCCCGGATCTTGGCTATCGCCTTCTTGGCCTTCTCGAGCGCTTCGCCAGCAGGTCCCGCAATCTCGACGGCGTCTGCGTCCGCGTCCGCGCTGATGTCCGGCGGAGATTCCGCCGCTTCCGGACTTATCCGCGGTTTCAAGCCGGCCCTGGCCGCCGCAGCCTTGGCCGCGGCGTCAACCTCCTTCGCCGCTGCCAACGCTGCCGCCGCTCTTTCCTTCTCCTTCTCCGCAGCAGCGGCCTTCTCCTTCTCTTCGCGGGCCTTGCGTTTCCTCTCCTCCGCCGCTGCCTTGTCGGCCTTGGCCTGTTCCTTTTCCGCCTGCTCCTTCTTACGCGCTTTTTCAGCCTGCTCCTTTTCCCTTTTTTCTTTCTCAGCGTCCTTCGGTGCCTCTTTCTCAGCTTCTCCCGCCGCAGGCTCCCCAGCCTTTTCCCCGGGCTCCTCGGCCTTTTCCGCAGGCTCCTCGGCCTTTTCCGCAGGCTCCTCGGCCTTTTCCCCGGGCTCCCCGGCAGCGGTTCCGGCCGCTACGGCCGCGGCGGCCGCGGCGGCCGCGGCCCCAGCGCCGGCCTTCTCCGCCGCATCGGAAGCCGCCGGGCCGCCCGCGGCTTCCGCCTCACCGGCAGGCTTCCCGGTCGGGGCTTCTTCGCGCGCCTCTTCCGCACTCCCCTCTTCCTCCGCTGGTGCTTCGCCCGGTTTCTCCTCCGGACCAGGCTCATCTCCGGCGGCGGCGGGCTTCTCCGCGGCGGCGGGCTTCTCCGCGGCGGCGGCGGGTTCTTCGCCAGGAGCAACGGCTTCCGGCTCTGCGGCCTTCTCCTCCTCCGCGGGCGAAACGGGCGCAACCGGCGGAGCTTCTCCGGCGGGCTTCGTGGCTGCGGCGGCAGCAGCGGCCCCGGCAGCCACGACTGCGGCGCCAGCCGCGACGGCCGCCACGCCAGCCCGGCTGGGTTCCTCCACGGGACCAGCGGGCGTTTCCACGGTGCCAGGCGCCTCACCGGCCGGCGCCTCGAGTCCCGGTGCTCCGGCGGATTCGGGAGCCCCGGGCACTGCCGGTGCTTTTTGCGCCTCTTCCACCGCCCCGGGTGGCGGGACCCCAGGTGCAGCGGCCGGCGTTTCCGTGGCAGGCACAACGGGGGCAGCCCCAGGTGGCGCCGCTGATGGTGCTGCCACGCCTGCTGGCGCCGCGGCACCTGGACGCGCGGCCGCAGCAGACGTGACGGCCACGGCCACGGCTGCGGCTGCGACAGCGGCCGCTGCCATTCCGGGTCCTGCTCCCGGGCCCGGCACGGCAGCGTCCGCAGCTCGAGCTTTGGCCACGACTTCCGGTCCCGCGGCCATGGTGAGCCCGGCAGCCGGAGCCGCTCGCGCAGCGGCGACGCCGGCGCCGGCGGAGAGACCCAGACCGGCGCCGGCCCACAGGAGGCGGGACGTCAGCGCGCCGCCGGCGACGCCGACACGACCGACCGGTCCGGGGGCAATGCCATGCCCCGACCAGGCCCCCTGAAGTTCCTGGTCCATCGGCGCGTCGGCCCAGCAGGCCTCGTGTCCCGTCGAGGTCCACCGGATGCCGCGGTCCACGTCCGACAGGGCACGCCGCGGAACCTCCTCCGGGGTGTCATGCGACGAGGGACGCGCGTCCAGGGTCGCTGAAGTCCGCTCGAGGGCCTCCCGCTGATCGTCAAGACGTCGAAAGAGAGGCGCATGCCTCGCCCACCGCCGGTCGACTTCGCGCACGATCTCTTCGTCCGGTGTGCCTCCGTCGATGGCTCCCCACCGAACGGCCTCGAGAAGACGGTCGGAGAGGTTCAACAGGGCTTCGGAAGCCACTCGAGCCGCGGCGTCGAAGGCGGCAAGACGCTCTGCCGTGATGCGTCGTTCGTCACGTTCGTTCCCGTACCTGTCTTCGAACAACCGCCGGACGTAGAGGTAGTCTGCGAGCGCCCGAAAGGGCGGGCGGGCTGCATGACTCAATCGGGCGCCGCGCGCACCGATGACCTGGAGCAATCGTCCCGCGGGAGTGAGGGGAGACGCCCCGTCACGCCACTCGCTATCCCTTTGATGGCCGTTGCTGTCCGCGCGCACGCCGGGACCATCTCCGGACAGCCGGGCCGGCTCTCCCAGGGTGGCCACATCCGCCTGACCTTTCTCCCCGGCTCCCGCGGAATCCTCGAGCGGCCACACATTCCTGTGGGAGGGCAACCACACCCAGCGAAACGGCAGGGGCTGGTACTTCCGGATACAGTCCAGAAGCTCCTGCAGTTCCTCCACGGCCGGGCCCGGGCGCCACGCCAACAGGTGGCACTCGGCCACGAAACCTCCGGCATGAAGCAGATCGAGCGCCCTCTCCAGCACGGATGTCCGGGATTCCACGTCCTCGGACCAGACCTGGTCCAGCAGCGCTCCGATCGTGTCATCCTCCTCGGAACCGTTTTCCCCTTCCCTTTCGGCTGCCTGGTCCTCCGGCTCGTCGCTGCGCCAGGTGTCCCCTTGCGCACCCGGCAAGGTCAGCCGATGGCGGACGGACACACGAACGGCCCCAATACTGCGCAACGCGGCCACCGACTCGGGGGTCACCTCGTCACTCAGCACCTTGACGAAAAGCTGGATGTCATTCCATCCCAGTTCTTGCAGCCGGGCGGCAAGTAGGGTGGTCCACTCGGGGTCGATACGGGCGTCCACGCCCAGCGGACAGGGAGACTGCACGACGAAGAGACGACAGCCACGACGATAGGCGGCTTCCATCTCCTGCACCAGGTGCCCCACCCACAGCGATCGATCGGATATGTGGGCCGTCGTTGGATGTCCGGCCGCGCAGCCGGGGCATGATCCGGAACAGGCCACGCTCGTCAGGAGGGGGGCCACGCCGGTATCGAGCATGCGACGCGGCTCCCACTCGTACAGCCCGTGCCGGACCCAGACGTCGCCCGGGGCCTCGAGGGGAGACACGACAATCCGGCCGTCCGCTGCGCGCCAGGTCACCCCGCGGAGTCCTTCCGGGGATGGCCCGTCCTGGATGCAGCGGACCAGGGGAACAAGTCCCTCGGGAGCTTTCAGGGCCACCACGCCGTCCAACCCGTCATGGAGAGACAGGAGCAGGCGCGCAGGCGTCCAGGTGACAAGCTGCGCCACTACCCGGAACCCGGTGTGCCCCTCGGCGGCAAGAGCGGTGGCGACCGCACCGGATGTGGCCTGCTCTCCCGCTGACGATGGCATGAACACGACGAGCCGGGGATCCTCGAGGACCAGCTTCCGGCG
Source organism: Myxococcota bacterium (assembly GCA_024278455.1). Classification (GTDB taxonomy): domain Bacteria; phylum Myxococcota_A; class UBA796; order JAJRTE01; family JAJRTE01; genus JAJRTE01. The sequence continues at coordinate 16,071 of JAJRTE010000235.1, forward strand.
GGCTTCAGGGTCCCGCACAAGAGACTCGAGACCCACAACGGAGGCTGGCACGCCATGGTAGTCCAGGTTGAGGAGTTCTCTCTGCAACAGGAGGTTGCCTTCTGTCTCCGATGCCACCAGGGCAACCTTGAACCGGTATGCGCCCATCGCTCCGCTAGCCTCCTACGATGACGTCCGGACTACCCTCGACGGTGAAGCCGACGCCACCACAGTGCACCGTCATGTCCCCTTTTCGTACCGCGGGACGCTTGTTGATCATCACGGTCGCGGAACCCATGACGGCATTCCACTTGTTGGGTCCGCAACAGGCTGTATGCACCCCTGCGTCACCCAGCCGCATCGCGGGCGATCCATTCACGAGCACGTTGGGGGACCCGACCGTGGCCGGCCCCTCGACGGGGTGTGGGCACTGTGGGCACCCGTGACCGTCGATGGGTGCCTTTGCAATGTCGCCGACGCGTGTCTGAGGTGGCATGGTTTCTTCCTCTCCTCTTTCCTACGGGCCTTCGAGGGCACGCCCTGGTTCCCGTCGCCGGCCCGGGACGATATCAGAAACAGTTGCAAACGAGATCGACCCTGGTATAGAACCCGTCCTCGTTGTAGAAATGGGTCAGCCCGCGAACGAGATATGTCCCCCCCAACGCTTCACCCATCCCTGTCAACGTGACCAGTGTTCCGACCTTGAGCTTCGGACAGCCCCAGATGGTCAACGGCCCACACACGAACTCCTCGGTCTTCCGCTCGAAGTAGCCCTGGGCGATCGTCGTGGCTTCGGCCTCGCTCACAGGCCCAAGGTCAGCCAGAATCACCCGTCCTTCGCCGAAGGCCGCGTCACCGACCTTGGGTCCGAACTGGTCGTTCTCCGGGGGCCACCACTCATCCCCGAGAGCCGCTTCGGCCGTTACCTGCTCCTTGGCGAAGGGATCCCAACCGACGGCCTGCACGACCGTGGGCACACGGCTCATGTCCGCAACCACGTCGAAGGCATGGATCTCCTTGCCATACTCGAACGTCAAACCGGAAGGCTCGAACGTGGGCTTGACGAATGCGATCTGTCCATTCGCGGCGTTGTAGCGATACCCCAACCTCAAGGCACGCTCCTCGAGCAGCCGGTGATGGCTCACTCCCAACTGCATGACCGCTCCGTAGGTCCCAGGTGTCGAGTCCGCCACGGGACTCAGCCCGGAGTCGCCTGCCAGGTCCTGGAACACGTCGGCGTCCGACTTCTCGGCGTAGGCTCCGTGGTGCGCACCCCGGCGCAACCGGTGGGACGGGTCCAGCCCGCGGAAGGTGAACGCGGTCCCTTTCTCGCCATATTCCACGTAATAGGCGGTGATCTCCGCTTCGATCACCTTCTCGGTCTTCCCTGCATGGCCAAGCTGGATCTCCACCTTCGCTCCAAACGGGAACAGGCTCGAGTCGATGTGCTTGGCCAGACGCCCGGTCATTCGAACGGAGAATGCGTCCGCCCTGTCGACGTGGGACTTGACCAGGATCTCTCGCACGTCCTCCTTCACGTCTTCCGGTAGTTCGTTGCCGTCAATCAAGATCTTGAAGCCGGGATGCTCGTCGCTTCCTCCCCCGGTATCCTCTCCCCCACCCCCTCCCGGCACGCGATGCTCCGGCGGTTCGGGCTGCCCAGGCAGCTCGGGAAAATCGGGCAGAACGGGGAAGTCGGGAAAACCCCGGCGCTCCCGGTCACGACGACCGCGGTCCTCTCGTTCTCGGTCCTCTCGCTCTCGATCCTCTCGTTCCCGGCCGCCGCGTTGACGGTCCTCTCGATCCCGGTCCTCGCGTTCGCGGCCGCCGCGTTGACGGTCCTCTCGATCCCGGTCCTCGCGTTCGCGGCCGCTGCTGCCGGCGCCGCGGCCAGAGTTGCCAAAACGACCGCCCCCTCCTGGTCTGCCACCACTTCCGCCCGAACCGTGGCCTCCGGGCGGACCACCGATCCCCCCCCCACCGGTCGAGCCCCCCATGCCCCCGGATCCCCCCCCAGGCCGACCAGGCGTTCCTGCGCCACCTCCATCGCCACCGCCCGGTGAACCGCCCTCCCCGGAACCGCCCATCGCCCCTCCCCGACCCGATTCCCCGCGCGCAGGACCGCCACCACCGCCAGGACTGGTTGGACTCCCCATCCCGTCCGGAAACTCGGGCTGCTGAGGCTCGCCAGCACCGTCCTGCACATCGTTCGTCACATCATCATCCCGCACGAGTCGCCACCGTATCGACGACCGACTGCCACGCCATCGCGTTCCGCCGAGGGTCTTGTCCCACACTACTGCTTCTAGCAGAATCAACTTGTCCTTGACCGGAGCGTCTATCCAGGGAGCAGATGACTCGATCGTGTTGGAAGAAGCGGGTGGGGGATACCGCGTGATGTTTGCGTGAGCGAACTGTGTGTACACCAAGAAACCGACACGTTGACTTCTCGCGCTCGCGCCAGCCCACTGGTAACCTCGTCCGGCGATACGCCGGTGCGTCATTGGGACACCCCTCGAAGGGTCGATCCCACCCAAGCTAGCCATGGTTCCTACCTCCAGGGACTTCTGCCTCTACCGTGTCAGGCACGCGCGACAGGTGCTCGACAGCCAGGGCGGCCTCCCCAGACGAGCAGGCGTCGATAGCGCCAACGAACCTGGGGGGTTCCAGCCACGGCAGCCTCGACGCACGCACAGTCGGCCTCTCCAGGGCGGCCCGGTACAACGGTGCAAACAAGGGCGGAGCGATCTTCTCCGTCTCCTGGGGGCCGTCGGTTCTCAGGGGGCTGGTCACGAACTTCTCTTCGATCGGCTCGTCGGATTCGGGCAGTATGCGCGCGAGGTCCAGCCTCAAGAGGTAGGGCCGTTCCGGAGACTTGGTCTCGGTATCCATCATCCATACCTGCGGATAGCCCGCACCATACTTGTGGTCCATCCGAAACCAGGACGGCGGGCTCCAGTGCCCTGAAGGCAACCTCTCCTCGAGTTTCGGATCGAGCAATTCTGATAGCAGGTGCCGCCTGGCTCCGACGGGGATTCCCGGCCCGGTCTCCCGCTGCATCCTCTTGCTGCAAGGAAGCCGCAAATGCCCCTGCCCGGGCATATCGGGTGGTTCCGGCGACTCCGGGTCGGGAACGAGTGTCATCACATCGTCCACGTCCTCCGGCGGGATCTCGTTCCAGCTACCATAGCCCGACGCGCCGCGACCGAATGCACGGCCCCTGGCTGGTCGGGTCGCGCGGAACAGACGAACCCACGACGCCAGGCGAAGCGCGATCCGTCCAACGCGCGACACTCTCCGGAATGCCGCCCGGCGGAGCGTTCTCCTTGAGAAGGGCTGTGTCACTCTGAGGCTGTTGTGCACTTTTTCCTCTCTCCTGTGACACGACCGCCCAGCCTCCCGGTCCACCCCGACAGTTCGCGTCGCCCCTGTGCGCCGGCTGGTACGCCAGCGGAAGCCCGCCCATCTCACCTTATGAGCAACGCGCGTTGGGGTTCACCCTCCTCCGGTCTCGAGTCAGTTGATATTGACCACCGCCCCTTTTATCGTCAACGCGGCCCCGGCTTCCATCTTGCCGGTCGCAGAGGCCTTGAGTTCGAAATTGGTGGCTTCCATCTTGAGAGCGGTCGAAGCCTTGACATTGACGGCATTTCCTTTCGACTCGACCCCGATTTTCTCGGCAGCTTCGGCGGTCATCGCCTTGTCGGTCTTGACGGTGATGTCCTTCTTCGCCTGCACATCAATCGGTCCGCCCGATGTCACCGTTGCAGAACTCTTGCAATCGACCTTGAGGTGCGTGCACTTGACCGTGATGGTTCCCTCCGGGACAAGGATGTCCATATCTCCGGTCTTTGCCTGAATCGTGATCTTGTCCTCCTTGACATCGATCTCGATCATATTGTTGTCGCTGCTGTCCATCAAGGTGATCTTCTCTTCCCCGTCCGTGTCATCGAAGGTCAACTCGTGACCGCTCCTCGAGCGCAGCCTTTTGAGGTTGTTGTCCGGGTTGTCCGCGACCGGTGGTGCATCCACGCCGTTCCAGACCGCCCCCAAGACGTAGGGGAAGTTCACGTCCCCGTGCTCAAAGGCCAATACGACTTCATCATCGACCTCGGGCGTCCAGATGTTGCCTCGTTCCGTCCCGGCATAGAAGCAGACGACTCTCGCCCAATCGCTCTCCACCGTCTGATCGAGCATGTGATACTTGACTTTCACCCGCCCGAGGTACTCGGGGTCCTGGTTGTTCGTCACCAGCCCAAGAACCAGCCCATACACCCGGTTTTTCTGGAACTCGTAGAGACTCATGGCTCCCTCGCTTGCCGCCGTGCCGCTAGCGACCCAAGTAGAATGACATGTCTGACCCTATCAGGTTGGCAGCGAAGAACTGCGGAACATAGCGCTTGGTCTCAAGCGGAACCTCGGCCGTCCCGTCTCGCCTCCGGAGTTGCAGCATGAAAGGAAACGTCCGCTGTGCCGGCTGCCAAAGCCGATTCCGCCGAAACACGCTCAACACGTTCTCCGGCCCCCAGTTGTAGGCCGCCAGTGCGACCATGAACCTGTCCATCCCGAATTGGGCGAAGAGATCGGAAAGATACTGCGCCGCGGCTCGAGTCGATCGCTGGAAGTCTTGCCGGTAGTCTTCACCCTTGTCCGTGATAAGACCATAGTGCTCCGCGGTATTCGCCGTGAACTGCCACATGCCGAGCGCGCCTCTCTCACTCTCGGCATCCAGGTAGTACTCACTCTCGATCCAGGCGACATAGGCTGCGGATGGAGGAAGCTGGTACTCCTTCCTGAATATGTCCTCGATCTGCGGATGATAACGCCGGTAACGGTCCAGGAAACCCTCGAGATCGGAGTCACGCAGCAAGTGTTCCACCATGGTCTCGATCTCTCCCTTGACCATGTTGACCAATTGCAGGTTGATTGATGGCTGTTCGACCTTGAACGCGGACATCACAGCCAGAATGCCCTTTGTCGTCCGGTCTGCCGACAGCATGAGTTCCATGTCCGAAGGACGTTCCTCGGCCTTGCCCTCACTCGCCTCGGCCTGGCTCCAGGCCCAACGGCCGCTCAGTTGGGCCCTGGCGCTCTTCAACTCGAGAGATTTCTGACCAACCATGACTTGGCTGGCCACGATGAACGCTATCAGCGCGATCAGCAAGAAGCAACCCAGCGTCAGCCACGTCCGGTAGGTGTGAAGTGTGGCCAGGTGCCTCGAGGCCTGCTTGACGTAATGCCGGTCCTGGTCCGCCAATCGTCCTGAGGCGAACATCTGGTCCAGGCGGGTTCGCACCTGCTGTTCTGGCAACAGAGCCTGCGGCTGCGGCGTCCCTGCACCCCCCTCCCCCTCTCCAAGAAAGCGGTACTTGATCCGCGGTCCCTGCGTGCCGAGCCGAACGACGGTCTTGTCCCGCAGCACCACGTACCCCGTGGGCCGAAACCTCCCCCATCGCCGGACAAGAATCGGAAACTCGTTCGGCTTGACCGACGCTATCGCATAGCCGCCCAAAGCATTCTTGTTCACAACAGCGTGAAGCCCGGCCACGGCAGGGTCCTTGAGCACGAGCTGGTTGTTGTCCCCCTTTCCTATCCTGAAGGGCAATCGGTCCACAAACGCGGCCTGCCCCTTTGTAGATCCCGAAATACTCTTGAACTCCGGCGCCGCATGCAACTGGTCCTTGTACAGCCGCCGCTTCTTGAACCAGTTCTTTACGCCCGTGGTGTCTCCAGGAGTGACCATCACTGCCATCGTCTTGCTCCCAACGCGAGTCCTGATGAACCTCAGAACGTCCTGCCGACACCTCGCAACAGCACGGCGGAGACCCCCCCATCGCCCACTTCCAGAATATCCCCGAACCTCAAATTGACAGCGGGTCCTGTAACAGCCCTGCTTTCCACGAACAGCGGACCACTGTCGGACTTCAGCACGACCTTCTGCCCCTGCTGCACCCAGTGTACAGATCCATGAGCGGGTTGCACCGGCAAGTCCGGGAGATTCGTCAAGATGATATCGTCGTCCCGCCCTGAACCCAGGGAATAGTAGTCGTTCTTCAGGTAGTAGACCCTGCCTGCCCGGTCCCCATTGAGAATGATCAGGCGCCCCCAGACGCCCTTCAATTCGCAAAAGCGACAGACGGGCCAGTCCTCCGGGATCATGTGCCCACATCCCTCGGGGCAGGCGACGACCCGGACCCTCTCCCGGAAGGGCCAGATCCTGAAGTGATAGAGCAGGTAGACGAACAGGCCGAGAATCAACAACACCACGAAGGCCATCAGGGCGTAGTGCAGGGGCAAATTGAAAGTGGCCGGGGCGACCTTGATCTGTCGAGACGTGTATTGACCGTCCTTCCAGGCTGCCCAGAGCGGAATCGTCGTTCCCCGCTTGCCCGAGAAACCCGACAGGTATTCCACCACGAAGGCATGGCCCCGGTTGAACCAGCGGTCGATCGTTTTCATCAACGCCTTGGGCAGCTCTTCGTGCCCGGAGAGCATGATGAAATTCCCGCCCATCTTTTTCCTTTCGTACAAGCTCCGAAGACGCCCCAACCCCCTCTCGCCTTCAGGGCTCGCCGGCACACCCATCGTGTACAACCCGAAGTTCCCCTTGACGATCAGGTCTGTCATGACATCCAGCGGACCTTCGCGAAATGGCTCGCCATCCGTGAGCAGTATGACGTTGGTCCTCCAGTTCCGGCCATCCACGTCGTCATCCTTGATGAACATGGGCAGCGTGCCGTATTTCCGGGTCGCCTCGTCCGCTTTTGCGGGATCCGCACGCTGAAGCCAGTCGAGGTCTGCAAGATTCGGCTCGACACACGACATATAGCTGCCTTCGGAATCTCCCGGATAGACCAGGTTGTCCATGTCGGCCAGGTACTGGTCTGCGGCATCGTCGGACAGTATCGGATACCGTCTTTCGACCTTCCCCCAGCAGAAAACGACCGCCAGGTTGTACAACTTCGTGTCCTTGATCCCCTTCTCGACGAGAATCTTCAACGCCTCCCGCAGCTTGGGATGGACGTCGGTTCCACCTCCAGGGCCAACCATCAACCCCTTCGAAACCATGGCGATGACCAGCACGTTGGGCCGTTTCCCGTAGGTCTCGAACATTTTCACCGTGAGCACATCGCGCTCGAGACCATCCTCGAAAATACGGATCGCAGTCGCCTTGGAATCAGGATACCAGGTGTAGTTGGCAGGAATGACCTTGTCAGACTGAATGAACGCGGTCCCGACAAGAAATTCGAAAGGGAAAACCCCGCGGCGCTCGAATCGGACCTGCTCGACTTCCATCCTGAAGGCAGGATCGGTCTCTTTCTGGCCGGAAGGTGCGCCACTCCCACACCCGGCAACCGCGGCCACCAGCGCACCCAACGCCACGAACCTGCCCCATCTCCACGTCCGCATGAAACTCTCCCGCACGCGACCTTGCACATCGCGTGTCTGCAACAACGTTCGCTCAGATCAGCCGGCGGCCTCACTCACCTTGAGCGTCTGCTCATCGGAACCACGGAACAAGAACTCGATGTCTACAAGCATTAAATGGCACCCATCGCGGAACCAGTATTCACGCTCGGGGTCAAGCACGTACCACTGCAGTTCCCCCTCGGCCCTCATCGCGGAATGGTGCAAGCTGTTCAGGTCCCTCACCGTCGTGCGCCCCTGCCTCCTCACCATCGACAGGTGCCGCCGGGAAATCCGCTCGTCCGACAACACGATGTCACAGTCCGGATCCGCCCCAATGATGATGGGGACGTCTTCAGCCATCACCATGGAGAACGCCTGCCCACGATGAAACCCGTTGAGAGCCACGAGAGTTCCGACGATGACCGTCTCCGGCTTTTCGCCGTCCAACCCGCTCCGCTCGGCCTCCATCAAGCCCAGGAGGAAACAGTCGAAGCAGTCCTCCTGTCTCTGCCCGTGGTGCAACGGGTGGCCCTTTTCGCAGAAATCGCCCTTCCTGGCCCCTGGCGGGCCCATTCCCGCGGCGCCACCAGCCTCCTTGGCCACATCCTTGGCGCCGGCGGCATCGAGAGCCGCTTTCTGCTCCGGAGACAGCCCCATGTCCGGCTTGCCGCCGAACAGCCTCTTCACGAAATTGCCGAGCCCCATCTGCCTGCTCCTACCGCTTGAATGGACTTTGTCCACACGGACACAGCACCAACTACCAGACGCTCGACACCACCTCGAGGCATCGCCCGTCCTGCGCTTTCACGCGCCCTTGCACGCCCGGGAATGAGAAAAGTCTACCAGAGCCGAAGAGTACCTGTCCAGCTTCATCGCTGGCCTGCCGCCACCCGAGAGCCCTCTTCCGAGCCAGCCCTGACGACCCGCCGGATAACCGAGCCGCTCTCCCCCCAACCAGCTTCCCGGACGCTCCGCGGGACCCATCCCTCCTAGAGGAATGGCGACCGGATGAACAACAAGACCCCAACGTGCGGACCCCACAGCACCCCTTCGCTTATCAGCTCGTACTCGTATTCCTCCGGGCCACCTGCATAGAGCACCGTGCCCGACCTCCTCAACGGAGATAGCACCGTGATACCCGACTGCACCTCGATACCCAACTGAACGCCGGAATTCGCCGTCTTGAATGCCCACCCGGTTCCGACAGTCAGCTCAGGCCCCAGACCCATCGCGCCAAGATCGATACCGGCCGGGACGACCAATGGCTCAGCATTCACGTCACTCCCCGGCGCAGGTATAGTCACATTCGCCAGGTACTGCACATACTCGAGATAGGAACCCCGAACGCCAAACCCCGCGTTGACCGTGACCCCCTTGGGACCTGGTACGGCCAGGTGGATGGACAATGCACCCGAGTAGTAAGCCGGCACCAGGAACCCCGATTCCGTCGCCTCCACTCCCCCAAGGAAGTCCATCGCAGGACGAAAGCGGCCGTCCAATCGAAGTCCCACGATCCCCATGGTTCCCAGACGCATGGAGTGTGTCGTGGACACCTCGAGATACGGCGTGGTAGAGAACGACAGCCGCTCACTGCTCACGATGTAGCTCGTATCATCCCCAGGTTGCGTGTGCTCCAGGCCCCCGAAACCAGTGAAGTTCATGACTCCGATCCCGACGAGCTGCCCGTCACCGACCTGGCTACGCTTCCACTTGCTGAGCTTCTCCTTTCCGATGACGAACGTTATGCCCCGGAAGTCGTCGATACTCCGTTCCACCTGGTCGATCTCGTAGGTGCCCAGCGGGAGATAGATCTTGCCCGGAATCGCCATCCCCTCGTCGAGCCGCCTCTTCGCGAATGCGTAGAACGGCTCCAGGGTGGGCTCCACCAGATCCCCGATCTTCTTCAACTCGAGTTCCACCGTGCCGCTCTTTCCGCCCGGGAGAACCAATCGCACCTCACCGAACAAGGTCTCCACCTTGGTCCGCACGAAGGTGTTCAAGGTCAACTCCTGGCCGGGGTCCAACGTGACCTCCTGCCTCAACGACCCGGCTGCCTCGATCGCGGCCCCCACGTCATACAGGCAGTAGTAGGCCTGGACAATGCTGAACCGCACATCGAAGCTGGCATTCCCCTCTTTCGTCTTGGTCAAATCCGTGGCCAGCCGCAGCGCGTCCTCACAAAAGCCGTCGTTCATGTAGCGTCCGATCTTCTTCAGATCACGCTCGAGAGGCGTCAGGGCATGGGCAGGCCAGACAACCCCGGCGATCATCAGCGCCAGAGGACCGAACCAGCGAGCAAGCCAGCCCGCCCGCCTGCCAAACCTCGAACCAGGCACATTCAACCCTTCGGCCAGCAATGTCCACCCCTCAATCATTCTCTCCACGCCACCAGGCGGCCACGATATGCGGCCAGTCACCACGGCTCCAGCGGGCCCGCTCCGTCACGAAGCGTCTCCCTCCTTCCCCACCGTCCACAAGTGAACATCTCTGAACAAGAAGTATGGGTCCAGGGGTGGTACGTGCTCGACATCGCTTCTGAAAACGACCACATCGTGTGTGTCCCAGATGAACAAAGCCGGCATGTCGGCGATGAAGAGCCGATGCACCTCCCGGCGATACATGATTCGACTCTCGGGCAAGGCCGCCCATCTTGCTAATTCCAACCTCTCATCCACTTTCGGATTCGAATACCCGAGAAAATTGTACACACCTCTCGAGTGGTACACTTCGTAGATGTCCTCGCCCACGTCGAAAGTCCATTCGTGCAGAATCAAGTCATAGTCCCCACTTGGCTGCCTGAGCAGCCGCCTGAAGCGGTTTTCGTCGATGGGCTCGACTTCGAGTTCGATGCCCATTCGCTCGAGTTCCTCACGCATGACACGGGCGATCAATTCGCCCTCGTAGACCGAAGCACAGACCAGGAGTTTGAACGAGAGCACCCTGCCGGCCGCATCTCGATACCGCTCCCCGATCCGCCGATACCCGAGATCCGCCAACCTCCTCGATGCCATGGCGGAGGAAACCGGGGTCGCGGTGATATCCGGATCCGCGTAGGGACTGCCCCGTGCAAAAGGCCCGGTCACCAGCGCGCGCTCAAGCCCCAAACGCGGCACGGAAGCATCTATCGCCTGTGGGTTGATGATCGAAGCCAACACCATGCGCAGATCCGGCTCCCGCGCAAACGCGGACCCCTGCCTCCGGTTGAACCCCAGGTACAGGATCCTCCGCGTATTCGCCGGCCGCACGACAAGATCCGCTCGCTTCTCGTACCTCTGCAGGTGCTCTAGCGGGACCTGCACCGCCACTTCCCCGCTCCCTTCGCTGAACAGCACTTTCGAGAGTTCCTCTTCGGACACCGCCCTGACCACCACGGTATCGATCTTGGGCCGCCCCAGGAAGTAGAAGGGATTGGCCTCGAGCTTGACAAAGTCCTTTCCCACCTCCTTGACCACGTATGGGCCGCAGGTGACAGCTCCGGGCCCAGAGAGTTCCCGGTTCGTCTGCTTCGCCGGGATGACGGGGAGTAACGCCATCAACGACGGGAGTTCGGGTTCATTCACCGGTTTCCTGAACCGGAACCGCACCCGGTCCTTGCTCATCGCCGTGGCCCGGTCTACGAGAAGAAGCGGTCTCGACAAGAGCAACGCCGATGCGGGCGGAGCTTCGGCGGACGCCATGTCCCTCAGCCGAACGAGAGAACCCGCGATATCCTCCGCCGTGAAGTCCGACCCATCCGACCAGCGCAAGCCTGCTTGCAGCACGAGGTCGTATTCGCGACTGGACAGCTTCTCGACGCGGGATACGAAGTTCAAGACGAGCTGGTTCCGGGCTGTATCGAGCCGGCTCATGCGCTCTGTCAGCAGCGCGCTCAGGTGCACGCCCTGCCTGGAATGCATGAGTGTGAAAGGGTGCATGCTCGCAGGCAACGGTGCACGCTCATACACCACCATCTCCGCCGCCGACACCACTCCCGGCAACAGCAGACATGCCATGCAGGCCAGTACTCTCAACCAGACCGCCATCGACTCACTCCCGACGGTGCCACCCTAGTCAGATCTCGATTCGAAACCCGAAATATGATCCTCGGCCATCGCCACGCGCTCCGCGTAGCGCCTCCCCTCCTCTGCATGAGGCTTGAGGAGATCACGATAGGCCTTCCACGCCTGGAGCGCCCGGGAACGCCACAGGGCTACTGTCTCATCGTCGTCACCCTGCGAGATACTCTTCCGGTAACTCCCTTCGTAGCACCACGCACGGCATTCGAGCAGCCGCGCCCGAAATTCGAGCGTCGACTGACCTTCGGCAAGATTGTGAAAATAGATCTCGGCGTCCTGCGTCCGTGCGATCGCTTTTTCGAACTTGCCCAACTTGTACAAGGTCCAGGCATGCTCGAGAATGTGCCTGGGATCGAACCTCAATTCGGGAACGTTGTTGAACAACTCCTTGTACGCATCGAGAATCTTGCCCCATTCTTTCAACGGGGTGTAATATGCGGTGATCAGCGCCATCCCGACCTCGGCATCGAGCCGCTTTCCACTCTTGATGCCCTCGAGCGCCCGAGTCACATCCCCGGCGGTCATGTCGGGCACCACCTCTTCCACGACCCTGGCACGCTCGCTTGCTCGAGTCGTCGTCTTGTACCTGTCCAGCACGATGGCGAAAGCACCCTCGATCACGGCCTCTTCCTCGAGTGCCGGAGTGGCATCCTGGATGACCACCGCGGAGGGCTCCTCTATTGCCTTTGGAAGGTCGGCCTTGGTCTTCCAGTCCGGCTTTCTGAGTTCCCGTACCCTGCTCGGTGGCTCCTCCTCGGGCCCCAGACCAATCTCCTCACACCCCCACAGGCTCACGACAAGAAACGGGCCGAACAGCATCGCCGCCAGCCATCGGTGCACCCCGCAACACACTCCCATAGAACGCCTCACTACGGTATCGGTGGCCCCATCCGGGGCGGTGTAGGCAACTCAGATTGCTCCTGGTCGTCGCGTTGGCCCGCAATGACGACCTGCACATCTCCTCCTTGCTCCACGCGAAGCAACTCGATGGCGCCCAGCTTCTGCTCCCCGCCCTCGAAGGCAAGCCGAAACTCCTTGATCCGATGTTCCGGCGAACTGAAGACGAGCTGAAACTCATCTCCTACCGTGAACGGCGTGGACACGCCCTGACGCTTGTAGCTCTTCAACTGGAAGGATCCATCACTCAAAGAGTAGATGTAGAAGGGCCTCCCGCTGCCCAGATCATCCACGGGTCGAATCGTTATCTTGGCATTGCCGATCCCATCTCCAGTCTCCGAATCCACCAACCTCCCCGTAAACCCTGAAAACTTCGTCGACAGCGCGATCGGTTCCTCGCTGACGTAGGCCATCCCGCACCCGACAGTTGTCGACAGGAACAGGATTCCCACAACCAGGGTCCATGATCGCCACACCATCTTCCTGCCTTCCAGGTTCGGGTGGACGTGCACTCCCTTCACCGGACAACCTCCCCGGAGTCAGAGGACGACTCTTGTCCCGATTCATCGCCACCCTGCTGGGCGGCGGCAGCAGCGGCCTCCGCAGCCTTGGCTGCCGCTTCGGCAGCGCCCTCTGGCCCTTTCCCCTCTCCGCCAGCTTCGCCCTTCTCCGTCGGTTCAGCCTCCTTCTTCCGGGTTCGTGCCTTGGTAGACGTCCCGGGAAGCGGCACCGAAAGACCGCACTCGGACTTCTCCCGCCAGTCGAGGACCTGTCGCTCGAGTTCCAGGTCACGATTGGCGACTGCGGTGCCCAGGGCCGAGTGCAACACGTCGCAGCCCTTCTCCAACTGGCCACCTTCGATGAAGGCCCGCCCCTCGATCACCAGCGCCTCCACACGCTCGACATGGTCGGCAGCCTGGGTGACCGCGACACGACAGATTTCCACTGCCCGATCGTAGTTGCGCGCCCTGAAGTACCTCCGGCACCGCTGCATCGGGGTGGCCCGAGCCGTAATCTTGCCGCCAAAGTCATGATAGGCCATGACTGTCTGACCAGGCGCCCCGTGAATCTCCTGAACGTCCCACCGCTGACCCCGATACTCGAGCTGAACGTAGTATGGAACACTGGGCTCGAAGCCGCAGATGTGGACCGGAGTGTTCCCCGTCGTCCCCCGGTACACATTGTCTATGTAGATGCGAAGCCCCTTGGGCTTGGAGTCGACATCGACGCAGACTTCCTTTGTCAGCTTCACATCGAGACTCGTTGCGCCCCTCAAGAACGACGGCTTGTACACTTCCCGCACGACCGGCACATGACCTGGGGCCTGGATGTGAAAACAGACGGGCCAGGGGCCGGAGGTGTGGTAGACGAACGGAGACGGTTGCAGCTTCGACACCGGATGGTAGTAATGCCTCGGCACGAGCACCGTGACCGGGCCCTCACAGCCAGGCTGAACCGAAACGAGGGCGTTGTCGGGATCGGTCGATATGGTGATCGGGGTGGGCAGATAGGCACGAATGCCGATACCCAGGCCCAGCACGAACACCAGCACGACGAGTATTCCCACGAACCATCGCCGCCTCCGGCGCTCCCGCTCTCGAGCCAGAATCCCCGGATCTGCCACGGTCTCCGCGGGACGCCTGAGAAGGTCCGTCAACTGCTGGGCGCTGAGATGAGTGATCGGACCGGCGGTCTCCTGTGCGACCTCGGACACGTCAGCCCGCTTCCCCGGCAGGTGCGCGGTTACGCGATCCTCCCCCTCCTCGAGCACATCCATCGCAAGATATGGAGCGACGAAATGGGCGAGATCCACCGGGAGCTTCATCTTGTCGCGCAAGCCCTCGAGGTCTCGAATCAGCTCACCCACATTCGAATAGCGGTTCTCCGGGTCGGCTTCCACCAGGTGCGCGATGATACCAATGAGTTCTGGGTGCACGTAGTCCGGGATCTTCTCCAGAGCCTGGGGCACGAAGGTGTCGGCATTGAGCAACTGCTGGATCATCCGCGTCTGCGACCCGTTGAACAATGTCTCCAACGTGCAGATCTCGAACCCGATCGCCCCGATGGAAAACAGGTCTACACGATGGTCCAGCGTCTGGTCCCGGTCGATCTTGACACGCTCGGGAGCCATGTAGGCCAGCGTTCCCACCATCCCATCTTCCTGGGTGATGTCCGTCACATTCTCTTGCCGGGCGACACCGAAGTCGGTCACCTTCACTTGCCCATCACGACTCACCAGCACGTTGGAGGGCTTCAAGTCGAAGTGCACGATCGGCTCCGGCTTCCCCGACGCTGGATCCCGGTAGCCATGTGCCACCTGCACTGCTCGAGCCAGCTCGAGCAGCGTCGTCAAGATCACCTCTGACGGAAACGCCTGCCTCCGGTACCGTACCCGGCGAATCAACGTCGCCAGGTCCGGGCCGTTCACGAACTCCATCACCAGGCACGGGCGATTGTTCACGCGAGCCTGCTCGATCACGCGGACGACGTACCGACTTTCGAGTTTCGACGAAAGTCGCGCTTCTTCGAGCAGCGTCATCACGCCTCGAGCACTGGGCCTCACGAGCCGCTTGACGGCGATGGGAGACTGGGAGGGATCGTCGGCATAGTACCCACGAAATACCTCGGCCACCCCCCCACTCCCCAACCGCTTGGTCAGAACGAACGGCCCGAACACCTCCGGCAACCCAGGCCTGGCCTGGCCGTCACCGCCTTCGTCACCGATTGCGGTCGGCCACGCTTCGATCGCGTCGGGAACTTGTTCCATTACGTCCGTCACACGCCACTCCGCAGATACCGTCCTCGCCCCACCAACAACAGCGGCCTCCAGTGATCTGACACCCGGGGACTATCCCCCGATCGAAGGCCGGCAGACCTCGAAAAAGCTCCTGAAGCCCTCCTTCACGGCAAATTCGTGCACGACTCGAGTCACGTAGTAGGTGCCGCTCATCTTCTTGCCGAGCTTGTTCAACGTGACCGTACCGCCAGCCTTCAATTGCGGGTTCCCCTTGGCGGTTCCGAATCCAATCACAAACGAGAACAGCCGGTCGTTGTACAAGGCCGCGGCAAACTTGTCCGCCTCCGCCTGGGAGCGCACGGGCGTATCCGATACTTCGTAGACGACCTCCCCGAATGGACCCTCCGCGGCCTCCGTGCCGGACACCGTTCCCCCCATCAGGTCCAAGGCCTTGTCAACCCCGGCCTCGGCGACGATCTGCGATTTCTGCGAAGGATCGGCTGCGGTCACCTTCACTTTCGACACCTGGTGGAACGTGTTGACCTCGGCCCGGAAGTCCCTCAGATCACGCCCGAAATCAAACTCCGGACCACTGGCTGACAAATCGGGCGGCACCGCTCTAACACTGTTGTCGTCTTCCAGAACGACCAGCCCGAGGCGGCTTGCCCATTCCATCAACAAGGGACGACCCGCCTGGTTGGCTTGCAAAAAGTAGGGCCGCGACAGCCCTCCTTCTTCCATGCTGACCGATGGTCCCAACCCCCCGGTGGCCTGGTTGACATAGTCGTCCACCGAGGTGTCCTCCACGTTTTTCGCCTGAACGCCTCGCTGCAGAATGTACCGCGGCCCATAACCGACCAGATGAACCTCGCGCAGTCCAGACCGGTGCAGGATCGTCTCCTGGTACGCCAATGTCGCAGAGCCGACCTTCACCAACCCGCTCTCGACATAGCCCAGACTCACTTCGATCATGGCGCCCATCTGGGGCATCCGGTCCTTGCTCCAAGTGCCTCCAACGTCTGCAAGCACGACTTCGATCCGGTCTGGCAGATGGATACCTCGCTCGACCTTGACATTCAGCAGTGTCGCCGCCTCCTCGTCGGTCAACCTGGTGCCGCCCAGCTTGATTTCCACAGCGGCGGCCAAGTCGCGCAAGGCTCCCCCACCGCCTCCGCCGCCCCCGCTTCCTCCGGCTCCCATGTGGCCCCCACTATTTCCGTCGCTGCCCCTTGCTTCCGCCCGCCCACCCGGGTGCGGAACGGGCGACGATCCGAACTAGGCAGCTTGATAGAACCAGAACCTGTATATGTTCGACGGCGAACTTCCTTCCATCAGCCGCAAGCGGAAGCGCGGTCTCGGTCCGACAAGGAACTCCCCGTCGATATGGAACATGACGTTTCTCCACTGGTTTTCGCGATCATCTCCCTCGATTCGCCACACGCCGACCGGCTGGTCGTCGACACGAACCTCCTCCTCCACCTGCAGTTCCCTGAACTCCACGCGCCGCAAGACCAACATGTCGCGTCCGGGCTTCACGCCGTTGACCTGGAAGTAGACAGACCCCCGGCGGTAGGACAACCCGCTGTCCGTCACGCGATTGCCGTCCGGATAGGTGGCCGGGGTGGTACCCTGAACCACATCGTTGGGACCGACCTCGAGACGGAAGAGATGAGCCTCTTCGGAAGCGGGACTCGTGACCTCGAGCATATCCACCAGCACGAAGGGTTTTCCATCGATGGCGAAACGTTGCGGCGGCTCCGTTCCCATGCTCTTGAGGCTCGAGTCTGTGACTTCCTCGTAGGTAGGTCCTGATGCTGCGCCGCGCTCGAGCAGATGAGGCAACTGTTCGGTGAGCCTCTCCAGGGGGGGGGTCACATCCCGGAACCGCTCCAGTGCCCGATCCACTTCACGGGTGTACTGCGCGGAATCCATCGCGGGCGTCGGTCCGAGTTCGACCGTTGCCAGCGCCTTCTGGGCGCGCTCCCACGCTTCCTTGTAGGCCTTGAACTCCTTCGAGACCCACACACGTTCCCATTCTCCCTTCTTCTGCTTGATCAGCGTGCACATCTCGTCCTCGAGGCCGATCACGCCCAGCAAGACACCCGCGACACCGGGCCGGTCCAACTGGCCGGAACGAATCAACGCGCGGGCGGAGATGATAGAAGGTCTCGGAATGTGCGCCTCGCTCACCTCGTATTCGATCAGCCATGTACCTAGCAACGCGTATCGACGTTCCAGCGCCGTCAAGAGAAGCTGCTGCGCGACGCTGCTGATCCGCCCCCCGGCCTGGCCCACGTAGGGAACGAACCGCAGGTCGATCTCTCCGGGACGTGGCGCGGCGGGATTGGGTGCGTCGCTGATCTGACGCACGTCCGGCACGATATAGATGCGTCCCAACTCCACGTCTTCCGGCCCGACGCCTTCTGTGGATATCCTGACGCGAGCCGACTCGATGATTCTGCGGTGCCCGTGTATGCGCGAATCGGTCTCGGACACGGCGAAGTCATCGGGTCGTTCCTCATAGGAGAGGCAAACGAACACGTTGCCCGAGAACGGCTTGGCACTTGTTCCATACTCCTCGGGGTTGACTGACAGCAGTACCGGGTCCCAAAGGAAGAGTTCGTTTCCGACGGGGTCGATGGCCATGCCGGGATTCACCACGACCTTCAGGCCTGGAGGCTGAAGCGCCCGGACGGCCAGGCCTTCCCTGAAGTGGGGCACGACGCCTGACCCATGGAACATGCGATTGTGCAATCGGGCCTTCTCGTGGTGGTAGCCAATCCCGGCATTCCAGTCTTCCTCTGTCGCCAACATGCCGTTGAACAGGTGCAACCGCTTGAAATTCTCATTCACCGCTTTTCTCCTCAGGAACCTCCGCGAACGAATCCCCTGATTCGTCCCCAATCTTGGAACGTGACGGCACCGGGCACTGTGCTCCCCACCGAGCGGGAGACGTTACCACAGGGCCCGGTACTCGAGACACACCAACCACAAAGTCCCACCCGATGCGCTCCCCCTCGACCACATAGGGTGCAGCCTGCCGTGACTGAACCACGCACGATCTCAAGTGAACCGGTTTCTCCGCATCGAGGATCCGGAGAATGCGCTCGACCACCGCTCGACCGATGGTCCGTCCAGGAGGCAACTCGACGAAGAAGGCGTCCTCGGAACGAGGAACCGTCGACACGACAGCCGACTCTGCGATGGCGGTGCGCGCGACACAGAACCCGTTGTGAGGCCACGCATTCTCCTGCACGGTGACCTCGACGCCGGTGTGCAGGTGGATCATCTCTTCCAATCCCGCCGCGGTGCCTCTCTTCGCCAGCAAGCGCGGAGCATCACGAATCACCGACCGGACGACATCCTCTGGCCAACCTGCATCGAACTCCATGGGGATCAGAGCAGCCAGCCACGGCAGGAAGCTTGCCGGAGCGCCCTCTGGGGAGAGGAGGCGGTGCATATTCTGCACCTTCCGGCCGAGTTCCGCCAGGATCGTCTGCGGAATATACAGGAAATCGTGGAGCATGTTGGGGACCCGCTCCGCCCCTCCTGGTCCCTCCTCGTTCTTGTCTTCCTCCTGGTACACTTCGGGGAGCAATCGAATCGGATTGTCTTCTTCGACGTGGAGCTGAACCGCGGCTTCCCGCGCGATGGGGGTACCGGCAGCAGGCGCCTGTGCGACGACGTGACCCTTCTGACCGCGATTTGGAACCAACCGGATCAATCGGGAGGCGACCCCAACGAGTTCAAGCAACCGGAGCGCCCTGTCCAGCTCCATGCCTGAAAGGTCCGGCATGGCCTGATTCCTGCTCATGTCACCCTGTTGGTCCATCAACCGTTCCCCTGTCCGCCGGGCTCCGTCATCCCGGCCGCCGGCGGGTCCTGACCTGCCGCCGGTATCGCGGGCGAAGCCATGCTTCCCGGCGAAGCGTCCCCTGTCGTTCTAGCGCAACTCGGCGGCCTCCACCTTGACAGAAGTCAACGATGGAAGCTGGTCGTCTCTGAGCTGCAGGGATCCCTCGAGCGGATTTCCCTGCCGGTCATACATTTTCATGTCCAACACGGATAGCACCTGGGGGCACCCGCTGACCACCTGGAACAACGCGACCCTGCGCACGGCATGACCCAGCGGCCAGCCCTTCCCATCCTCTCCGCCCACCAGCGGATGGAGATAGGCATAAAGCCGCTCGGAGACATCCTCTTCCACTCCCGTCGCCATCCGGCCTCGCAAGTACACGGTGCAGACCACGGAAAACGGGACATAGCGCGGCCCGCGCACGCTCAGCTTGACATTGAGCGTTCTCCTGTCCTCGAGGAAGCACTCCACGCGGCGGATCAACTCCTGGCTGGGGATGAGGCGGTCTTTCAGGCTTGGCTCGTTGGGCGCCTGCGTGGGAACCACGATGATACGCACCCTGTCCTCATCCCCGACGTCCGCTGCCTCCTCTCCCCGCCTGGTAATCCGCCTCTCCACCGGCCGGGGTTCGAGACAGGCGACTCGAGCCACTCTGCGGGAGGCCTGTCTTGCCAGCACCTCGAAGTCCTCCGCCCTGTATGCCCGGTCGACAGAGAACATCAGCCGGGTGCCACGTCGAGCTGCTTCCTCCAGCCCCTCCGCCTCGGTTCCGCCGTCGGACCGGAAGGGGTTGTCCACACTTCCGATGAGACTATTGCCTTCCTTGAGAATCGTCAGGGTGTGGGGGCCCACGTTTCCGCGTTCTCCACCACCGATCCAGTAGCTCTCGATGCGAATGACTCGAGAACCTGGGGGAGGAATCCTGCCACGAATGCCATCTCCGAAGCTCACGATGCCGTGGTGGGGGTCGAGGCGGAAGCACCTGGAGTCGGGGCCAGCCCTGAAGAAGTGGTCGACCTGCTTCCACCGGCACCAGATGCCGTCGGCGTCCTCCTGGAGGGCGTTCTCGCCGAGATCGTCGACCAAGGCTTGCCGATCCTCGGGCGTTCGCGGAACCTCCTTCTCCTTCACCCAGATCCTCACGTTGCCCAGGACGGGAGCCCGATTCAACCTGATCTCCTGAAATGCCTGGCCATCGGAGGGCAGCACGCGGTTCTCGGTCTGAGTCTGGACGTGGAGCGCGTCGACGGCGTTGAGCCGGATATCCTCGATCTCGGGTGCAACGTCGTACTCGCCGTCCGAGAGCCTGGCACGAATCCAGTATCCCTTTTCCTCGAACAACTCGACCATCGCCGGCTCCGACGGCGCCTGGAACGACACGTAGCCGTCATGCTTGAGGTGCAGCGTGCCATCCTCGCACTTGGGCAGCGGCACGAATCCGTCGGGCCCAGCCACCTCCCACCGCACCCGCTGCATGGCGATACGGGCTTCCCAATCTTCCGAGTAGGCCTCCCCGTCATCCTTGATTTTGAAGAAAATGGCGTGCGTTCCGGGAGGGAACGGGGCACTGAAGCCGAGGTACAGGGCACACGTGTAGTCGTCGCGCGGCGGGAACAACTGAACGGAGGTGCCTCGAGGGCGATTGGCGTCCCAGAGCCTCGTCAAGGTGAAATCGCTGTAACTCACGCAATGTTGTACTGGTGCGACGGGGGCTCGCGAACGAATCTGGAGCGCCTCGAACGCAGGACCCACCTTCGGATCGGGCAGATCGAACCGATTGGACGCTTCCACCGCTTCCAGGACGGCCTGGGGCGCTCGATACTCTCCACTGACCACCCGAATGCGGATCCAGGGTCCATGAATACCCTGAATCTCCCGCTCGACAAGGTCCTCCGGCACGACGAAAGAGATCGTCCCTCCCCGCCTCAAGGCCCTCGTGTCATCCTCGAGATTGAAGCGGTTGGCACCGCTCTGAATGAACGGGTTCGGCGTGACAGCCCGGATGAGTGCCCACCGGTTTCCGGCGATCGGGTATTCGATTCGAAGCGTCAGGTCCGGGGTTGGATCCGGCCTGGGGTAAGCGTCCTGGTCTGGAGCGACGAAATCGAGTTCGACTTTGGTGCCGGCTGCTCGGAACAACTCCGCAGCCATGATGTAGCACGCACTCTCCCACTTCGGATACTCCCCCAGCGGATAGAACACCCGACTCAGGTCCAGGTTGGTGTATATGGATTCGCCACCAGGGTTCAGGAATACCGCGTCCGGAAGAACGCCCTCCTCCACACTCTCCACCTCCACACCGATCTCATCGAAGTGGATCTGGGATCCCTCCTGTTCACTCGGAAACGGCGCCGCGCGCAGCCAAGGCCCGACGACGCCATCAATCTCGGTCTCGGACAGGTCGGGCATGGTGTCGAGGATGACTTCGCCGCCGCCATGCCCGACAGCCAGCCTCGCCGGCACCCACCCCTCACCGTTGAAGTACTCCCAGGCCCACCTCGCGTAGAGGTCCCGGTACGCAGATGGACCCGAAAATCGAATGTGTACGCGCATACCTACTTCACGCAGGGTCATAAAGCGACCGTCGCAAAGATACAGAAAGCGCTCGATCGCCTTCGTTCCGGCAAACGGTGAGAACGATGTCTTCTCCGGCGTGCCCACCAGGTCGGTCACATCTCGAGTATCCAGGCCGGAGCTTGCGATGACTCTCTTGAGGCGTGCGGTGGTCAACACCAGGTCCTTCTCTGTCTCGAAAACCAACGGCTCCGTGGAGCCGGTACGCCTCGAGGCTACCTGCGTTCCTCTCTTCAGCACCTGGCCGTGCGCGGCCGGATTCGGGGAAAACGCGATAGGGGTCCGAGCGGGCACCGGAGGCGCGGGCTGTACACCCAGCACATCGAGCAAGGAGAACAGGTTCCTCACAGGCACGCGGTTCAGCCTGTACAGCATCACTTCGGTGAGAAAAGCGAAGAGTTCCAGCAAGGTGATGCCGGGGTCCGAAGGATTGTGATTCGTCCATTCCGGGCAATAGATCGGGATGAGGGAGCGCATCTCCTCCATCAGGTCCTGAAATGACCTGTCGTCGAGCCTGGGCACCGGAAAATTCTGAAACTGCTGTTTCGATAGATTGTCTGCCATATTGGTGGCTCTCACCTTGTCCCACAGGCGACCGCTAGGATCCCTGGAGGTAGAATGGGTACACCATGTTGAACACCGTATTGACCGTGCGAATCTTGTAGCGAATCTTCACGTTGAGACGATCCACCAATTTCGCATCTTCGGTCACGTCCACGTTCAAGTCCGTTATCCGTGGTTCATGCCTGTCGAGGGCATCGTAGACGGCGTCACGGATACGCTGCCGGGTGGTCGAGTTGTTGGGGGCAAAAACATAGTTATGGACGGCACAGCCGAAGTCGGGACGCATCACCCGTTCTCCCGGCCGGGTGGAGAGGATCAGACGTATGCACTGCTCGACGTCCTCTTCCGCCCTTGTGAGAGCGATCCCCCGCCCTTCGCTCAAGGACATCGGGGCCATGATGCCAGAGCCGAGAAACCCGGCCTTTTTCGCCATCTCCCTGTCCTCCTCGACGCAGCCAACCCGCGATCGACCCCTTCGCTCCGCCCCTCTCCCATCCCTCCAGGCAAGCGTTCCTCGGGGCGTTTCCGCTTCTCCACGCTCCGGGCAACGGCCGGCGGCGCACGAGTGGTCCTACCCGGGAACGTAGTTTCTCCTCGCCTCGATCTGCGAAACCATGCCTTCCTTGTCGAACCGATGAACGACATTCACGACCTGGTAGGCCCCCTTGCACTCCGGCGGCACACCCTCCAGTTCGACTATCGATCCGGGCTGCATCGACGGCACCCCTCGACACAGCCCCTTCGCCACCTGGAAACCAAGGCTGCTCCGCTCCAGGCGCCCCTTGGCGATCGCATCCCCTTCCGACTGGGACCGCAAGGGCACGTTGCCGATGCGAACCGGCTGGTCGCTGAAAGAGGTCTTCACCACTTCCGTCGCACGCTTCCCGCTCCCGGCCACGAGGGTTTCATCCCCGGACGTGGCTTCACCCGTTTCCTCCTGCTTGTCCTTCAAGCTCCAGGAACGCACCTTCACATCCGGAATGACCCGTGCGGCGGTTCGAACCACGCGCATGTCGATAATGTCCCGGCCCCAGGTCAGCTTGAACCTGCCGGTTTCGGGACGGCGAGGCTTGAAATGCAGCGTGTCGCCCTCCGCCCAGTACAGGTACCCGATACGCCCGGCTCGCTCCTGCAGGAGTTCAAAATTGCTCACGCCGTACTGAATGATGCTGCTGTAGACAATCCCATTGTCTTCCACGTCGGCTGACATCCCACACTCGGAAGCCAGCTTCTGCACCAGGTCCCCGTCCGTCAGGTCCAGCAGCATCCGCTGCCGGTGCGAACGCCGGAGCCGGTGCAGCTTGTCCTCTGCTTCCAGGGTCAGTACAAGGCCCCCGCCGATGCGCACCCTCGAGCGCACCGTGGTCAATTCGCCCGAAAACACGGTGGCGACGTGATCCTCGAGTTCGAGTTCGGCTTCCACCTTCGCGCCACCACCGAATCGCGATACCTTCTCCCAATCACGCTCGTGGTCGGCGAATACGAGGCTCATCCGCGACACGCCTTGCTCTGCCAGGTAGACATGAATGTGTTCGACCAATTCCCGCCAATCCGGTGGGAGTTCGGCCCCGTTGATCTTGACCTTGAGGCCCGCGACGATACCTTCGTCGCCGCCGCCCGGGGGACGCTTGACTTCTTCCCCGCCCGACCGGTCCGGGCCGCCCGTTCCGGGCCCACGGTCTCCACGGCCACCTCTCCCACCTCCACGGTCGAGCCCACCGCCCCTGTCGCCATGCAGATCGTCCAGCAGTTCCCCGACGCCGGCGACAACGCTCGCCAGCCCACTGGCAATTCGGTCGAAAAGACCCCTGCCGCGCTCGCGCGCATCGCGATCGCCTCGCAGCGACTCTCCACGATCTCGGTCCCGGCCGCGGTCTCGAGCGTGTTCCTCTCCACGATCGCGACCATCGCGGGCGCCGTCTCCGCGGTCGCGTCCACCTCGATCGTCTTCACGCCCCCTCCCCCGACCTCCGCGACCGTCTTCTCCGCTGTCTCGGCCGTCGCGATCTGCTATGCCGCTGCCACGTCCACCGCGATCGCCGCCGCCGCGATCCTCGCCGCCACGATCCTCGCCGCCGCGTTCCTCTCCTCCCCGGTCGTCGCCGCCACGGTCCTCGCCGCCGCGATCGCCTTCGTCGCCGCCACGGTCCTCGCCACCGCGATCGCCTGCATCTCCCCCGCGACCTTCGCCCCCCCGGTCGCCTGCGCCGGCTTCGTCTCCGCCGCGGTCCTCGCCGCCGCGTTCCTCTCCTCCCCGGTCGTCGCCGCCACGGTCCTCACCGCCGCGATCGCCTTCGTCGCCGCCACGGTCCTCACCGCCGCGATCGCCTGCATCTCCCCCGCGACCTTCGTCCCCCCGGTCGCCTGCGCCGGCTTCGTCTCCGCCGCGGTCCTCGCCGCCACGGTCCTCTCCGCCACGGTCCTCGCCGCCACGGTCCTCGCCGCCGCGATCGCCTTCGTCGCCGCCACGGTCCTCGCCGCCGCGATCGCCTGCATCTCCCCCGCGACCTTCGTC
>JAJRTE010000236.1 GCA_024278455.1 Myxococcota bacterium
GCCTTCTACGATGCTCTGGAGGTCAACGACAGCGCTGTGAAGGTTCTTGGGGACGAAACCCTTCGAATCATCGCACAAGAACTCCTTCGTGCGGTGCGGAATAACGTAACCATTGATTGGACCGTCAGAGAGAATGTCCGCGCACAGATGCGTGTGATGGTCAAACGTATTCTTCGGCGGTATGGCTATCCACCGGACAAGCAGGCCCGCGCTACGGAGCTTGTTCTGGAACAGGCGGAAGTCGTTTGCAGGGATTGGGCAGAAAAGGTATAGGAGCACCTAACAAGGCGCTGCACTGGATTCTTGTTCCGCTACGCTCCACAAGAACCAGTGAGCTTGGTCGTTCGTTGATCCGCAGCGCCGTCATGCAAAACTGTATCGGGGCCTACCGAAAGGCTTGTTGATGTGGCTCCATGAACTGCCGATCCGCAACTCCGACTACTTCTGGCTTGCTGGATCGTTTCATTGCAACAACCAGAGTGCCGCCGCTGAACCGAAACGTCATGGCGCGCCACAGTAACCGGGAGGATTCGAGAACAGGATGGATACTGCTCTGACGCACGGTGTAACCGCTTTCATGGGGTTTTTCGCCATCATGAACCCTGTTGCAAATGTGCCGATTTTTCTTGGTCTCACGCGTGGCGATGATGAACATACGACTTCGCAGGTAGCTTTCAGGTCGCTGGTATTTGCATTTCTGATCATTGCGTTGTTTTCGGTGGCTGGGAAGATAATATTCCAGTTGTTTGGTCTCACACTGCCCGCCTTTCGAATCACGGGGGGGCTACTGGTCTTTCTTATCGGTTTTCACATGCTTCAAGGCAAGCAGTCGAAGGTCCAACATCCTAGTGAAGAAGACAAACAGAAGTCACGTGAAGCGGCACTCAGTGTCGCAGTGTCTCCATTGGGGATGCCAATACTCGCAGGTCCGGGCACCATTGCAACTGCGATGAGCTTTTCCGCCGGCAGTGGCATTGTAGAGGTTGCAACGACGATCACGGCGTTCGCCCTTCTCTGTATGCTCACCTATGTGCTGTTCATATTTGGTGAGAGGTTGGTTGGCTACCTCGGCGCCAGCGCATTGGGAGTAATCACTCGTATGATGGGTCTCATCCTTGCCGTGATTGGAACGCAAATGGTAATAGAAGGGCTGCATGGAGCCTTCAACCTTGCAGGATGATAACAGGGCTCCGTTGACGCCTGGGTTCCTTTGGAAGCCGTATTGCAAGGCGATGCCGTGGCTGATTGCTTCGCTGCGCTCCGCTCCGCAAAAGCCAGTGGTTCAACCGCCTGCCGCGAGTTCTCGGATCAGGCTGCGTGTCAGCGCGTGACCCGGCCGGAATGCCTCGATTCGTGCCTCGAGACGCGCGCCCAGCAGCATGGTATCGCCCATCATGTCGAGCAGTTTGTGGCGCACCGGCTCGTCCTCGTAGCGCACCATCCACGGATTGAGCCACCCGCCTTCCCCCATGACCAGCGCGTTCTCGAGACTCCCCCCCCTGGCGAGGCCCCGCTTGCGCATGGCCTTCACATCGTCCACCACACCGAACGTGCGGGCTCGAGCCACGGTGTCACGAAAGGACTCCAGCCCCACTTCCCGGTGCCGGGTGCCGATCAGGGGATGGTCGAACTGGATCGTACATGCCCAGGTCGACCCCCTGGAAGGCGTCGCAGTAACGTAGCTGTCTCCACGTCGGACGGACAGCGAGGTCCTCAACCTGTAGTACCGGCGTTTCGCCCCGAGTTCGGCCACGCCGACCGCGTCGAACGCCTCCACGAACGGCCATGCACTGCCGTCCAGGATGGGGACCTCCGGGCCATGCACAACCACTTCCACGTTGTCGATCCCACAACCGCAGAACGCCGCGAGCAGGTGCTCGACAGTGTCCACCCGCCATGCACCACAGGCTATCGAAGTGAACAACCGGGTGTCTGCCACGTGGTCGATGGTGGCCGGGACGGGCGTCGCACCGGCAAGGTCACCACGGACGAATCGAATGCCGTGGTGCTCGCCGGCCGGCTCGAGCACCAGGGTGGCGTGGAGGCCCGAATGCAGTCCGACACCCCGGAACCGGCAGGAGTGTTTCAAGGTTTTCTGAACGTCCATGGAGTACGCCCGCGTCATCCGCTGGTGGCCGGAAGGGTGAACGTGACGATATCGCCCGGCTGGACGCCGTGTTCCTTGAACCATCCCTGGTTGACTTCCAGCACATACCGGCACGGACCATGGGACGCGAAGGTCCTGGTGCTGTTGTTCGGTGGCATGTCCGCCATGTTGATGATGCGCCTGTCGTCGCCGATGAACGCGATGGAGAGTGGAATGAACGTGTTCTTCATCCAGTAGTAGACCTGGCGGGCGGAGGGATAGACGAAGAGCATGCCCCGGTCCGCGGGAAGGGATTTCCGGTACATCAGGCCTCGAGCCTGCTCCGCCTCGGTCCTGGCCAGCTCGACCTGGAGGGTGTGGCCCCGGATCTCGAGGGGGATGGTATCACCCGCGGTGGCGCAACCTGTGGCGGTGAGCAACCCGATCAGGATGAGGGCTGCCGTGGTTGGCCGGCGAGCGCACGCCACGGTCCGCCGGCGCCGATCGCTGCGGCCTGTGGGGTCCTCCGCGGTTTTGCCTCGGGGCAGACGAGTTGTCCTCGGCATGACATCCACTCCCATCACGATGGCGCCTCCTCTTTCGGTACGGCCGCCGGTTCCTCTCCCGGAGACAACGAGACGGTGAGTATGCGAGGGCCGTCGGTCCGGAGCACTCGGATTGTGACACCTCCGGCGACCACGGTTTCGCCTTCCACCGGTACGTGCCCCAACCTGTTGGCGATCACGCCGGCGATGGTGTCCGCGTCCTCGTCTTGCAGTTCCAGGCCGTACCGTTCGTTGAGCATGTCCAGCCGGGTGCGACCGTCGACGGTGATGGGCCATTTTCGGGCGGAGGCGTCTTCCCCGAGGGCCATGTCGTCCGCTTCCGGATCGTCCAGTTCCCCGAACAGCTCTTCCACGAGATCCACCAGGGTGACGAGCCCGGAAGTACCGCCGAACTGGTCGAGGACGAGGGCCATCTGCATGCCGGTTCGCTTGAACTGGGCCAGTATGGTCTCGATCGTGGCGGTTTCGGGCACGAACAGGGGCGGGCGAACGAGTGCGCGAAGGTCGAAGTTGTCGGGCTGAGCCGCCTTGCGGAACCCGATCAGGTCCTTCATGATCAGGATACCGACGACGTGGTCGAGATCGCGTTCATAGACAGGGTACCGTGTGAAGGGACTGTCCACGACGGCGAGCATGAGGCCGGAATAGGGCATGTCCACGGGGATGCCGACGACGTCGAGCCTGTGAACCATCACCTGTTTGGCGGTGAGGTGCTTCAACTTGAAGACGCGGTGGAGCATCAGCCGCTCCATCGCGTCCAGGATGCCCTGGCGGTGTCCGTCCTCGACGAGGATCTTGAGTTCCTCGACGGAGTGCACGGCAGCTTCGTGTTCGGACGTGCGGGACAGGCCCAGGAGTTTGAGCACGAGGTTTCCCGTGGAATTGAGCGCCCAGATCAGCGGCCGGAAGACGAATACGGCCCAGGTCATCGGGCGGGCCACCTTGATCGCCGTGGCTTCGGTATGCTGAAGCGCGAGGGATTTCGGTACCAGTTCCCCCAGCACGACATGGAGGAACGTGATGAGGAGAAACGCGGTGATGGCCGGCGCGCTCACGTCGATCAGGACCTGGGGCAGGAAGCCGAGGAACCCGTGGAACACGTCCTCGAGGGCCGATTCGCCAATCCAGCCAAGAGCGAGGCTGGCAAGGGTGATGCCGAGTTGCGTGCCTGCGATGAAGCGGTCCAGTTCGCTGACGGCAACGAGGACCGTTTTGGCACCGCGCACACCTTCGTTTGCGAGCACTTCCATCTTGCTTCGCCGCACGCCGACCAGGGCGAACTCGGTGGCCACGAAGAAGGCGTTCATGAGCACGAGGAAGAGGATCGCGCCGAACCTCACGATGTAGGATACGAGTTCGTCCATGAGTCAGAACAGGGAGCGTTGGCCGGTACTCGAGTCGGGGTCCGTGCGTACCATGCCGAAGTGGTGATAGGCGTGGAGAGTCGCCACCCTGCCTGCGCGAGTCCGGTTGAGGAACCCGTTCTGCAGCAGGTAAGGTTCGTACACGTCCTCGATGGTGTCCCTTTCCTCCCCCACCGCGGCCGACAGCGTGTCTATCCCCACCGGCCCACCGTCGAATTTCTCGATTATTGTCAACAAGATCTTCCGATCCATCTTGTCGAAGCCCTTCTCGTCCACCTCGAGCATCCGGAGCGCGGCGTCGGCGACAGTGCGATCGATGGTTTCCCGCCCGTCCACCTGTGCGAAGTCGCGGACACGCCGCAGCAACCGGTTAGCGATCCGGGGGGTTCCTCGAGACCGCCGGGCGATCTCGAAAGCGCCCTCGCCGGAGATGTCCAGGTTGAGCAATTCGGCTGATCGCTCGACGATGACTTTCAGGTCCTCGGGCCGGTAGAAGTCCAGGACCTGGTGGATGCCGAATCGCCCGCGAAACGGGGGGCTCAGCAGCCCTTCGCGCGTGGTGGCGCCGGCCAGGGTGAAACGGGGGAGGCTGATGCGTATCGACCTGGCGTTGGGACCCTGCCCGAGGATCAGATCGAGTTCGAAGTCTTCCATGGCGGGGTAGAGGATCTCCTCCACGACGCGGTTCATCCGGTGAATCTCGTCGATGAACAGGACGTCTCCCTCCTCGAGATTGGTCAGGATGGCCGCCAGGTCGCCGCTCCGCTCGATCGCCGGGCCAGACGTGGTCTTGATGTGAACCCCCATTTCGTTGGCGATGATGTGCGCGAGCGTCGTTTTTCCGAGGCCCGGCGGGCCTGAGAACAGGGTGTGGTCAAGGGGTTCGCCTCGAGCACGGGCAGCTTCGATGAAGACGCGCAGGTTGGCCTTCACCTTGCCCTGCCCGATGAAGTCGTCCAGGCATCTCGGCCTGAGCGGGGCTTCGGCACCGTGCTCTTCCTCGGGCTTCCTCTCCGGGGTCAGCTCACGATCGTCGCGCGGGTCGCTCCCCCGGTCCGTGTTCGGTGTGCTCGACGGCGGCATGCCTCACCTTGTTTGCACCCTGGTTGCTCCACCTACTCATGAATGTGAAGCACCCGGGGCGACAGTTCAACACAATTCCCGCCCGGTCACCGCACGCGAACCGGCTGCAACAGCCGCAACGCTGCCTTGATGACGTCCTCGGTCGCGGCGTCCGCTGGGATCGTCAACCTTGTGAGGACTCGGTCGATTTCGGCCTTCTTGTACCCCAGGGTCGTGAGAGCCAGGATCAGGTCGTCCCTGGTCGAGCGTCCGGGCAAGGCAACGGGAACGCTCGAGCCGCCCCCCCTGGCGCCATCGACTGTCAGCTTGTCCCTCAATTCGACGACGATCCGCTCCGCTGTCCGCTTGCCGATACCGGGGATAGACCTCAACCTGCGTAGATCGGCTGTCGCCACGGCGGTGGCCATCTCGCCGGGGTCGATCCCCGAAAGGAGGTTCAGCGCCAGCCGGGGACCAACGCCGCTGATGCCGATCAACTGCCGAAACAGGCCCTTCTCGCCGGCCACGAGAAACCCGTACAGGGTGATCTGGTCCTCGCGCACGTAGGTGTAGACCTCGAGCGACACCTTTGCGCCCTCGGCCGGAAGCTTGTAGAACGAGTTCATGGAAAGCTGGAGTTCGTACCCGACTCCGCCCACGTCCACGACGACGGTTCCCGGTTCCTTGTGACGGAGAATGCCGTCTAGCCACGCAATCATCGGCGCTCCTCGAGGAGTCGTATGCGTCGCTCCGTCCTGCTGTTGTAGAAATGGCACAGGGCGACGGCCAGGGCGTCGGACGCATCGTAGCCCTTGCCCATTCTGTGGTTCAGAAGCATCTCCACGGTACGCTGAATTTGTTCCTTGTCCGCCCTGCCCGAGCCGACCACGGCCCTCTTGACAGCCGTCGGACCATACTCCGCAACCATCATGCCCGCGTTGACCACCGCCAGCAAGGCAACGCCTCGAGCATGACCCAGCTTCAGAGCACTCTGAACGTTGTGAGAGTGGAATATGCTCTCGATGGCGGCTTCCGTGGGTTGGAACTCCAGGATGACCCGGGTCAAGCCATCGTAGATGACCTTCAGCCGGTCGGAAAACGGCGACGAGGGGTCTGTCCGGATTCCACCGCTGGCCACGTAGCAGACGTTGTCCCGGTCTCCGTCGATCACGCCGTAGCCGGTAACCAGGCTTCCGGGATCGATACCCAGCAGTCTCAATGACGTTCTCCTGGCTCTCTCGGCTGTGGCTGGCCCCCCGGCAGCACGACGGCTGGGCAGATCCCCCTGCCCCGAATCGCGCTCAGCCTGTCAGCCGCGCGAGTTCCTCCTCGTCGATGTCGATATTGGTGTACACATTCTGGACGTCGTCCAGACCTTCCAGTGCCTCTATCAACTTCAACGCGGATTCCGCGGCAGACCCCGAAACCTTGACCGGCGAAATGGGCACCCATACGATGGCCGCGTCCGAAAAAGGAATGCCCTCCTGCGTGAGGGCATCTTGAACCTTGTGAAAATCGCTCAGCGATGTGATCACCTCGTACTGGTCGTCGTCGTCCTTGATGTCCTCCGCCCCCGCATCCAACACAGCCATCATCAGGGTGTCTTCGTCGATCGCCGCCTTGTCGACATACATGTGGCCGATGTGCTGGAACAGGGGGCGCACCGTGTTGGTTTCACCCAGATTTCCCCCCCGCTTGGTCAGGACCGACCGCACTTCCGCTGCAGCGCGATTGCGATTGTCGGTCAAGACTTCCACAATCACCGCGACGCGGTTGGGCGCGAAACCCTCGTAGGTGATCTCCTCGTAGGTCGCCCCCTCGAGCCCCCCCGCGCCTTTCGCAATGGCCCGCTCGATGTTGGCGTTCGGCATGTTCGCCGCCCTGGCCGCGGCGACAGCCGTGCGCAGGCGGGGATTCCCGTTGATGTCCCCCCCGCCCATCTTCGCGGCCACCGTGATCTCACGAATGAGCTTGGTGAACATCTGGCCGCGCTTGGCGTCGGCGGCCCCCTTTTTTCGCTTGATGGTCGCCCATTTCGAATGTCCCGACATCAGGACTCCCTCGTGTCGTGCAATGGCCCCTGGCCGATTCTCCGTGCAAAACCCGGCAGCCATCGCCTGAAAGTGGTACCGCAGGCGCCATGGTCCAGCGCCAGGCGGAGAGGAATGGCTCGAGGCGGTGGCGTTCAAGGACGCGACGTCGCCCCTCACCGCCATCTGCCCTGGCCGGTCCGATGTTCGTGTCATGCCGGGAGCACAGCGCCGTCCTCCAATCTCTAGCACAGGTCATTAGCCGCTGCAAGGAGGAAACGACCAGGTTGCGCCCGTTTCCAGTACAGGGGGTCCAGTGCGGCCGCTTCGCCCCAGCAGGCAGAGTGGCACACCGGTGCCGGCACCGGCAACCGGAAACGGGGCGTCCCCGGGCGGGGCGCGGTACAGCGCCCGAAAGTGCGTGTCCATGGACGAAGTTGACGTTTCGCGACAGGCAACTCATAGTAGGGTCTGTTTGCCAATCGTGGACCTCGAGTGCACGGCCACGCCTCGCTGCTTGTTCGGGGAGCCGGCCACGTGCAACGGAACACGCGCAGGCTCCTGCGGTGTGCCGCGGTCCACATCCTCGCGGGAAGCCATGACACCCCGGGAACTCCTCGACGAAATCAGGGACGCGCTGGACACCACCTCTTGGTCACGAGCCGTCCTGTGCGCCCGGCACCAGGATGTTGCGATCGTACACCACAGCGAGCAGGTCCACGAATTCGACGTCATGATGGCCGGCCCCCGGCCGTATCGCGTCGAACTGGACCTCGAGAACGAGGAGTGGTCATGTTCTTGCCGGACGGCGGAAGAGGTTTGCGCACATGTCGCCGCCGCTGCGCTGAGCCTGTATCAGGCCACCAAGGCCACCCCCCCTGGCGACGCAGAACCGGCGAAGCCATCGGCGGGCGCGCACGTCGGCTACCGTTTCGCCAGCACGGGCCAGGCGTGGAAGCTGGATGCGGTGCTCGTGACCCCGGGCCGCCCTCCCCGGGAGACGCCCTTCCAGGACCCCGGTGGCGCGGGTCTTCGGCTCAGCCAGGCGGATCGGGAGGTGCTCGCCCTGATCGAGATGGGAATCTCGGCAAGCAGGGCACCGCGCCTTCTGTGGGGACTCTCGAGGTGCTTCGACGTCAAGCTCGACGGCATGCCGGTGCGCGTCTCCACGGAGGAAGTCCCGCTCGTGCTCGTGGTCGACGAGCACCCCAACGGGCTGCGCGCAACCCTGTCCACTCGAGAACGTTGCCATTGCCGTCTCGAGTGCCCGTTCGCTCTCGTGGTGACCGGCTCCCCTCCCACGCTGGCGCCGCTTTCGGTGCCGTCGCTGCCCGGTTCCCTGCGGGACCTGTACGAGGCCGGGCGCGTGATACCGTTCCAGGCGATTCCGGAGTTTCTGTCCGAGGCGCTTCCGGAACTCCGCGCGCATGTCGAGGTGGAGATGCGTGCACAACGTATCGCCACCGTGCACCGGAGCCGTCCCTACCCCAACATGACCATCACGCCGGCCGATGGTGGGTTCGATGTGCTGGTCACGGTGGCCTATGGCAAGCCGCCCGAGGCCGTCGTCGTCGGCTCCAGGCTCGTGTTGCTGGACGGGGCTCGAGGCGTTCCGCGACGGAACCTCCGCCTTGAACAGCGATTCGCCAAGGAGATCGAGCGGCTGCTGGGCATCCCCCCGGGTCGCCGGCTGGCCTTGCGAGACATCGAGGCAGCACGGTTCGCCTCGGAGGTGCTTCCCAGGTTTCGCGGCAGCGTTTCCGGCCGCCGGTACGTGGAGCCCTTCCGCCTGCTAGACCAGACCCTGAAGCCGCAGTGGGTGGCCAGCCCCATATCGGGCGAACCCGAACTCGTCTTCACGGTAGCGAATGCTGGCGACGAGGCACGGCGCGAGATACGCACGGGCGACTCGACGCGCGTGGGAGGCCTTCCGACCTCGTCTCGAAGTCCGCAAAGAACGGGGCGACGCCACGCCCCGGGCGATTCCGGTCCAGCGTCTGTTCCGGACGCGCATCCGCCCCCCCACGCCTCCCCCCGGGAAGTCCTCGATGCCTGGCGGCAAGGACGGCACCTCGTCTGCCTCGAGGAGGGCGGTTTCGCCCGCCTCCCGGCCGACTGGATGGATCGGTACGGCCTGCTGCTGGAGGCCTTGCTGGAGCCCTCCGTGTCGGCGTCGACGGCCACCGGCGGACC
>JAJRTE010000237.1 GCA_024278455.1 Myxococcota bacterium
CACACCCTGGACTGCGCTTTTCGGCAAGGGGTCGACGCCCGGCAGGGCGCTATTTCTTGTTTGAAATCGCACCCGCGCACTACTATAATGGGCGCCACTCGCCAATACCGGGAGGGAGCGTACCGGTCGATATGGGCCGCGGGCCGCCCTTGCCAGCAACCGGAAGGAGCGCATGATGACCGACTCAAGTCCCGAAGCGGACACGAGACAGACTTACAAGGCGATGAGGTGGTTTTTCCTGTTCCTCGTGAGCGTGGTGATCGCCGCCAACTACTACGTCTACGACGCGATGTCGGCCATCAAGGCGACCATGCAGGCGGACCTGGGTATCAGCAACACCCAGTACGGGATCCTGGTTTCGTTCTACTCCTTTCCGAATACATTCCTGTTCATGACCCTGATCGGCGGAATCATTCTCGACCGCTACGGTATCCGCAAGGTCGGGATCATGTTCACCCTCTTCTGCGCCCTCGGCGCGTTCCTCACCGCGTATGGCTCGAGCGCGTTTTTCCGGAACGGGGGGCCGGGCTACGGCTTGTTCGGGGCGTTTCTCGCCTCGTTCTCGCCGGAACTCAAGGTGATGATCCTGGGACGCCTGCTGTACGGGCTTGGGGCGGAGACCAGCATCGTGGTCATCAACAAGGTGGTGGTCAAGTGGTTCAAGGGCAAGGAGATGGCCTTCGCCTTCGGTGTCAACCTGGCACTGGCCCGGCTCGGGA
Source organism: Myxococcota bacterium (assembly GCA_024278455.1). Lineage (GTDB taxonomy): Bacteria > Myxococcota_A > UBA796 > JAJRTE01 > JAJRTE01 > JAJRTE01. The sequence continues at coordinate 720 of JAJRTE010000237.1, forward strand.
CCGCCGCCGCCCTGATCCTGTCCCCCACCATGGTCGGAGAAGGCGTGGCGAAGTGGGAGAGTACCAGTCCACTGACCGGGTGGGCGGCCGGGCTCTACAACGGTGTCGTGGAGGCCATTGGCCGAGTTGTGGCCCGCACCGGGCTCGGGTGGACCAGCGCCCTCTGGTTCGCCACCATCCTGATGGGTATCGGGCTGCTCTTCTTCATCGTCTACGTCATGTTCGACAGGGCGTACGACAAGGACGAGGCAGCATCGTTGCTCGACCCGGACGAGCGGTTCCAGGCCAGCGACCTCATGGACCTGCTGAAGAACAAGTCCTTCATCCTCATCTCCATGCTGTGCGTGACCTTCTATTCCGCGGTGTTCCCGTTCCAGGCCTACTGCCCCGACTTCCTGCACAACAAGTTCGGGCTCTCGCAGAATGTGAGCGGGACCCTGACCTCCGTGATCATCTGGGGCACGATCATCTTCACCCCCCTGTTCGGCCTGCTCGTCGACAAGAAAGGCAGGCGGGCCACGCTCATGGTCTTCGGCTCCGGAATGCTCCTCGCCGTCCACCTCAGCCTCGCCCTGACCTACCTCACCCCGTTCGTGGCCATGTTCGTGCTCGGCATCGCCTTCTCCCTCGTGCCCGCCGCCATGTGGCCGGGAGTGGCTCGAGTCGTCGAGGAGAAGCGCCTGGGCACCGCGTATGGTCTCATGACCTGGATCCAGAACCTGGGGCTGTTCGCGTTCCCGACCATCGCCGGCTGGGTCCTGGACAAGACGAACCCCAACGTCACCCCGGAACTCGTCGAGAGCGGTGCGGCGAGCTACGACTACACCTACACCGTGCTCATGTTCGCCGCCCTCGGCCTGGCAGGCTTCCTCTTCTCCTACCTGCTCAAGCGCGAGGACGCTCGCGCCGGAAACCGCCTCGAGTTGCCCGAAATCGGCTCGTAGCCCGCTGAAAGAATTCGCTTCTCAATCCCGTTCACCTGTGCTTCTATCTAGCCCACACAGGACGACGTGTGCTCCCGCGCAAGGGGAAGAAAACGCGCCGATGGCAGCAACCTACCAACATCCCAGGAAGGACGCAGGCATGAACGTGGAAGACTATCGACCCCTATTCCAGCTTGGGAAAGACCCCACATCCTACCGGCATCTCACCGGTGAGTATGTCAAAACGACCGAATTCGAGGGCAAGACCGTGCTGAAGGTCGCCCCGGAGGCCCTGACAGTCCTGGCCGAAGCAGCGTTTCGCGACGTGTCCCACCTGCTCCGCGCAGGACACCTCGAGCAGCTCCGCAAAATCCTCGACGATCCCGAGGCATCCGACAACGACGTCTTCGTCGCCGTGGACATGCTCAGGAACGCCGCCATCTCGTCGAACATGGTGCTGCCCCTGTGCCAGGACACGGGCACGGCCATCGTCATGGCCAAGAAGGGCAACCAGGTGTGGACCGGGGCGAACGACGAGGCATACCTGGCCGCCGGGATAGAGAAGACCTATGCCGAGGGTAACCTCAGATACAGCCAGAATGCGCCACTCGACATGTTCACCGAGGTCAACACCGGCAACAACCTCCCGGCCCAGATCGACATCCTATCCGTTCCCGGCGATGAGTACAGGTTCCTGTTCATGGCCAAGGGCGGCGGGTCGGCCAACAAGACCTTCCTGTATCAGAAGACGAAAGCGTTGCTCAACCCGGACTCCCTGATGGCCTTCCTCGAGGAGACGCTCCCCTCGATCGGCACTGCCGCCTGCCCCCCGTACCACCTCGCTATCGTGGTGGGCGGCCTCTCGGCGGAATCGACGCTCAAAACGGTGAAACTGGCCAGTGCGCGCTACCTGGACAGCCTGCCCACCGAGGGCGACAAGTCGGGGCGCGCCTTCCGGGACGTGGCGCTCGAGGAGAAGGTGCTGGAGATGACCCGAAAACTCGGGATCGGCGCCCAGTTCGGTGGCAAGTACTTCTGCCATGACGTGCGGGTCATCCGGCTGCCACGCCATGGCGCCTCGTGCCCTGTCGGCATCGGTGTGTCCTGTTCCGCCGACCGGCAAATCCTGGCCAAGATCAACGCCAGTGGCCTGTTCCTGGAGGAACTGGACCGGAACCCCGCCCGCTTCCTCGAGGGGTTCGAAACCACGGTCGTCGGGGGCGAGCCAGTGGAGGTGGACCTCAACCAGCCGATGGACGCCATCCGCAAGCAGCTCGGCCAGTACCCCATTCTCACACGTCTCAGCCTCAACGGCCCGATGGTGGTGGCTCGAGACATCGCCCATGCCAAGCTCAAGGAACGGTTGGACGCCGGGGAAGGCCTGCCGCAGTATGTCAAGGACCACATCATCTACTACGCCGGGCCGGCCAAGACGCCCAAGGGCATGGCCTCCGGAGCGTTCGGCCCCACCACCGCGGGCCGGATGGACCCATACGTGGGCCTCTTCATGCAGCACGGCGGCGGCTACGTCTCGCTGGCCAAGGGCAACCGCAGCCAGATGGTCACAGACGCCTGCAAGCAGCACGGTGGGTTCTACCTCGGCTCCATCGGCGGACCAGCCGCACGGCTCGCCCAGGACTGCATCACCAAGGTGGAGGTCCTCGAGTACCCCGAACTCGGCATGGAGGCCATCTGGCGCATCGAGGTCAAGAACTTCCCGGCGTTCATCCTGGTGGACGACAAGGGCAACGACTTCTTCGCCTCGTTGAAAAAACGGTAGGCAACCCCGGGCAGGGGAACCCCTTGCCGAAGGCGAAGACCGGACCGCTGCAACGCCAGAAATCGCTTGCCCCGTTGACATGTCCGCGCTGCCCAAGTATGGTGACTGGCGTTGAAATCGGCACGAGTTTCCTGGCTTGGAGGCGGCGATGGGTGAACAGGTCTCCTCTCGAGGCACGTGGAGCGGGCGACTGGGGTTCGTACTGGCAGCGGCCGGAAGCGCCGTGGGGCTCGGCAACCTCTGGAAGTTTCCGTACATCACCTACGAGAATGGCGGGGGCGCTTTCGTACTGGTCTACCTGGCGGCCATCGTGATGGTCGGCTTGCCGGTCATGATGGCGGAGGTCCTGCTCGGCCGGCGCACCCAGCGAAATCCGGTGGGCGCCTTCCGTATCCTCAGCCAAGGGAAGCGCGGCCACCGCCTGTGGCCCGGCGTCGGCGTGCTCGGCGTGATTTCCGGGTTCGTGATCCTCTCCTACTACAGTGTCGTCGCCGGATGGACCGTGCGCTACATCGGGCTCGCCATCAGTGGGCGGCTCGAGGCCATGGCGGTCCACCCCGAAGCGTTGCAGACCTTCTTCAGCGGATTCCTCGGCAGCGGCGCTCAGCAGGTGCTCTATCACACCATCTTCATGGGCGCGACCGTGGGCATCGTCATCCTGGGTGTACAAAAAGGCATAGAACGCGCGACCAAGGTGCTGATGCCCCTGCTGTTTCTGATCCTGATAGCCCTCGTGGCCTACTCGGTCACCACCCCGGGCTTTGGCGAAGCCCTCACCTTCCTCTTCCGACCCAACTTCAGTCAACTCTCCAGGGGCGCCGTGCTCGAAGCACTGGGCCACAGCTTCTTCACCCTGAGCCTGGGCATGGGCGCCATGTTGACCTACGGCAGCTACATGAAGCGGGACAACTCCATCCAGAAGGCGGCCATCCTCATCACGTTTCTCGACACGCTGATCGCGCTGATGGCCTGTGTCGTGATGTTTTCGGTCATCAAGAGCTTCGATTTCGAGGTAACCAAGAGCGCGGTCATCCTGTTCACAACGCTGCCGACCGTGTTTGCCAAGCTGCCGGGCGGGAGCCTGGTCAGCGCCCTCTTCTACCTGCTGGTCGCCTTCGCCGCACTGACCAGCACCATCAGCCTGCTCGAAGTCGTCTCGAGCTACGCGATCGACGAACTGGGCTGGGGGCGGCGGCGCGCGTCTCTGACCATGGGCGGTGCGATCTGGCTGTTCGGCGCGTTGAGTGCGGTCAGTCTTGGCGCCAACGATACCCTGTCGAGTATCAACGTCATCGGGCGCTCATCGACGGCAGGGGTTTTCGGCACGTTGGACTATCTCGCCAGCAACTGGTTCCTGCCGGTGGGCGGGTTTTTCATCGCCCTTTTCACCGGGTGGGCGATGAACCCCAGGGAGTCCCGTGAGACGCTCGAGGAGGGCCATGGCCCGATGCGCGCCTACTCGTTCTGGCATTTCCTCATCCGTTTCGCCGCGCCACTGGCCATTGGCGCCATCATCGTGAGTGTCATCCTGGGCGTGGAGTACAACTGACCAGCGGCAGGGTCGCCGTCGGAAGCCGGCGACACCGGAACTCGAGGCGTATCAGAGGCAGATGTCGAGGGCCGACCGGTCGTCACTCAAGATCTGGACCGCGAGCCACCGGTTGCGCGACAGGATCTGGTAGACGAAGAACCGCGCCGTCTCGAGCTTGGCAGCGTAGAACTTCGCGCGCTCGTTATCCTCGAAGAATCGAGCGATTTCGGCCGGATCGGCGGGAATATCGAACGCTTCCAGGGCCTTCTGGGCGCGAACCGCCTGGTCGAGGAGGAGCCATCCGACGGTGACGTTTCCGAACAGGGTCAAGTAGGGCGATGCACCGAGCGCCGCGTGCCGGACGTCGGCTCGAGCCAGTTTGCCCAGGTGTTTCGTCACGGTGACGAGTTCTTCCTGGGCGAGCTTGAGTTGGGCCACCTCCTGTGCGACCGCGGCGTGTGCCGCGTGGCGTGCGATCCAGGTCCCGAGGTCGTTCATGAAGGATTCGAACAGCTTTCCGCCGCTGCCGAACACCTTGCGCATGAGCAGGTCGATGGCCTGGATGCCGTTGGTGCCTTCGTAGATCGGGGCGATACGGGCGTCGCGGAGCGCCTGTTCGGCGGGGTAGTCCCTGCAATAGCCGGCGCCCCCGTAGACCTGGACCGCGACCGAGCAGGCCTCGACGCCGGAATCGGATCCCCACGCCTTGCAGACGGGGGTGAGCAGGGCGTTGCGTCCATCGTGATAGGCCCGTTGGTGCTCATCCTCGGCCATGATGGCCAGGTCCTGCTGGATCGAAGTGTAATAGAGGAGCGCGCGTCCTCCTTCGGCCAGCGCGCGGACGGTCATCAGCATCCGCCGGACATCGGGGTGGTTATCGATGGTGACCTTTTCGCCGGTCATGGACTTGCCCTTGCCGATGTCCGACCCCTGGATGCGTTCGGACGCATACTGCCGGGCGTTCGTGTACATGGCCGCGGCGAGCGCCTGTCCCTGGAGTCCCACGACGATACGCTCCTCGTTCATCATGTGGAACATGCAGGCGATGCCTCGGTTTTCCTCTCCGACGAGGTACCCGGTGCAGTTGTCGTTGTCTCCGAAATTGAGGACCGTGGTGCACGAGCCGTGGATGCCCATCTTCTCCTCTATCTTCGAGCAGAATATGTCGTTGGGCACCGTGGCCTCACCGGCATCGTCGAACCGGAACTTGGGGACGAGGAACAAGGAGAGCCCCTTGACACCGGCCGGCGCGTCCGGGAGACGGGCCAGGACCAGGTGGACATGGTTCTCGGCCAACTGGTGGTCACCGGCGGTGATGAAGGTCTTGGTGCCCTGGATCTTGTAGGTTCCGTCGCCCACGGGCGTGGCTCGAGTCATGCTAGCGCCGACGTCGGTCCCGGCGCCTGCCTCGGTGAGGCACATCGTGCCCTGCCATTCGCCGGTGATGAGCCTGGGCACGTACTTCTCCTGCAGCTCGGGAGACCCGTGCCTCAGCAACAGGTTGGCCGCCGCGCGACTCAGGCCCATGTAGGTCTGGAATGCCGGATTGGCAGCGATCATCATCTCGTCGATGGCCGTGGAGAGCACCTTGGGAAGACCCTGGCCGCCCTGGTCGACCGGCGCCACGAGCCCCACCCATCCCTGTTCGATCATCGCCTGCCAGACGTCGGCGAAGACTTCGGGGATAGTCACCTTGCCATCGTCCCAGCGGCACCCCACGGTGTCGCTCGCCGAGTTGGTCGGTGCCAGGATCTCCCGGGCGAAGTCCGCACCGGCCTCGAGGACCATGCGCACATCGTCGGCGGTGACATCTTGGTAGGCGGCACGCCCGAGCAGGGACTCGACATCGAGATGCTCGAACAGGACGAATTCCATGTCCCTCAGGTCCGGTTTGTAGCTGCTGGATTCCATGAAGCGCTCCTTCCTCGAGTTGGATTTGGGATGTTGTCGCGGCCGGCAGTGACCACCGGGGCGAGCCGATCGAGCATACCACCAAAGGGCGGCGAAAACCACATCGCGGAAGAGCAGGAGGGGCGGCAAAGGTCGACAGCCGCGACAGGCGGTTCAGGTACCGGTGCCCGGCCCTACCGTCGTGGAGGCTTGTGTTCTGGCCAAACCTGGTCTACCTTTACCACGGTGATGAGCAGAGCGTGACACGTGGAGTCGATGGGCCGATGGCTGCAACAGGTCGAAAAGGACCCGGCGTGAGCGTCTTGATCGTCGACGACGACCCGACGCTTGCACGCTGCCTTGCCCGGAGCCTCGAGCATGCGGGCTACGAAACCATCGTGGCCGGTAGTGGCATTTCGGGGCTCGACGCCCTGGCCCGCAACGACATCGGCGTGGTGATTTCCGACCAGGCCATGCCGGGCATGGATGGACTGACGTTCCTGGTCGAGGCCAGGCGCATGAAGCCGGAGGTGGTCCGGATCATGTTGACCGCCCACGGTGGATTCGAGCACGCTCGAGATGCCATCAACCGGTCCCAGATTTTCGGCTATCTCACCAAGCCCTGCTCCCTCACCGACCTCCGCGACATGGTGGCGGATGCCTTCTCCCGGTTCGACCGGGAAAGGGAGAATCGATTCCTCCGGGAAGAGTGGGAGCGGCGCAATCGCCGGTTCGAGCGCCTGGTCTCGGAACTACGCCACACGATCGAGGCCCAGTCCCAGGAAATCGAGGACATGTTCCGGGAAGGGGTCATGACCCTTGCCCTGGTCGCCGAAGCGCGCGACGACGTGACCGGCAACCACGTCCGGCGTATCGCGCGCCTCGTGCGTGCGCTGTGCGCGGAACTCGCCATGGACCGCGAACAGGTGGAACGAGTGGCCTACTCGAGCATGATGCACGATGTCGGCAAGATTCATATTCCGGACGCTATCCTCAAGAAGCCCGGCCCCCTCCAGCCCAGGGAATGGCGCATCATGAAGTCCCATACCGTGGCCGGAGAACGCCTCCTCGGCGCACCCCGGTTCGAAGTCGCCCGAAGAATCGCCCGTAGTCATCACGAGCGGTGGGACGGGTCGGGCTATCCCGACGGTTTGCGCGGGTCGGCGATTCCCCTGGAAGCTCGCATCGTCGCCGTGGGGGACGTGTTCGACGCCCTGACGCATGACCGCCCCTACAAACCGGCGTGGCCCGTGCACAAGGCGCTCGAGGAAATGGCCGCGCAGACGGAAAAGGCCTTTGATCCGGACGTGCTGCGCGCCTTTATCCGCCTGGTCGATTCCGGCTTCGTTCGGGCGCGTGACCGGCACGATGGACAGGCTTCGGCCCGCGTGCCCGGCGCGGGTTCGCCCTCTCCGCCCGATAGGCCGGCTCCCACTTGACCGGCACGCGCCGGCAGAGGGCACCCGGCCATGTCCCCGCCTCGCCTCCACGGGCCGTCTCGTACCGCGTCCACGGATTCCAATCCTTGACGGCAACAGCATCCGAGTGATAATAGAAGACGAACACGACATCCAGGAGGGATTCATGGGTGGGTGCGGACGCAATGCAAGGGTGGTGCAGATCGTTTTGTGTGGGATGCTCGGCTGTGTCATGAGCGGCTGCGAGAAGGAAGACGTGGCACCCAGGACGCACGGCCCCGGTGCGGGCTGGAACGATGGGCCGGTCCAGGAGGAACCCGCCCCTCCGGTCGATGCGGACAGACCGGAGACACAGGACGGCGCGGAGCAGAAGGCGCACCTGTCGGGTGACGAGACCAACGTGCCGCCCCCTGAGGATGGTGACATCCCGCTCGGCGGCGTGCCGCTTCCCGAGGGAACGGCTGGCGTCAAGGTCAGCGGCACCGTCGTCTACAGCGACTACAAGACCGGCCTGATCCAGATCGACGTGAGCGACAAGGGGATGTTCGGCGGAGGCAGTCGGGCGGCGCGCCCCAAGATCATCTCCCTGTACCGAATGGACAAGCCGGGCGCCTTCGAGATGGAAGTGGCCGCGAACTCCGGGGAAATCTGGATCTCGGCCTACAACGACGCGGACCGGAACGGCAAGCCGACCCGGGGGGAACCTCGAGGAAACGCCACGGGCAATCCCTACAAGGTCGGAACGGAAAACATCACGGGAGTGGAGATCATTCTCGCGCCAGAGAAGATCCCGCCTCCACCTGGGGCTGGGTAGTATCGGGCCACCCATCCGACGCGGCCGAGTCGACCTGCCACGCGCTATCGAGGACATCCGAATGTAGCAGCAAACGGTTACGCGGCGCGACACGCCTTCGGAGACCGGGGCCCCTCCCGGCCTGGTGCCGGTACCGGCGCCAGAAATCGATTCCCTGACCCGACAGCCTCGTGGGCTGGCGTCTCGAGTACCCGGCACCCCTGACTTGCCGCCGGGACCCGCGGCGCACATGCCGATGGCGTGACCATGGACAAGGAAAAACGGAAGTACCTCGAATTCTGGCGGGAGGAGCGCAACGGCGCGTTCCTCTACGCAAGCCTCGCGGAGATGGAGCCGGACCGGCACATAGCCGAGATCTATCGCCGCATGGCCGAAGTGGAGAGTCGGCACGCCCGCCGGTGGGCGGAGAAGTATCGGGCGGAGGGGGGAGAACTCCCCCATTTCAGACCCGCCATGCGTACCCGCGTGCTGCTTTTCCTGGCCCGACGCCTCGGCATCGCCACGGTCCTGCCATCGATCCGCTCCATCGAGGGTGATGGCCAGTCCACCTACCAGGTTCGGGGGGACGCCCGCGACCTCGCGGCCGACGAGGCGTCCCATGCACGAGTCCTCGACGCGATCGCCTACGTGCGGCAGGGCGGCATCTCTGGTGGCACCGTGGCGCGACTCGAGGGACGCCACCGGCTTTCCGGCGGCAATGCCCTGCGTGCCGCAGTGCTCGGCGCCAACGACGGCCTGGTTTCCAACCTGTGTCTCGTCATGGGGGTTGCTGGCGCCGACATGGGCGGATCGTCCATCCTGTTGACCGGACTGGCAGGCCTGCTCGCCGGTGCCTGCTCCATGGCTCTTGGCGAATGGCTTTCGGTCCAGAGTTCCCGTGAGTCCTACCAGAGACAGCTCGACATCGAGGAAGAGGAGATCCGCACCGCGCCCCAGGAAGAGGCAGAGGAGCTGGCGCTTATCTACCAGGCTCGAGGCCTCGACCCCGAGACGGCGCATACCGTCGCCGCCCGGATCATGGCCGACCACGAGACAGCGCTGGACACGTTGGCTCGAGAGGAACTCGGCATCGACCCGGACGACCTTGGGGGTTCTCCCTGGGTGGCAGCGTTCACCTCCTTCTGCCTGTTCGCGCTGGGCGCAGCGCTTCCGGTTCTCCCTTTCTTCGTCCTGGAGGGCACCGCAGCCATCGCCGGGTCCGCTGCCCTTGGCATCCTCGGGCTCGCACTGCTCGGCGCAGGGGCGACCCTGTTCACCGGACGTTCCATCTGGTTTTCCGCGGCCCGGCAGGTCACCATCGGCCTGGGCGCAGCGGTGGTCACGTTCGGGGCCGGTCACCTGCTCGGGGTCAACCTCGCCGGCTGACATTCCGGGATTGCACGGGAATTGTAATATTCCATATTTACTGTTCCCCACCACTGCGGTATGATAAAATCGGGCGGCGGCATGGGTAAGCAAGCCGAGGTGGATGGTGAAGGCGCGAGTGGTGGTGGGGATATTCGTCGGGGCTGTTTCCATGACCCTGGCGTTCTGGGGCGTTCCTTTTCGGGTTTTTATCGCCGCGTTCGAGAAGCTCGACCCGACATACCTGCTCCCAATCGCGATCCTGTTCTATCTTCAAGAAGTCATCAGGTCGCTGCGCCAACTCGTGTTCATGCGACCCCTCGCCCCCCGGATGCGTCTCTACAGCAGCGTGTCGATCTTTTTCATCTCGTTCCTCTGTATCCACCTGTTCCCGGCGCGACTCGGCGAGGTCGTGCGACCGTACCTCCTGTCTCGACGCGAACACGTGCCGCTCAGTGCCTGCACGGGCGTCGTCGTGGCGGAGCGCGCGATCGATGGCCTGGCCGCGGTCCTGATGTTCGTGGCCATGCTTCTGTGGGTTGATCTGCCGGAAAACCTGGTCATCGGCGATCATGCCATCCACCTGGCCACGGTGGCCCGGATAGCAGGATTGACCATGGATCCTGGCGTGTTGGCTGCCGTTCTGGTCATGACATTCGCCCCCGGCCTGTTGCCCGGGTTGCTCGACAGGCTTCTCGAGGCCACTGCCCAGCGGCTTCACTCGACGTGGCTGGACCGCCGGCGCGCGTGCATCACCGGCGCGATCCAGGCATTCGCGCTCGGCTTCAGCGGGTTGCGCCGTTCGCGATCGGTCGCCATCGTGGCCGGCTTAACTGTTCTGAGCTGGAGTCTCACCGCGTGCATGTACTGGCTATTGGCGTGTGGATTCGGTATCGACGGCCTGGTGGGGATCGGCGAGTCCTTCGGCGTCATGGTGATCACCCTCTGGGCGGCCGTGCTGCCGGCTCCGCCAGCGATGGCCGGGGTCCAGGAAGCGTTCGGACGGGGTGCGCTGGCCCTTTTCGGCGTCTCGGGACCCGGATGGGCAGGGATCGGACTCGCCTATGCCGTGGTCATCCACTGGGGACAGGTGCTGCTTCAGGCACTCGGGGCATGGATCTTCATCACGAGGGATGGTGTGTCGTTGAAGTCGTTGTCCCCTGTCCAGGGCTCCCTCGACTGCTCCCGTCTCGCCGATCCATGACGGCTCGCTCAGGAATCCCCACGGGACGCCCCCCACCTCGAGTCCGCAGCGCTTCTCGCGTCGCCGCTGCCGCCGCACCGAACGTGACCACACTGCTGGCGACCACCAAGAGCACGTGGGCCGCGTGCAGATCTCCCGGAGAAACCTCCTCGACCACCTTCGCGAGACCCGAGCCGGCATCGATGTGGCCGGAGCGGGTCAGGTGCTGGAGCCCGAACACCACGTTGACCAGCCATGGAGCCACGTTCAGACCAACGAACCACACGCGGGCACCCGAGCCCAGCGCGAGGAGCCAGCAGTAGACCGGCAGCAAGTAGTATTCCGGGTTGATGTGGTAAAATAGGAGGTTGACCCACAGGAGCAGCGCTGCGAACGTTGCCGCCATCCTCGACGACATCTCCCGCTCCTCGAGGTGCGGGAACACCCTGCCGGCCTTGCGCAAGACCATGACCACGGCAACCGCCGCCAGCAGGGTCGATATCCACGCGGCGTGGACCGGCGGGAACCCCCCACGCACCATCAACAGTGCCCACAGGTTGACACCGAAATCCGGCCGGGGGATGAACCCGGCCAAGGGCAGCGGCTCCCCTCGAGCCAAGGCACCCATGCAGACCATCGCGTAGACAAGCACCGCCGGTGTCCCGGCGTGGAGCAGCCGGTGCGGCAAGCGCGGGCGGGGCAGCCCCCACACCAGCGCCAGAAGCGGGACGACGAAGAATAGCTTGGCCGCCACCACGGCCAGCGAGCAGGCCACGAGGGCGCCCCGGTACCGCCGGACAGCCACCAGGTACAGCACCAGCATGAGCCAGCAGGTGGAGATGGCTTCGTCCTGCGCCATCACGGCGGTTGTCAACCACCCCATGGGCATGAGGATGAGCGTCAGGCCGAGCGTTCGAGGATGGTCGCGTTCCGGAAGGATCGTGCAGAACGTGAGGCACAGAAGGAACGCTGCTGCGCCCTCGTACAGTATGCCCGTCAGGCGCATGACATAGAATGCCGTTCCGAAACGGGAAAGTGGAAGGGCGACAAGAGCTTCGAGCAACGGAAGAAGAGGAGGATGCTGCCCGAACCGGGCCGTGTGGCCGAGCAGGAGTCGTAACGGATCCCGGGCCATCTCCCAGTGCCCGGCCACGTCACTTGTGAATTCCTCGGCGCGCGTCCACCATCCGAGCGCCATGAGGAGCAGGAGTCGAGCCGCCACCAGGGCGAGACCCACACCGGCGCAAAACCTCACCTTGCCTGCTGGTACGTGTCCCGCCCCGGCGTTCAATGGGTCGGCTCGGTTTCTCCGGCGGCCACGTACACCGGAGCGATGTCAACAGGAATACCCGCGATCCTCTCGATGGTCGCCCCGATCTCGGGCGTCGCCTTGCCGTAGCCGGCAATGAGTTTCGCGGCTCGAGCATAGTCGCCCGTCGCTTCGATCATGAGCAGCTCTCGCGCCAGGGATTCCACCGCGCCCGGCATCTTTTCGACGTCCACCCGGTAGCGCCCCTCCCCTACGGGCACGATGGCCCCCTTCTCACGGTACCAGTTCCACTGAATGGCAACACCACCTCCGTGCGCCTCGGTCAGACCGAATCGCATGCTCCGGAACATCATGCCCGCGTCCGTCACGAAGAGGTGCTCCGGTGTGAATGACCCGACCAGGCCCCGATCCATCGCGAACAGGAGGTTCCAGACGCCGAGAACATCGGCCTTGCACTCTTCGATCGTGGAGTAGAGTTCCTTGAGAAGGATCCGGCTTTCGACACGCGTGCCGTCCGGCTGAGCGATCATGCCGGGGCCGAGCCCATGAGACAACTCGTGGAACAAGATGTGGGTGAAAAAAGCCTCGAACGACAAGAACGCCTGCTGGTCCGAATCCACTACGAGCTTGGCAATGGGCAGTCCCACCTGGTAGTACTTGGCTTCCATGACGTTCTTCAGCAACACCTTCTTGGACCCCTTCGCTTCCCGGACCCGTTCGTCATTGGGCAGGTTGAACGCAGCGGTCTGGACACCGTGGCGAGCGTCTCCGGCCGTGTAGATTACCTGGACCACCTTGATCGGAGACTCGGTTCCCCGATCCAGGTTCTTGTGTTCGTCCGGCATTGGCAAGTTCCGTTCCATCTCCGGCAGGTAGTCGCCGAGTGTCTTCAACTCCTCGCTGGCTTCCCGATCGACGACGGTAACGAACGCCTCGAAGGCTGCCTTGTAGTTGAACAACCTGTCCTGGTATACTTCGTAGGGTCCAATCACCACCTCGATGGCGGAGTCCAGGTCCATCCATGCCAGGTCGCTCTCGTAGTAGTCGTCGGAGAGGAATGCCGCGGCCCGCTTCTCGAGATAGGTCCGGAGAGATCCGTTGCCGGCGAGCGCTGCCGCTTCCCGGAGCGCGGCGGCCGCTGCCTCGAGGTCTTCGGCATAGTAGGTGGAGTAGGGAATCGCCATCAACCTGTCGCCGTCTCGCCGCACCACGGTAAACAACCCGCACAGACTGTCCTTGTCCCCGGGATGGACCTCGAGCCACTGTTCGAGCGCTTCCCGTGTCAAGTCGGGTGGATAGAAGCCCGAACCGAGCGGGAGGGCTCCCTGCTCGCCGAACGGGGCGACAAAAGGCTCGAAATCCCGGAGCGAGTCCCACCTTCCCTTCATGATGTCGAACAGCTCGAGCGCCCGGGCATATTCGGGCGAAGTCTCCGCCAGCGACACGAGCTTCTCACGGGTGGCGGGGTTTTCTTCCGATACCTGCCGGAGGTATATCGCATCGATGTGCCGGGCCGCCTCGATCAGCTTCTCCACGACGGCCTTGTCCTGCTCCGCCAGGAGCGACCGGTCATAGTCGATCACGGTGTAGGGCAGCCTGTCCAGTCGTTGGGGAATGTCGGGAGCGAGAGCCAGGGGAGCTTCGTGCTCCTGGTCCGGTAAACGCTGGGTGGCTTCTGGGTTCGAGGCGACCGTGCGGCACCCGGCGGGAGCCGACAGCGACAGCGCAATGGCCAGTGCGAGATGGTGAAACGATTTCATCCTTCCTCCTCGAGTCATGATGGTGGGAGATGCATCCCTGGCAAGGCGGGATGACTATAGCCCAGGCGCTCCCCGGGCGCAACGAGGGCTCGGCTTGCCGCGCCTGTTTGGAGGGCCGGCATGCTGCCGGGTGGTCAGTACGGGGTCGAGCGAGCGTGGGAACAGAGGCCTTGTTCGCGTGTCAGCGGCAGGACGAAAGGTTTCGGGACGGCGCTGGTGCCGCTCGAGCGTTTCTAGTTGCAGGAATGCAGGCCGTAGGCCTCGGCAGTATCGCGCCAGGCGTCGATGGGGAACGTGCCCGCGTCGGCATCGGATTCGGGCACCGTGTACTCACGGTTGGACACCTCGAACAGGCCCTCGGTATCGTCCTCGAAGTTCGTGCAACCGTTCCAGTCGGGGTCCTGGTCGTTCATGTAGTCCTTCTCGCCTTCGGCCCAGGCGTCGTCCGGGTTGCTCGTTGTTTTGGCGAACTTGAAGATTATACCTGCCCCGGCGGGGAGTTCCAGCGTGATGCTGTAGGTGCCGTCTCCGTTGTCGGTCATGGCCATCGCCGGGTCGTTCGGGTCCCAGCCGTTCATGTCCCCCACGATGAAGACCTGCTCGCCCTCCTTGACCTCGTTCAGGTTGGTATCAGGGTTGTTGTCCGCATCGATGTTGAGGTCTACGGTGAAGGTGACATTGACCATGACCGGTTCCGGAGTCGGGGTGGGGGGCGGAGGCTCCGGAGTCGGGGTTGCGGGAACCGCGGTCGGGGAGGCTTCAGGGGTCGGTGTTTCAACGGTCGGCGTTGGCGATGTCTCCTCCCCCTCGTCACTGGAACAGCCGGCGATCAGGGTGACGCCCAGGGCCAGGGACAGGGCCGCCAGCAAGCTCAGCCATGAATAGTTCTTCAACAAGTCTCTCATTACGCTCCTCCTTTGATACATGGGTCACAATGATACCCATCTCGACGTTCATGTAGCCCTTTTTCTACTACCCGGTGATTCGGGACCTCGTTCAATACGGGGCAATCATAAGCCAGATTGCCATTCAGCACAATAGACTATTTCAAGAAATCACTCCGGGGCGACAACAATGGCACCCTGGTCCGCACCGCCGCACAGGCCGGCGGTGGCTCGGGTCACCAGGGGGTGGCGGAGCCATTGGTCGTAGGTGCACTGGCCGGCGAGTTCCACGAGGTCGTTTTCCTCGTCCACGACCGACACCGAGAGCGGATGCTCCTGGGCTTCGGGGATGCCGTCGCCGTTCAGGTCCGTGTCCCATGTGATCGTGCCATTGCACCCCTCGAAAGACGAATGACAGTTGTTCTTGTCCTTGTTGGTGGTCTCGTTGGTGACGTAGTCGTCCCGCCACACGATGCCATCCCCGTTGAGATCGACGATCTCCAGAATGCGCTGATTGCCGGGCCATTCCTCGGTGCTCGTCCAGTTCTGCCCATAGGAGCCATAGGTGTACTTGTACCCGATACGCAACCCCTCCGGAAAGAGAAACACGATGGTGTAGATGCCATCCTCGGGAACGATATCGCCATGGGTCCCGTCATCGTACATCGGGATGGTGTTGGGCGTCCAGTCGCCCATCATGGCATCGAACGCCACGTCCTGGATAGGCGAATCTTCATGCGTCCCCCCGGTGAAGTAGAGGCTGTCGCCTTCGTCGCAGTTGATCCACTGACCCGAGCAGGCGTTCTCGGCCTGGATACAGGTTCCATCCTCCATGTGCGCGGTGAACACGGTCACCAGGTAGGGATGGGTCCCGCCTTCGCTGTCGGTGTAGACGTCGAGAGGCACGCCGGTCAGGATCGCCTGTTGCTGCTGGCCGGCCAGGGCGATGGCGGCTTCGTCGAACAGGGCCGGATCGGTGTCGGGGCTGCCGTCCGCGTCGAAATCCACCGCAACGCTGGCGAGAAAATCGCTCTGCAACAGGTGTGGCCCGGTGGAAACCAGGGGAAACATCGCCGGCCCTTCCACGGTCTCGTCGCCGGCAGCCACTACGGCGGAGACCATCGAAGCAAACGCCGCGACGTCGCTCGCCGGGTCCTCGAGTGCCTCGAGCAGGTTGTCCGCGGCAAGGGCCAGTTCATCGGTGCTGAACGTCTGGAGCATGTAGGAGTAGGGGGCGACCGCCGGGTTGTCGATACTATCTCCCCGGAATGCCCCCAGGGCGTCGATGACCAGGGCCACGGCCGTGGAATCGGCGTCCATCTCGAGGAGCACCCCGGTATCCAGGTCGTCCTGGGTGAGGCACGCGACGACCGCCTTGAGCACGATGTTGCCGGCGGTTGCGGTGATGCGCAGGGTCCCGCTGGTGAGTTGCGTCGCATCTTCGGCGGTCAGCAGATAGGCGCCCGGCGTCGCTGTCGCGGCCTGGGTCACCGGAATCTCCTCGCCGTACGCGTCGTAGAGATGGAACACCGGTTCCACCGTGAACGTGCCTGTGGCCGTGACGGTGATGGCTCCGGGCACCGACACCACTGGCGGCGCGGTCGGGGTCGGAGTCGGATCCTTGTTGAGCGCGTCCACCAGCCCGGCTTCGAACAGACAGCCGCCGGCGCCGGTTGCGAAGCACAACGAGCCAAGTCCCATGATCAGTGCGTGGCGTCTCATCGTCTTGCTCCTTCTCCCGGCTACAGGTCGCCCTCATGCTACCACGAGGTTTCGAAGGTGGCCTTGGTTCGAATCCGGTTCCAGCCGTGATACGCGGCGGTGTTGGTGAGGGGGTGGGGGATCAGGTCGCCGAACGTGAATTCGGGGAGTTCGCCCCAGTCGCCCCGCTCCTGGTCCTTGACCAACCACTCGGCGAGGTAGGTGAACTTCACGCCGCCGAAGTTGTATTCGAACCCCACGTAAAGCCTGTTTTTTCGGGTGAGATACTCGTAATAGCCGTTCGCCAGGCTCGCGGTCAGGGGCGAGCGGTCCTTCTCCCGCCAGTAGTTGATCTCGTCGCCGAGGAATCCGGTCAGTTCGTCTGTCAACTGGTACCCGGTCCGGACGTCGAGCTGGTAGATATCGCCGGCATAGTCATCGTTGGCCAAGGTGACATCGCGCAGGTCGCGGTCCCGGATGAACTTGGCCTTGGTGTTCCACTCGATTCCGCGGCCCACATCGATCAAGGTGTTGAACCACAGTGCCATGATCTGGGTTCTCCGGTCCTGGTTCTCCTGGTAGACGGCCCGGAAATCACGGCCACGATCTCCCACGTTGGCGTAGTCGTAGAAGTCGGTGTCCGTGAAGCCGTCCGGGTAGAGAAACCCCGGGTAGACGTGATCGATGTCCCTCCCCTGCATGTTCGTGTTGTAGGTCAGGTAGGTGAATTCCCCCTTCAGCTCGCTCATCCCCAGAAACTGGCTGGCCACCAGGGTGACGCCGTTCCATCCGATGCAGGATTCGAACCAGGGTTCGTCGAAATCATGGAATTCATTTGCGATGTTCAGGGTGGGCAACTGGCCGCCGGAGACGAATCCGTCGGTGAGCAGGACGTCGGCCTCGCGGCGGGCACCCAGGATGGCGTTGTAGTGTTGGCCGATGTTGAAGTATTCGGCGGTCAGGCTGAGTCCGACGCCGAACGGATCGGTCACGTCGGCCTTGAAGATCCCGGCCAGACCCCGAACCGGCAGCAGGTTCCCGTCCGCACCGGTCTCGCCCCACACCACGGGGAAGAAGCCCTGGAAGTTCTCCACGCCGTTGGTAGCATACATCGGGTTGATGAGAGACCAGGACCAGGCGCCGATCCCGTACAGCCGTACAAAATCGATGTTGGCGTTTGCCTCGAGCGTGCCGTTGGCCATTCTGAATCGGGGGGCGGTGTCCACGGCGTAGTCCGATACGCCGTCCGGGACCAGGGTGTTGGGTGCGTCCGGGTCGTAGAGGTTGAACTCGCGGTCGATGAGATAGGACCCGATGGCGGTCACCCGGAGTTCATCGATGGGACGACTCGTCAACTTCAAGCCGTAGGCCCAGTCCTGGGTGATGAAAGGATTGTCCAAGGCCGGGTCGCCGTTGCCGAGATTCCAGCCAATGCTGCCCCACTCCTTGGACGGCGCGGTCACGACAGCCACGTACTTCACAGGTACTGCGTCGAATCCACCCCACACGAAAAAGCCTCGAGCGTTGTCCCGGTCGATATAGCGCACCTTGCCTATGGTCCAAGCGTTGAACATGCCAAGGTCGCTCGAGCCGGCACGGATGACCTGGACCGTGCGGATCGGAGGGTCCCGCACCTCGATCCAGAAGCCTCGAAGCTTCATGTACGAAGCGTGGTTCATGCCGAGGCTCTCCCCGGACGTATCCCCCGGAAAAGGTACGGGACTCCCCGTTTCCGTCAGCTTGAGGTCGCCGTTCTCCCACCAGTCGTGCCAGTCGGCTCCCCAGCGGCTCTTGAGCCGCGCCCCGGCGGTGACGTGGTCGCTGACTCGAGCCCGGATTCCCAACTCGAACTCGCTGGCCTGACCGTTCGACCCGGTGAAGTTGTCCTTCCAGAATGGGTGGCCCAGCCACTGGGAACCCTGGCTGTCATCGTTGGCATACAGGATCTTGGTATAGATCTTGCCATCCAACTCGAAATTGGCTATGTCCGCGTTCACGTTCCGTGGGCAGCAAAGAACAAGGACCAAGAGCAAGGCGCCGAACGGTCGCCACGTCCAGGGGTGATGTTTCATTTTGAGTCCCCAATCCCCATGGCTGTTGGGGTCCGGAAGCGTACGTCCCGGGAACCGGTAGCAGGCAACGCCTTCTGTCGGGCTACAACGCTAGGGTATTCAACGGGTTTTGTCAAGACCAATCCGCCGCCCCGCACGGGCCCGGCAAACCGCGCCCAGCCGGTCCGAAGCACGAGCCGGCGCCCCACGTCCCCGCCGGGCGCCGGGCCTGTCGAGCAGGTGGCTTCAGCGCTGCGCGGGCGCCGGCGCGTGAACGGCACAATGGCTCTCCGCACAAAACCCTTGGACGCGGCAGGTGCCCGTGATATGCTCGACGCGGGCTTCGAAAAGGCCATTCGTGACAATCCCGATTTTCCAGGAAACAACGTGACATGGGCAGAAAGCGCAGGGATACCAGGTCCGCCAGGTTCGTCACACGCACCCTCATGGACATTCTCGCCGGCAAGACGTCCCTCGGTGACCGTCGAGCCGATCTCGAGCGCCACGGCTGCCCCGTGGATGAGGCTGCCGAAAACCTTCTGCGGAGGCTGACATCGCTTCTCCACGCGCCCGACGCGGCACTCGTGAACGCCCTGGAACAGGCTCCGCCCCTGATCGTCGAATCCGTCATCGGGCTCCTGTGCCGGCGCAAACAGGTCTCGGCACTGGCGATGCTCAAGGGGCACCTTTCGAGCCGCCCGCTCGAGAAGGCACTGGCCAAGGCGCTGTACCAGCTCTCGAGCCAGGGTATCACCGCCGCGGAAGAGGTGCTGGAACCGGCACGAGAACGGCGTCCTGCCCTCACACCCAGGAGCACCGAAGACCCGGAGGCCTGGGTGACACCACGGTATGAAGAGGGCGTGTTCGCCATGAGCTTGTTCCTGCCCTTCCCGGGAAAGGCCACGATGTGCGTTGCCACCATTGCCGATCGGCAGGGTGTCACCGAAATTCGGTTCGATGACGAAACGGCACGGGCAATGCGCCGCCAACTCAAGGCCCGCACGGACGAAGATGGGCGGCCCATCGTGGTGCACCCCATACCGGTCTCGCATGCCTTGTTCCTCATCGACGAGGCTGCGGCAACGAACAAGATCAAGGGCATACCGTTGCCGTTCGGCGTCGAACGGGTGCGCCGGGACGTGAAACACCATTGGAACATCGAGCCGCAGCAGGCAAGGCTGGAGAGGCGGGAGGGGATAGAACCGATCACCGGCCACAGCGTGGGCGCTCTGGGCCCGCTCCTGTCGCAGCCACCGGTGCTCTCCTGGACAATCGATGCCGGGCACCTCGTTCCCGTCGTACAAGAAATCTTCGAAGACGCCGATTCTCCCATCATTGTCGACGACCAGGTCAAGAAAGCGAGGAGAGATCGCGCCATCGACGCCGCGGTGGAAGCCTACTACACGCCAGAACGGCGCCATCGATATGCTCGCCGTCTCGAGGAACTCGCGCTGGCGCTCGACGCCGACGGGAAACGAGACATCGCCGAACTGGCCTGGGGATGTGCGTTGGCCCTGGCCCAGGCGGACACACCACCGACGGCCATCCCGTTCGCATTGTACCATTATCAGATCAACCTCCTGACCATCGTGAACGCCGTCATGTCCGAAGTCCAGCAAGGAGCGGATAGGGGAATCGAGGAGGCGGGCGAGAGGTTCGACGTTCCCCCGGAAAAGCCGGATGGGCCGAGGATCATCGTGCCATGAGTATCTCTACCCTCCCCTCCCGGCGTTCAACGCCGGGCGTCATCGCGATGCACCTCCTGCTGCTGCCGGCCATGGCGTCCGTTTCGTCCCTGGAAGCGGGTCAGAATGAGCGAGAGGAGCCGACGCTCTGTTTCGAGGAAGTCGGTGGAAACCTGGTGTCGGTCCCCTGCCCGTCGGCACAGGCCCCGGCGACATCTTCCCCTGGATCTCGAGCCGGCGTGCCCGCCATGGAAAGCCCGGCTGGCGCGCCAAGAGGCCCGGCCACTCGAGACGTGGTGGCCCGCATCGCTGGTCCCGGCGATGAATCGGCTGCCCTCGATCTGTTCGAGTCCCTGGTCGCTCAAGGGGCGGACATCGTGCCGGCCCTCGTCACCGTGTTTCACGATGGGAAATCTCCCTATGAACAGCGCTGGGTCGCGGGGCGCGCTCTCGGCAGGATTCCCTGCGAGGCCTCCCTGAACGCCTTGACAAGGGGGCTCTCCGACAAGGCATCACTCGTGCGCATGGCCGCTGCGGCCGGCCTCAAGGACCTGGGCTCGCGTTCCGCCGTTCCCTTCCTCGTGGACGCGCTCGACGACGAGGCAGCGATGGTGCGCGCGGCAGTGCTCGACGCCATCGGCGAACTGGGTACACAACGAGAAGTCCAGGTGGTCGCGCAAGAACTCACGTCGCCGCACAACTTCGTCAAGGGAAACGGTATCTTCGTGCGGGCACATGCCGTGCGGGCGCTGCAAAACCTGGGTGACACCAGCGCCGTGCCGGCCTTGATATCCGTGGCGGACGACCCGGACCCGGCGACTCGAGAGGCGGCTCGAGACGCCTTGCTGAAACTGACCGGTCGGACGACCGTGCCGCCGGGCGAGGGGACCGTGGGGGAACGCTGGCGCCGGTGGTGGGAAGTGCAGGGCCACGAGAAGTAGCCTGAAGTTCCCCTGGCCCCCGGGCAAGCTTTCCCCGTAGTACCGGGCCAAACTGGCCATTCCGCCCACTGCGGTCTTGCCTACACCCTGATACCGGCCAGCAACTCCAGCGTTTTCTCAAGCCGTGAATCTTCTACTGTCGAACGCGCGTTTCGCTGTCGGCAAAAAAGCCGTCGAAGAGCATTTCAGCAGGCTTTCGAATCTCCGGGGCCACCGCCGCGAGGGTTTCTCGCGACCGCAGGTGAGCAGCCAACAACGCCTCGCGAAGCGGTACCCAACGCTCTCTCAGCCCAACGCTCTCGAGCAGCTTCCGGGCATCGTCTGCATGACGCTTTTGCACTGCGAAGGTGAAGAACTGGAGGACATTCGGCCAGGCGGCCTCCAGTTCTCCAGGCGTACATTTCTTCAGGAAACGGCGTGCGTGATAGGAGGCGTCCTCCCACGCATCCTGCCGGACGAAGATTGTCGCCAAGAGAAGCGTCGCGTCCAGGTCATCAGGATCGTATGTCACCGCCTTCTGTGCCAACTGCTCCGCCTCGACAAGATCCAGGCTGTGCGAGTGAATGAGGCGCGCGAGTTCTTTGGCAACTTCCGCGTCCCTCGGATCCAGCACCAGGGCCTGCCTGAGCAGCTTCTCTGCGTCGCGCGCCCTCCCCGTGCGGTCAAAGAGCAGGGCCAGCGCCAGACGACTCCTTGTGTTCTTGTCGTCGAGCGCCATCGCCCTACGATATGCGGCCTCAGCATCCACATCCAGTCCATCGTCCTCGAGCTGTTCCCCAAGCATGGTCCATGATTCCGCGTCATCCGGCACCCGCTCGAGCGCCTTGTTGAGTGCCTCCCTCGCCTCTACCGGACGGCCGTCACGATCCAGCAACCTGGAGAGCACATACCAACTCCCGGAGACATCCCCATCCTCCCTCGCCACCTTGATCGCTTCGCGAACGGCTTGCTCTGCCTCAGACAGCTCATCCAGGCGAAAAAGCGCCCCAACGAGGCCGATCCAGCCGTCGATGTCGGAGGGTTCGAGCTGCACAGCCTTCTGAAAGGCCTTCTTGGCCTCCGAATAGTGCTCCAACTCGTTCCTCAGTTCACCGTAGGCCGTCCAGAAAAAGGCATCCTCGGGCTCGAGTTCCAAGGCTTTCAGCAGGGGAGCCACTGCCTCCGGAGCCCGGTCCAACTGCTCCAAGACCTCACTCAGGCTCAACCAGGCGAACGCATCCTCCGCTTCGAGCGCTGTGGCCTTGCGAATGGTCGACTCTGCTTCGGCCAACCGGCCCTGAGCGATCTGCACATCGGTCAGCGCCACCAAGGGGACGCTTCTTGTCGGCGCCAACTGCACGGCCTGGCGCGCCGCTTTTTCTGCCTCGTCGAGTTCGTCGAGCCGTATGAGGGAGCGAGAGAGGCTTGTCCACACGAAAACATCTTTGGGGGCAATAGCCAACGCCCGACGATAGGAGTCTACGGATTCCTTGTACCGTTCCCTGCCCTGCAGGACATCGCCCAACCCCTTCCACGCCTTGACTGAATCCTGGTCAAGCACAATCGCGTGACGATATGATGCCTCAGCCTCCTCGAGTTGGTCTTGCATGAACTGAGACGATCCGAGATCGACCCACGCCGACGCGCTGTCCGGTTTCAGTTCCACGACTTTTTGATAGGCTTGTTCCGCCTCCTCGTCCTTGTCTTGAAGAAAAAGCACATCTCCGAGGGCGTTCCAGACGCTGGCGGAATCCGGGGCCAACTCGGTCAGCCGACGATACACGAGCGCTGATTCCTCCCATTTGCCCCAACCGTCCAGCACGTTTGCCAACCTCTCCAACAGGATTCGATCATCTGGGAATGTGTAACTCACAGAGCGGATGATGGCAAGGGCCTCCCGCTCCCTTCCTATGGTCATGAGTATGGCGGCGACGAACATCTGGAGGTATGCCAACAAGCGCCTGCGAGTTCCCGTCAGCGCGCCCATAGTCGAGAAGGGATCGCCCTCGAACCCGAGACGTTCCCAAACTGCCCTGAAAAGCCGTTCGGCTTCCGGATCGCGCGCCATCGCCTGATGGATTGCTTTCCTGGCACCGCGAAAATCACCTCTGGCAAGAAGCACTATCCCTCGACCACACCATTGGACGGAGGTTTCAGGTTCGTGGCTCAAGCCTTCCTCAAAGTCGACGTCCGACAACTGAGATGCCACTTCAGCGCTGAACTCAAAGACTCCCTGGCTCACCTGCCGCACAATATCAAACAGATTTCCGTCCACATCATTGGTGCCAAACGCCTGGTCAGTCCTGAAGAAGACCCGCAACACCCTTCGAGCAAACTCAAGGAACTGCTCGTCCACATCGTTGATGTCGAATTCCCGCGCAGCCCCGGCGAAGTCCGATCTGAGCAGAAGGACTCCAGCACGGGCCAGTTGCAGACAGACGGTCGCGACGCTGTCGATCTGCGCGGCGTCCTCCTTAGAAGGCCCGTTGTACCCTTCGACAAGGAACGCACAGAGATTCTTGATGAGCCTGAGGATGAACTCAGGGTCTGCCTTCAGACATTGGTCAAGCTCCACGGAAAGCTCGAGAAAAGTAGCGGCCTTGGGCAGATTCACGAGGCGAGCGATCAGTTCCAACTCAGGATTCCCATAGGCCGAGGCGGCGGCGCAAGCCCCTTCGAGGTCCTCCAGGTTCACCATGAAGCCCTCGCCTACCGCTCTGAACGCTTGCTCTGCAACAGGTGCGGTGACAAGTCCCGATAGCGCCGCCTTTGCTTGGCTCAACTCAGCTGTGAGTTCAGAGAGGGCTTCAGGCGTCAGCTTATCAAGCTCCGACGCGATCTGCTCCTTCTCCTCCAGGGTTTTTCCCGGGTGCCCACAGAGCGTCGCTCCGAATTCTTCGGCTGTGGTTGCATTCCACGAGATCGGGGCCGCCACCACCTTTTGATGGATCTCTTTCAAGCGCTGAACACGCTCGGCAAGTTCGAGCAGTTCGGGCTCTTCGGCTGGATCCAGCAGCTCCTTCATCCGCCGGCGGAGTGGACGGTCTTCGGCCAAGGCCATCACGGCGTCATGCTCGAGGGTCCGGCGAAGCCGACGATCCTCCACCGTTTGGGCCAAAGCCAGGCTGTATTCGGCACGGCGCAGCCGGCTCAGGCGGTCACGCCTGAAGGGAGTCTTGAGCTGCTGAGTTGCCCGATGTCTTAGCTCTTCAGGAGCGCTGACCAGGCGGAGGAACTCTACCAACCAAATGAGCCGCCGACGCATCCTTCGACTGGCTCGCATCAGGTACCAAATATTGAAAAAGCGCTCCGAAAGCTGGTAACCGGATTTCTTCAAACGCTTGCGGGTCTCGAGGTCGAAGGCGCGCACACGCTCCACAATGCCCAACTTCATCAGCCGGTCGATCTGGGAGGAGACCACACGATTGTCCATACGCAACCTGGCGGCGAGATCTCCGGCGTTTATCGGATGCCAATGAATGGCCATAGCATCCACCACCTGCTGAGCTTTGGGGGCGAGGGCCTCAAGCCGAGCTTTGTAGAGCGGGGTCGCTTGGTCCAGGAGGCTCTCGAGGTAGGTGCGCACATCCCCCTGCTCACCTTGGGCAAGCACGCTGTACAAGAGTACGAGGGTGCGGGGGTTGCCGCCTGAAAGGGTATAAATGGGGCGGATTCGCTCAGGGGACGTCTCGAGGAGTTTGATCACATAGGGGTTCCGGCTTCGTTCAGCGAGACGCTTCAGGCAGGCCATCATCTCCTCATCCGACAGACCTCCCAACTGGTGGATCTGGAAGAAATCGTAAAAGGGGGCGTCATATTTCCGGGTCGCTTCCGTCTGAAAGATACTCGATCCGATGATGAGGATGTTCGGCTCTTCGGACAGGAGTTCTCGAAGCGCCCACTGGTCGGCTGAGAGACGTTCCAGGATCAAGTGAAAATTGTCGAGCAAGAGAACCAGACCGCGCTTTTCGTTCTGGGCCCAGGTCAGCAGCAGCTCCAGCGAACGTGTCGCGAGCGTATCCTCCGGCAGTCGAAGCAGCGCCTCTACCGCCTGGTCCAAGGCATGAGCGGCCTCCGGGCGGCCGTTGGCCTCGAGCGTATCGCCCAAAGAATCCAGGCAGTTGAGCCAGAGGTCCGAGAGCCTCGAGACATTGTACTGTTCCTCGGGAAAGGTGAGGGGCAGCCAACGTTCTGCGAGTTCAGGGTCATCCTCGATGGAGAAGCAAAGACGCCGCAGGAGCGTGGTCTTGCCCATGCCGCGTTGGCCCACCAGGAGATGATGCTGAGGGGCCTGCCCCGGAGCTTCCCGGCGAAGATCCTCCAACAGACGATCATGCAAAGGGATGCGTGCGACGAAATCGTGGATCAGTTCGTCACGACTGAGCAGTTTTGGGTTGTAGATCGACACCCCCTTGAGGGGCTCTTCCAAAGGATCATGCATCTTCACACCTCAGCCAGTAGGCACGCAGCAAGGGGGAACGAAATCTGTATACGCCGCCGAGCCGAGTCAAGTATCCATCCATCTCGAGCATTCGCAGCAGGAAGGAGAGTTCCTCTTCTCGAACTTCATGGTCCTGAATGTAGCGGCCAGGCCTCTCCAGGAGGAGACTCTGCGGCACCCCGGCATCAGAGTGTGCGACTGTGGAGAGCAGATCTCGAGCCCACAACGCCTGGGGACGTTCGAGTTGCTTGTTGAGACGCTGCCTCCAGTAGTCAAAGTAGGTCGCCGCAGAAGGCTGAAGCAGAGACTCAAACGCCTCATCGACGCGGGCGGAGGTGATTGTCGATCTTGATTGTGCGGCGTAGTCCCTGAGCCGGCTGAAAATCAATTGGAGGAAATAGGGTGAGGACCACTCGAGACGTTCGACCACCCTGGCTCGCGCTTCCGATGGGAAATCCAGATCGTAACTCCTGGCCAGAGCCCTCAAGAATCTATCGGCCGTGTCCGCCCCAAATGGGCCGAGTCCAATCAGGAACAGATCATTGATGGTGTCGCCCATGTTGTAGCGAGCCGCGATGGTGTCCAGCCCCACGGAACCCGCCAGGATCCAGCGGAAATTGTCGGCCCCGTCCCAGCCCTGCCGAATCTCCCGGAACCAGTTGAGGAAATTGCGGGCCCGACTGGCCGTATCATCCTGTCGCAGGAGTTCCATGATGAAAATCGGCAGTTCGTCGATCATGAATAGCCACCGTCCGGGCAACCGGGACAGGCTCTCCACCAGCGCTAGACCGAGCTGCTGCCACGCACCTCCACCGGTGGCGTGATCGAATTCAAAAGAGAGGCCGTAGCCCGACATTTTCTTGGGAACGAACCTCTTTACCCATTGCGCCAGATCACTCTCCAACAGCTTTCTCACCTGTGACCGCGCCGCTTCGATCGCCGAGACTCGTTTGAAGAGGCGTTCCAGGAATTCGATCTCCGTCGTGGCGCTCGAAACCGTAAGCATGGCTGCGCCGAAATCGTGCTTTTCTGCTTGGTCTTCCAAACGTCTCAAGAGCGAAGTCTTGCCGAGACGACGCGGCGCGAGGAGCAAGATACTATCGGTTTCCAGGTGTCACCAGAGCCGAGTTTGTTCGTCGTCCCGATTGAAGAAATCCCCGCCAAGGGCAGGTCCTCCGGTTCTGTTTCTTGGGTTGGACATCTTTCCTCCTCTTTTCCGGTCTCAATCATCCACGGAGTCCGGCGAACGACCGGGGTCAATATCAAGCCGAAGCTTCTCCCTCACAAGCAGAGGACGAGGGACGGCCGAGGCGCGGCCGCCAGTAGCCACACCAAGCAGTGCGTACTTCATTCTTGCCGTACACCATGATAGCCGTACACCAATTGTGCCGTACACCAATTGTGCCGTACATCATTTTTGAAGTCAAGCAGCAACAGGCCTGGAAAAAAACAAACCCGGCTCCGGCTCTCCGGTCCCACTGGACAAAACTCCTTGAAGGAGATACCGGGCAAGAAGGGCCATTCCGCACGCCGCCGTCTTGCCTACGCCCTGATACCGACCAGCAACTCCATCGCTGGTTGCTGTCTCGACGAGATCAGGCGCTCGAAGCCGAGTTGCTTCAACTCTTGTGTGGCTTGGCTGGGCAAGGCGTGTGGGATGGGCGTAGGGCAGTGAACGTCAGACCAAATACCGGCTCCACTCGGGACGCCCGGGCCACTCGTCCGGGACGCCATCAAAACTCGATCCCGGCACGGGCCATCAACCCGGTATCGAAGTAGTGGCGGACCGGGGTCATCTCGGTGATGAGGTCTGCCCGGTCGAGAATCGACGCTGGCGCCCGCCTGCCTGTCATCACCAATTCGAACGGCCTTCCCGCGTGCTCGTACCGATTCAGGAGGTCCAGCACCTGTTTTTCCTCGAGCAGGTGGAATGGCACGGCGGAGAGTATCTCGTCGAGCACGAGCAGTCGATGACGAGGTTTGGCGATCAACTCGCGCGCGATGGCCAGCCCTCGCTGGCCCTCGGCCACATCTTCGGGCGACATCCCGAAACGAAACTTCCCACCGGGCATCATGCGTTCACACCCGGTGGGAAACAGGTCGAACCCCTCGAGCGTGCGCAAAATCCGTCGTTCGCCGTAGTGTTCCTCGCCATGGTACCCCTTGTCGAATTGCACCATGGCCACCTTGAACCCGGCACCCAGTGCGCGGATGGCCAACCCGACGGCGCAGGTCGTCTTTCCCTTTCCATCGCCGGTGTAGACCTGGATCCGCCACCGCGATGAACTCTCGGCTCCGCCCATCGAGCCCCCTTGCTTCGTCACACCCATACCTCCATGCTGCGAATCGTCTGCGCCAGGCGCCGAGACCACCACGGGACACCGTGGGGCGCCATCGCGTTCGAGAGGCGTCATCGATCACCCCCTCACACGCTCCGCGACGGAATCGGGATCAGGACCCGAGCGTAGCATGTGGCGGGGTACCCACTTGGATCTCTACCACGATCCCGGAAGGAGATCCATTGGATAGAGAGGAGCCCGGAGCGCACGATGTCCCTCGTGGGAGTGGCCGAATGGCACGATTGCTGCTACCTTGTTGATATCGGCCGCCGGCAGGAGCAGCCGTCCTCGAGCACGGGCTCCGGGCGTCATCCTTGGCCGAAAACGGTGGGAAGGATCGGGAAGGGAGATGAACTGTCCGTACTGTCACCACGAACTTCAACCGCTCATCGTTTCCGGCCGCCACACCGGTTCATTCCAGTGCGAACACTGCACCGGCACGTGGCTGCAATACCAGACGTTCAGCGGCCTGCTGCTGGGAGGAACGTCAGACAGCGTGACACCGGCGTCCCCCGGCGTGCCGGCGCGACCTCCCACCGGAGGCCTGCCACACATCGCTCCCGGGCCCGACCCCCTCCCGCAGGCGAGGAGTGTGCCGGCGGGCGGACATCCGGGCCCCGGTTCCTCTCGAGCGCGGACACGCCGGAGATTCACCCCGCCATGGAAGAAGAAGCAACGAACGCGGGCGGCGGAAGTCACGTCGGATTGGGACATCTGCACCTATTGCGGCAGATCGCACCCCGGCAGCGGCCCGACCTGCGTGCACTGCAACGTCGAGCGCATGACCTGCCCGGTCTGTGGTCGATTCATGGTCGGCGTGCGGAAGCACGGCGTCCTGGTAGACCTGTGCCTCTCCTGCCGGGGACTGTGGTTCGAGAAGGGGAGAATCGAGAAGCTGATCGAGCGGCTATCGAGCGGCGACTCCCCCCGCCAGCAGCTCGCGGGGGGGAATGGCCGGCCGCCATCGCTGCTGCACCAGCTTGCGGACTTCCTCGAGGACACGGAGCCGGCCCGCCACGGGCTGGGAGGACGAGACTCGAGCGTGGTATCGACCCTGACTTCCGCCTTCGGAGCCGGCCTGACGGGCAGCAAGCGCCTCCTCTACGATGTCCTCGTGCTGCTCGGTGATCTCCAGTCCCCGCCTGGCAAACCGGACTCGACCGGCAACGGTCGGCCCGGGCCGAAGTAGCCTGGGCTCGAGTCAGATCCTGTCCTGGTTCTGGCCGTCTATCCCGTCGTAGAAGCTATCCCCACCAGCGGAAGCGTCCGGGTCTTCCTCGATGGGGTAGTGGCGGGCCAACGGTCCGGGCATGGCGGCGTCAGGGGGACGATACGAGCGCTTCGTCGCCAGCGGTGACGTGGTCGTTTCCGGATGCTCGTCGCGCGGCTCGCGGATTGTCGTGATAGAAGAACCTGTCGGAACCTGTTCCTTATGGATCAACATGTCGAGAACCCCTTGTCATGTCGTCGTTGATGGATCTTGTTGCCAACGGGCGAAGAAAATATAGCTGGCGTGCAAGTAGAGTGCCACAGGAAACGACCCGCCGAACGAAAGAAGGCTCCAACAGTCCCGGCGTGCTCAAATCCCGGTGGAATGGTCAGCGGGAGATCACGGGCGTGTCTCGGTGTCCACGCCGGGGTAGGCGAGGAAACCCTGCTCGCGAAGACTTCGGACGAACGTGCCCAGACGTTCTTCAGCAGGCTCGATGCGGTCGCCGAACGTCTCGCGCAAGGTGGAAACGATGTCGCCGACCGTGCGCGTTCCATCCAGTTGCTTCCAGGAAAACGTCCCGATCTCGTCGAGACGCACCCGCCGGGCGGCGCCGGCGTAGGACAGCCACGATGCGACCCATCGCCAGCCGCGCCCCGAAGGAGGCGGGCGAAGCAGGACCACGTGACCGTCTTCTTCCTCCCACTCGGCTACGGGAACGGGGGATAGCTCGAGCAGGTTGACATTCTTCAACCGTCGTTTCGGCATGACAGGCTCGCGCGTTGGCCTATTGCCTGGCGAGTCGCTTGAACGGCAACCAGGCGAGCAGGTAGATCAGGATTGGATAGACCAGGAGACTCCAGAGGAAATGCGGCGAAACGGCGTTGGCAAGGGACGCCCTCAACCCCTTGAGCCACTCGGATTGTTCGGAACCGAGCACGAAGAAGGCGATGATGACCGCCATGAGCGCCTGGCCGGCGATTAACCCGGAGGAGAGCAAGATACCCGAATTCTCGGCTGCGACGCGCTGCTCTTCACTCAACCGCTGCCTCTTCGCCCGGACGTCGAAGATCCACCGGATCACCCCCCCCACGAAGATGGCCGCCGTCGACTCGAACGGCAGGTACATCCCAACAGCAATCAACATGGGAGACGGCGACTTGATCAGGATCAGGCCCAGGGCGAAGAACATGCCGACGATCACCAGGGGCCACGCCATCTGGCCGCCGACGATTCCCTGGGCCATCAGGGCCATGAGGCCCGCCTGGGGCGCCGGAAGTTCGGTAGACCCGATGTGGTAGACACGGTCCAGGGCAGCCAGCGGGAAAGCCAGCACCGACGCCGCCACGACGACGCCGATGATCTCCCCGATCTCCATCTTCCACTGCGTGCCCCCCAGGATGTGCCCGACCTTCAAGTCTTGCATCATGTCGCCCGCGATCCCCGCCGCACAACAGACGATACCCGCCACACCGAGCACCGCGGCAACGCCGTCGATACCGGTCACCCCGATCATGACCATCAGGACGGCCGATATCAGCAGGGCACTCAACGTCAGACCCGAGATGGGATTGTTGGAACTGCCTATCAGACCCACCAGGTAGCCCGCGACGGCAGCGAAGAGGAATCCCAGGATGATCATCACCACGGTCAACAGCAACGCTCCGCCCGTGGACTCGGAAAAGTAGCGGTAGAGGAAGAAGACGGGAATAGCCATCAACCCGATAGCAAGAAACACCTTCTTGAAGTTCAGATCGATCTCGGTCCGATCCGTTTCACCGTCTCCACCCTTGGCCGCTCCGATGTCCTTCAGAGCGTTGCGGATACCATCCACGAGCGGTCCGCGAAGGTTGTACAGCGTGTAGAAGGCGGCCACGATCATGGTCCCGACGGCCAACGGCCGAATCTGCTTGCTCCACACGGCCATCGCCAGGTCGACGGAATCCTGCCCTTCGGCCAGCAGAGCGGGCAACGCGGGGTTCAGGAACATGGCGAGGGGCACCAGGAGCAACCACCCCAGGACAGCGCCCGCGAACAGTACCGCGGACACCCGGGTCCCGACGATGAATCCCACACCCATGAGAGCAGGGGAGGCAGCAGGCGTCTCCAGGAACAGCCCGCCCGAATACTTCAGGGTGGTCTCCTTCGCCCGGTCGGTGAAGAACGTGATGGCCGACGACCCCAGGTTCACGAACTTGTGCGCGCTTTCCTGGACGAGATAGACCCCGTACTGGTTCTTGAACAACTCCCAGAGACCCGCGAACCCCATGGCGCCGAACACGAGCGACGCTCCTGTCTGCCCTCCCTGGCCGGCCTTGACGATCTCCGCGGCCGCCACACTCTCCGGGAAAGGCAGGTCCGCATCGACCACAAGAGTCCGCCGGAGCACGATCACGAACAACACCCCGAGCACGCCGCCGATCGTCATGATGGCCGTGCTCTCCAGGTAGTGCAGGTTCTCCCACGCCCCCGCGATGACGAATGCGGGAAGCGTGAAGATCGCGCCCGCCACCAACGCCTCCCCGACCGACGCCGTGGTTCGTGCGATGTTCTCCTCGAGGATAGTCCCCTTGAGCCCCCTCAAGGCCGCCATGGCAACGACGGCGGCCGGAAACGTCGCGGCAACGGTCAGACCGGCCTTCATGCCAAGGTAGGCATTGGCCGCACCCAGCACTGCGGCCATGACGACGCCCAGCAACACTGCCTTGACCGTCAGCTCCGCCATGTTCGAGGATGCCGGTACGTAGGGCGTATGCGGTCTCTTCTCCATGTTCTCCCCCGGACACAAGAGGTTGCGCCATCGATGACAGAGGCACTCTATCACCGGATCCTGCAATGGGCAAGGGCAACTTGCCGTGAGCGCTCCCGTACCCCTTCCAGCCCCGGGCCTGCATGGGATCCGGCCGCACGTCCGTTGCGCTCCTTGCGGACTTCTGCCACACATTCCCTTCGTCGTGGGGTCGTTCGCCCCAACGCCCGAGATCGATGTTTCCTCCCCACCGCGGCGGTGACGGGTCCATCTCGTCGCCACCACAGTCGAACCGGGGAATCGCGGCCCGGTGGTTCGTTCTCGAGCGGCGTCCGGGCTCTGGCACAGGCCTTGCATATTCCACGGGGCGGACAGCAGGTTTGCACAGACTTCGGTTCAGTCCGCTGCCGGCGCTCCGCACGGTGCCGCCGGGAGTCGCTCACTGGTAACCTCGGAGATTCATCCTACAGTTTCAAGGGGATCAGACCATGATGGCAAGACACGGAAACAACAAACGAAGGGGAGTCGTTATCGCCGGCCTTCTCGTCGGCCTCATCGCCGGCGTGGCGATTGCTCAGTTCGCAAGACCCAACCTCGCTCCGGCCGCGGCGACAGTGGCTTCGCCCGAGGCCAGGAAGGGTATCGAAACCTTGCGGGAATTCAGTGACGCGTTCACAGCGGTCGCGGAATCCGCCAAGCCTGCCGTGGTCAGCATCGTCGTGGAGAAGAGACGGCAGGGCTGGTCCCGCGGGCCGGCACCGGCACGCGGCCAGAGCGGACCACAGGTCAATCCCTTCGAAGGCACGCCTTTCGAGTTCTTCTTCTTTGGCCCGCACGACTTCTCCTCTCGCCAACCTCCCACTGTCAAGGGTGGCGGCAGCGGCATGATCGTGCGGCCTGACGGCATGATCCTCACCTGCAACCACGTGGTCGATGGCGCCGACAAGATAACCGTGTACCTGTCGGATGGGCGTGAGTTCCCTGCGACGATCAAGGGCACGGACCCCAAGACGGACCTGGCGGTCATCGCCGTGGATGCCAAGAACCTGCCCACCGTGACCCTCGGAGACTCGGACAAGACGCGCGTCGGGGAGTGGGTCGTCGCCATGGGCAGCCCCTACGGCTTCGACTACACGGTCACCGCAGGCATCGTCAGCGCCAAGGGAAGGCGCGTGACCGGGGGGGAGAAGTACGAGGATTTCATCCAGACAGACGCATCGATCAATCCCGGCAATTCCGGCGGCCCACTCCTCAACCTCGACGGGGAGGTGATCGGCATCAACACCATGATCGCTGGAATCGGTACCGGCATCGGCTTCGCCGTCCCCTCGAGCCTCGCGAAGACCGTCGTCGACCAGCTCGTGTCCACCGGCAAGGTCGTCCGCCCCTGGATCGGGGTCGGTATCCAGCCGATCACAGAGGAAATGGTCTCCTTCCTCAAGCTCGACGAACGCAAGGGCGCCCTCGTCAGCCAGGTCTACAGCGGCAGCCCGGCGGAGAAAGCGGGTCTCGAGGTCGGCGATGTCATCATCCGGGTCGACGACACCGGCATCGACGATCCGGACACGCTGGTGCGAACCGTACTCCGCCACGAAGTGGGTGACGACCTGAAGCTCCTCGTGGTCCGAAACGGGAAGGAGAAGCGCCTCGAGGTCAAGACCGGGGTCATGCCCGACGAGCCTTCGGGTTCCGGCGTGGCCGGCACCGGGAAGGTCCCCGCGTTCGGAGTCGAAGTCCAGGACCTGACTTCCGAAATGGCCGGAGCGATGGGCATCGGGACCGAGGGCGGTGTCGTGGTGACCGGTGTGACGCCCGGTTCTCCAGCCGATCAGTCGGGCATCCAACGGGGTGATGTCATTCTCGAGGTCAACCGGCAACCGGTGGAGTCTGTTTCGAGCTTCCTCGAGGCAGCCAGCAAGGCGACCGGCGACACGGCACTGCTGCTGATTGGTCGAGACGGCCGTACCTTCTTCGTTCAGTTGCGTATCAGCCATTGATCCGCACCGATTCCGCACGCATCGTCCGTCCTGCCGTCCTCCCTGGTTCTACCTCCCGCCTCGACTCCGTCGGCCAGCACCGACAATCGACAACATGCGCACGCCGTCGTCCCCAAGAGAACTGTCGCATTCACCGAGCTACGCCTCCTTCAACTTACGGTAGAGCGTCCGCTCGCTTATCCCGAGGACGGCTGCGGTGGATTGACGGTTTCCTCCCATGGCAGCCAGCACTTCCAGGATGTACTCCTCCTCCACTTCCCTGAGAGGGCGAAACCGGCTGGGAGTCCCCGGCCGCATCGATCGGATCTCGGGGGGGAGGTGCTCGACGCCAATCGTACCCTCGTCCGCGAGAATGACCGCACGCTCAACGGCATGGAGAAGCTCCCGGACGTTCCCGGGCCAGGCGTAGGTGGCAAGCGCCTGTTTGACCTGCGGCGAGAATCGGGTTGCCCTGCCGTAGCGGACATTGCACCGGTCGAGAAAGTGTTGTGCCAGAACGAGCACGTCCTCCCGCCGGTCTCTCAAGGGGGGGACTTCCATGCGAACGGTGCTCAGGCGATAGTAGAGATCGGTCCGGAAAAACCCTTTCTTCATCAACTCCTCGAGGTTGCGGTTGGTGGCGGCGACGATGCGTACATCGACCTGGATCTCCTTGGTGCCACCGACCTGCCTGAATCGACCGGTCTCCAGCACGCGCAGGAGCTTCACCTGGGTCGCGAGACTCACATCGCCGATCTCGTCCAGGAAAAGTGTCCCGCCGTCCGCAACCTCAAACAGGCCGTGCTTGTGTTGAACGGCTCCGGTATAGGCGCCCCTGACGTGCCCGAACAGTTCACTGTGCAGCAGTTCTTCCTGCAACGCGGCGCAGCACACGACGACGAAAGGTTGTCGCGCCCGCCGGCTCCGGTTGTGGAGCAGTCTGGCGATAACGTCCTTGCCCACCCCGGTCTCCCCGGTCACCAGGACGGAAGCGTCCGTCACCGCCACTCGATCGACCACGGACTTCAGGTTACGAAACGCCTCGCTGACGCCGATGACTTCGCCCTCGACACTTGGTGGGGCGAACCCGTCCGTGAGTATGGCGTTGCGAGCGACCAGCCCCCTGCGCTCCAGTGCGCGGTTCAAGGTCACTTCCAGCTCGTCGGTGGAACACGGCTTCCGAATGTAGTCGAACGCGCCCAGCCGCATCGCCTCGATCGCCGTGTCGATCGTGCCGTGACCGGTGAGCACCACGACTTCCGTCGACGGCTGCTCCTCCTGAACGATTCGGAGGAGATCCAATCCCGAGCCATCGGGAAGCCGGAGGTCGAACAGTCCCACCGCGACTTCTTGCTCGGTGATCTTCCGGCGAGCTTCCTTCACGCTTGCCGCGTCCGCGACATGGAAGCCTCGAGCCGAAAGTTCGACGCGCAGGAGTCGCCGCAAGGTGGCGTCATCGTCGACCACGAGAATCAGATTGGACATTGTCGGCCATCCCTTCGCGCTCCGGCATGCCGGAGAACGTGACGGTGAAGGTTGTCCCGCGACCCGCTTGGCTCTTCACCTCGATATCGCCTCCCCACCGTCTCGCGAGGTTGAGAGAGACGAACAGCCCGAGGCCGGTTCCCCGTTTCTTGCGGGTAAAAAAGGGCTCAAAGATGGATGCGACATCTTCCTGCGAAATACCACACCCGTCGTCCTGCACGATGATCGCCGGGGCCGGGGCCGTGGCAAACGATATCTCCACCCGCCCGCCAGGCTGGCACGCCTCGATGGCGTTCATCACGAGGTTCAACAGCACTTGGAGCACGGCGGCGGCGTTTGCAAGGACCGAGGAGGCAGGAGGGCACCCGGCCACGTCGACGCGGATGCCGGATGCCTCGGCCTTGTGCCTGGACAACCGAACCGCTGTCGAGACGCATTGCTCCAGGGACACCGCCTCGAGACTGAAAGCCTCCCCCCTGGCGAGTTGGAGGAACTGGTGCGTGATGCCCCCGCACCGCTGAACCTGGGTGGCAGCGATGTCGGCCAACTCCACCATGGTGGTTCGGTCCGGTCCGCTCCCCATCGATCCAGACTTCAGCAGCCGTCGTATCCCGTCGATGCACGTACCGATCGACGCCAGCGGCGTGTTGACCTCGTGTGAGAAGCCGGATGCCAGCATGCCCAACGAGACGAGGCGCTGGTACTCTGCCATCCGTGCTTCTGCACTCCTACGCTCCGTAATGTCCCGCCACACCTCCACCACATGCGTCACGGTCCCATCGTCCGAAAGCACTGGTGAGGCCAGCACTTCCTCCTGCCGTGTCGAACCGTCGGCAAGGACTCGAGTCCTCAACGCGACCTGCGCGGCGCCGGAGTCGAAGCAGGCGAGCGCCGGACACGATGCGCCACGTGCCTCACCCGAACACCGCCCATCCCCGTCGTGATCGGCATAGCACTTTCGTCCGGTCAACTCATGCCTGTCAACGCCGAACCGCTTCAAGAATGCATCATTGGCGGCCACGATCTTCCTTTCGGGATCCAGAACCACCATGCCATCGTCAACGCTGTTGAGTACACGGTTCAAACTCGCCCGCTGCTGGCGAAGCTGCGCAAGTGCGCTGCACAACGAGTCCGCCATGGTGTTGAACTGGTTCTCGAGGCGGGTCAGCGAGTCGTTGCCTTCCACCGGTACGCGACTCTCCAGGTCGCCGCTGGCCAGTGAACAGGTGGCGGCTTCGAAACGATACAGGCGCTTGAGCAAGAGGTTCCGAACCACGTAGCCCATCCCCATCAGCAATAGAAGGCCCACAACGCTCGTGGCCACACCAAGCACGACGATCGTCCGCCTGATCGCACGCATGGTACCGCCGAGCGATGCATCGACGACGACCAATCCATTGATCCGGTGCGACGGATCGTGGCACCCGTGACACGCAGGACGGTTCAGCACGGGAAGCACGCACCTGAGCACGTCTCCCGTTCCCGTCTCCAGAACCGTGGTTCGCGTTCTGGCCTCCGGCGGTTTCGAGTGGCACACACGACACGTCGGGGAGTCCTGGGAGAAGTGGGACCCCTGTATCTCCGGGTCCGAACTGAAGTTCACCTCTCCCTCGCGGTTGAGAATCATCACGCGCTCGAACGACTTCTCCCGTGCGAAATTATCCACCAGTTCCCGCATCATCCGGTAGTCCTTTTCCAGCATCTGACGCTCGAGCGCCTGGCTGATCAACGCGGTTTCGACGACGAAGTGTTCGCGGGACTTGTCGATGAGCAGGCTGAAGACGAAGTTCTGGACGAGGAAGAAGCTGACTCCCTGGCACGCAATCACGATGGCCGCGCTTGCCAGGCCGAGTTTCCAACTCAGCCGGTCGATCTTGGGGAGCTTCATTCGCGGTCTCGTCATGCCGGAGGCTCATGGTGTGCACGCCCGAACGGCCCCGGCAAGTGTCGCTCTCCCGGTTACGGGCGACACGCGCTGGAGGGGCAAGCCCGCCTGTCGCCATTCGCTGTCCGGGAGGACATGTCGGCGGAACGCCTGGCTCGACGAATCTCCCCCCGGCTCACGGCCGTCATGCGCTGTGGCCCGCGCTACGCGCGATGTGAACGCATAGTGCTCTCCGCGGACGACGCTCCCCCGCCCCCCGCAGCCGGACCTGGCGGCACGAAGATGCTGGAGCGCTCACCCCTCGGCTTCCACCGTCCGGCGGGACGGCCCGCCAAGGTGCGTATCCTTGTGGAACTCCCCCTGCGTAATCCTGAGAGCGACCTTGGCCATGAAGGTGAACAGGAGGAACCCGACGCCGAAAACCCCGACGGCTACCATCACTTCCACCCGGCTAGGTGAATACTCGTAGATCTCGCCCAGGACCGAGGGTGTGAAACCGGGCACGACCAGGGCGATCCCTTTTTCGATGTAGACGCCTCCATATATCATTATCGCACCAAGGTTCAACGTAACAAGGTTCTTGCGCGTCGCCGGCACCAGGAAGAGAACGAAAGCTCCGACGCTGAGCACAATCGACAGCCAGGCATAGGGAA
This sequence comes from Myxococcota bacterium, assembly GCA_024278455.1. GTDB lineage: Bacteria > Myxococcota_A > UBA796 > JAJRTE01 > JAJRTE01 > JAJRTE01. Next base: position 38,612 of record JAJRTE010000237.1, read on the forward strand.
CCAGCCGGTTGTGCTCTCCTATTCCAGTGAAGAGGTACTCCGTGAAGAGGAGGTGGTGCGTGCCGGAGTAGTACTCTCTGAATACCTCGGCACCGAAAAGGAAAAGGTTGATGAACATCGCGTAGGCCATCAACTCGGCAATCTTCCAGATCGCATCCATCTTGAGGTCCAACCCACCGTATTTCCTCAAGAACTGCAAGAGAATGATCATGATGGCCGGCCCGGAGCAGAACGCCGACGCCAGGAATCGAGGGGCGAGAATGGCCGAATTCCAATAGGGACGGGCGGGCAGCCCGTTGTACAAGAAGGCAGTCACCGTGTGGATGGCTACCGCGGCAGGAATGGAGAACAGCACGAGCGGTGTCACGAAAGCGCGGTGGTACGCCTTCCTGGAGAACCCACAATAGAGGAGATGGGTGGCGATCACGAAGTTCAACACGCCGTACAGGGAGAGCACGAGCACGTCCCAGGCGAGCAGAGAACTCGGGAAGTTCAAGTTCCCGACAACCGGCACAAGGTGCAGGACACGATCGGGGCGCCCGATGTCCACGGTGACGAAAAGCACGCACATGACGATGGCGCTGATCGCCAGGAGTTCGCCGAAGATGACTATTTCCTTTATTGGCTTCCACTGGTAGAGATAGGCCGGGATCACCAGGATGACGGCGGCGGCGGCAACGCCCACGAGAAACGTGAAGTTGCCGATGTAGAATCCCCAGGACACCGGGTCCCGCATGTGGGTCACGATCAGTCCCCCGCTCGCCTGCTCGAGGTACCCGACCGTTCCGACGACGATGCACAAGACGAGGAAGCCTACCCAGGCCCAGTAGACCCGGTTCCCCTTCAAGACAATCTTGAGGCTCCCGAGATAGAATCGATAGAATTGCATGGCGCCGTCAGATCCCGTAGAAGTAGTAGAATTTGGGCTGTGTGTTGATTTCTTCCTTCAGGATGAACACACGTTTGTTCCGAATCACGTAGTTGATTTCACTCTTCTCGTCCAGGATGTTCCCGAACTTCCGCGCGCCGACCGGGCATATCTCGACGCAGGCCGGGTAGCGCCCCCGGCGCACACGCTGTATGCAGAACGTGCACTTCTCCACGACGCCCTTGTATCGCGGCCTGTTCCCCAGGTAGTGCGTCTCCCGATTCATGTCCTCCTGGTCGACGTGCGGCGCCCCCCAGTTGAAATGACGAGCGCCGTATGGGCAGGCCGCCATGCAGTAGCGGCAGCCTATGCACCAGTCATAGTCCACGACGACTATCCCATCCGGCTCCTGCCAGGTCGCGCCGACGGGACAGACCGTCACACACTGCGGTCGCCGGCACTGCTGGCAGGCGACCGGCATGTAGAAATGACCTTCCCGCGGGACCTGCTCCGGGCTGTAGTAGAGGTTCGAATCGTAGATGTCGACACCCTTGAGCTTCTCCAGTTCCAGCACGCTGATCCACTGGACGGCAGGATCTCTCGATGCGTTGTTCTCCCGGACACAAGCATACACGCACCTTCGGCAGCCGACGCAGCGCGACAGGTCCAGCGCATAGGCGAACAGGACACCCTCTCGAGCTGGATCCGCTGAAACGGAAAAAGGCGAACCGTACTTCTCCGTGTAGTCGCGCTCGAGGCGTTCGAGGATGTCGCGCTTTTCGGCCCTGGAGAGTTCCTTGAAACGACGGTGGAAAAAGGCTTCGCGCGTCGTGACGTCACAACCCGCCAGTCCGCCACCCACCGCTGCGGCAAGGGCGCCTTTCAAGAACTGCCGGCGCGTCGCCTTGCGCCCACTCCGTCGCCGTGCGTCCGGTTTCACGCTTTCGTCTCCTGTCTATCCGTCAATGGATGTTCTCCGGGCGAGGGGGAGGAGGCTTGGGGGTCAGGGGCGGAAATCGCGGTGCGTGAGGATTGTGGCAATGGGCGCACAACAGGTATTCCTTGCGCCCATCCCATCGCCCGGTGCGCTTCCCGTGCACCCCCGCCCGCCAATCCCTGAACTTCGGCCCGTGGCACTGACCGCACAACAGATAGGACTCCGTGAACGGGATCGTCTTCCCACTCGCCAGGCGGAGAACGTCCCGGTTCCCGGGGTTGTGGCAGTCGAAACACCACCGCTCACGAGGACCATGGTGCAGCACGATTTCCTCATGCTCGTCCTCGAGTTTTCTTGGCTTGGTGTCGACTTCCATGTCGCCGTGACAATCGGAGCAAGGGAATATGCCGTAGCTGAACGGGGGTGGCGGGACCGGGAATTCCTCGATCTCCTCCGCCGTTCCGGCAGCCGCCCGTTGCCACTCCGGCACGACCGCCCCCACCTGTTCATGGCCCTGTTGCTCGCGGTCCCTGCCCGCTTCGGTCGCCAGGGACTCCGCGGGCCCCGTCCCCTCGGCCAGGGTAGGACGACAAGATGGACCCGACAGGAAAGCCAACCCCACCGCGACAGCGCACGCCAGGGGCGGCACCACTCCTCGCCCCGCCCAGGGACGCTGCCGGCACCAGGCTCCGGGTGTCCACCGCCGTTGAGAACCTACGGGCATCTCGATGTGCCTCCTGTCACCTGCGCTCGTTGTCGTCGATCCACTGCTGGAGTCGCCTGACCAACAACCCCTCCATCACGGCCAGCCGACCAGCAATCACCCGGTTCAGGCTCCGGACAATCTTCAGGTGAAGCTCCGGCCGGGCGACGAAAAGGTCCTTGAGCTTCGCCTGGTCCAGCCTCAGCAGCGCGACGTTCGTCATCGCCTTGCCGCTCAAGGTGAGCTTGTGGGGTGGAACCAGGGCCGACCAGGCAATGAGGCTGCCCGCGCCCTTCTCGTCCAACGTCACTTCCCTCGAGTCCCCGTGCACAATGACCGGCAGCGTCAAGGCCACCGTCCCCCGGGCGACCATCAACAGGGCATCGGCGGACTCTCCCAGACGAAAAAGCCGCGACCCAGCCTCCACCGTCTCGAGTTGCGTTATCGTGGCGAGTGCTTCAATCTCGGAAGGCTCGAGATCCCTGGCAAGTTCATTACGGCTCAACGCCACGACGAGGCCCAGATTGCCGGCCGTTTCCATTGTTCATCGCCTCTCGTGATACCCGTTGTTGACTGTCCTGTCACGAATATGCGCCCCGCGGGGGGGACGGCCACCGCCCTTCGCCGCCAGGCGGCACGTATTCCACACTAATGGATGTGAAGCGTCACCTGGGACGGGCTCCGGGCGAAAAACTCCGCGGAACGCCGCCCACGCCGAAGGTCCGACTCGATGTAGGCCACCAGCTCTTCCGTGGAAACCGGGTGCGCCGGCAATCGAACGTCCGCACCATGCCAGCCGTCCGGTCCGTCGAACAGCAAGGCCGTTTGGCCGAAATCGAGTGTCGGGGCAGGCGCCTCGACATCGCGATGCTGCGGTCCGAGGGGCTGTTCTTCCCGCATGGCAAAAGAAAGCGCGCCCACTGCACCGAAAAGGACGTAAAGAATCGGGACAACGATGAGAATAGTCGAGAGCATGTCATTTCTCCTCTTGCCTGCGCCATTCGCCGAAGGGTGACCGGTTCATCTTCGTTTTGTCAGGTTTCGTGCCACCTGAAAAGCAACTCTGTAACGCAGTGCAATTGCAGCACAAACAGAACATCCAGCCCGGCAACGCGCTGGCGCGGGACATGCAATATTGTCAGCACCTACCAGGCCGAATCTGGTTTTTCTCTTCAAATGCCGTAGAGTAGCCCAGCCTGACACGCTGGACATCCTGGCAGCTTCAAGGCGCCGTCTTTGCGGTACCAACTACACTTTGCAAGACTCGAGGGTCACAAAGGCGCCATGTCTGCTATATTGGAAGACTCGAGCGCTGGAGGAACGGCGAGCACCACTGGAGGGGACCATGACGTTCAAGGACTACGCAAACGTTTTTCAGATGCTTTCGGACACGGCCGAACGGTGGCCGAACCAGGCGGCCTACCGCTGGTTCACGCCATCCGGCGGCATGGAGTCCGTCACCTGGAAGGCATTCCGCGATGCCGCCCGGCAGGTCGGCAAGGCCCTGATGGCCCTCGACGTGCAAAAGGGCGACAAGGTCAACATCCTCAGCTATTCGTGCTACCAGTGGGTCCTCGCCGACATGGGTATCGTGAGCATCGGCGCCTGCACGGTCGGGATCTACCAGTCCAACCTGGCAAGAGACTGCCGCTACATCATCGACCACTCGGACGCCGTGGTGGTGTTCGCCGAGGACGATCACCAACTCGACAAACTGCTGAGCATAAGGGACGACATTCCGGACGTCCGCAAGGTGATCCTGTTCAAGGGGGAGCCGCAACAGGAAGACGACTGGGTCATGTCGTTCGACGCCTTCCTTGCCCTCGCCGACGACGTCGGCGACACCGCGTTCGAGGAACGTGCCGGGGCCGTTCGCCCGGAAGATCCGGCCGGTATCGTCTACACTTCGGGAACCACCGGTGTGCCCAAGGGCGCCGTGCTCACGCACGACAACATCACGTTCACCGCCCAGTCGGTCCAGGGATCCACCGACATCCGGGACGACGACGAGGTCTTTCTCTTCTTGCCCCTGGCCCATGTCTTCGCCCGCACCTGCGTCTACGCCACCCTACTGGCAGGCAGACCGACAACCTTCGCCCGCAGCATGGACACGATCATCGACGATATCGCCAAGGCCCGCCCGCACTGGTTCGCCAGCGTCCCGCGGATCTATGAAAAGGTCTACTCCAAGGTGGTCGGCGGCGCCGAAGCCAAGGGGGGCCTGACCCTGAAAATCTTCGACTGGGCCAGGCACGTCGGGGCTCGAGTCAGCGACCACAAGCTCGCCAACAAGCCCCTCCCCCGCATCCTCGATCTCCAGTACCGCCTGGCCACCAGGCTCGTTTTCAGCAAGCTCCAGGCGGCGTTCGGGGGCAGGGTCCGGTGGTGCATCAGCGGCGGTGCGCCCCTCAACCCGGACATCGCACGGTTCTTCCATGCCGCCGGCATCCTGATCCTCGAGGGAATCGGGATGACGGAGAACACATCGTTCACCAATCTTAATCGAATCGACAACTACCGGTTCGGGTGGGTCGGCCAACCAGGCCCGGGGATCGAGCAGAAAATCGCCGCCGACGGGGAAATCCTCTATCGCGGTCGCAACGTGATGAAGGAATACTACAAGATGCCCGAGGAGACTGCCGAGACCATCGAGCCCGATGGCTGGCAGCACACCGGCGACCTGGGGGAGATCGACGACCAGGACTTCCTGCGGATCACCGGCCGCAAGAAGGACCTGATCATCACCGCGGGCGGAAAGAACATCGCGCCGGCCCGTATCGAAGGCGTCCTGGCGACGAGCAGGTATCTCAACCAGGTCTGCGTGATCGGGGACCGGCGCAAGTACCTCACCGCCCTCGTCACCCTGGACATGGACAACATCCAGCAGTTCGCATCCGAGAACCGCATCTCCTACCAGGACCCCTCGGAACTCGAGCAGAACGACCGCGTGCGTGCTCTCATCGACGCCGAAATCACGGAGAAGAACAAGGCGTTCGCGTCGTTCGAAACCATCAAGCGGTTCACCATCGTGCCTGAGTTCACCATCGAGAACGGCATGCTGACACCGACGCTCAAGGTGAAGCGGAACGTGGTGGCCGAGCGTTTCAAGGCACAGATCGACGCGATGTACCCGGCGAATTGACCCCGGGGCCTCCCTGTGCCTCCGGCCCGGCCAGACCGGCGAAACCTGCTGGGCCAACGAGCAGCCTCTACCGACAGGTGGATTCTCTTCAGGAACGAACAACGATGATGCACCTGGACCCCGTCTTGAATGCAAACAATCTCGAGTTCGTGGAACAGCAGTACGACCGGTACCTCGAGGACCCGGATGCCGTGGACCCATCCTGGCGCGCCTATTTCGACGACCAGGTTCCACCAGGAGAACGGCAACACTATCGTGGTGCCGAGCTGAAACCGCGCAGTATCTTCAACCCGGATCCTCCCACCCGGCCCTGCCCCGGCTGGGAAGCCCCGGAAGGTGCGACCACCTGCGCCCCGGTCTGCGGCCAGGCCTTGAGAGCGACCGTGCGGCTGTCCCGCGTCTTTCAACTGGTCAACAACTACCGGGTACGCGGTCACCTCCTCGCCGACCTCGACCCCCTGAAGCAGCGCGAGCGCAAGCCACCGCCGGAACTCGAATTGTCCTACTACGGCTTCACCGGCGCCGACCTCGAGGCCGTGGTCCCCAACGGCGGATTCCATGGACCGCCGGTGCTCAAGCTCAAGGAACTCGTGCAGGCCCTGCGCGCCACCTACTGCCGCCACATCGGCGTCGAATTCATGAACATCCAGGACCCGGTGCAGAAAAACTGGCTGCTCGAACGCATGGAACGCTCGCGCAATCGGCACAAGTTGTCACGGGATGAACAGGTTGCCATCCTTGGCAAACTCGTGGCCGCGGAGAGCCTCGAGCAGTTTCTCCACACCAAGTACGTGGGAACCAAGCGGTTCTCGCTCCAGGGCGCCGAATCGTTGATCCCGTTGCTCGACGTGCTGTTCGACCTGGCAGGGGCCCAAGGCATCGACGAGGTGGTGATGGGCATGCCCCACCGGGGACGGCTCAACGTGGTGGTCAACCTGCTCGGCCAGGCACCTTCCAGGCTCTTCGCCCAGTTCGAGGACATCGATCCTTTCGCGACCCTCGGCTCAGGGGACGTCAAGTACCACCTGGGCTTTTGCACAAACAGCCACGTGACCCGGCACGGCCACCGCATGCACATCTCGCTGACCGCCAATCCCAGCCACCTCGAGGCGGTCAATCCGGTGGTAGAGGGGCGGTGCCGGGCCAAGCAGGACAGGCGGGAGGATTTCGCGCGCGAACACATCATGCCGCTACTCATCCACGGCGACGCCGCGTTCGCCGGGCAAGGACTGGTCGCCGAGACCCTCAACCTGGCGGGGCTCGAGGGCTATCGAACCGGGGGGACGATCCATGTCATCGTGAACAATCAAATCGGTTTCACCACCCCGCCATCCGCGTCGAGGTCCACCCCCTACTCCACCGATGTGGCGAGGATGATGCAGATCCCGATCTTCCATGTCAACGGCGAGGACCTCGAGTCCGTCGTCCAGGTGGCCGAGCTTGCCATGGCGTTCCGGCAGACGTTCAAGAAGGACGTGGTCATCGATCTCTTCTGCTGGCGCAAGTATGGTCACAACGAGATGGACGAGCCGAGTTTCACCCAGCCGCTGATGTACAAGCTCATCGACACCCATCCATCGGTGGCGCGCACCTGGTCTCGACAGATGGTGAAAGGGGGCTGGATCAGCCAGGCCGATGCCGACGATATCGTACTCGAGGAGCGGAAGAGGCTGGAAGGAGAATTCCTCAAGATACACGACCGCCCGGCCAGCACGCCCGACTATCGGCCGGTGCTCACCGGTCTCTGGGAGGGATACCGGGGCGGCCCGTGGTCGGCCGTACTCGAGGTCGAAACCCGCGTGCACAGGGAGGTCCTCGACCAGATCGCCGCCCGACTCAGGCACCTCCCCGACGGATTCACGCCTCACCGCAAGATCCGGCGCCTGATAGCCCGGCGGGACCGGATGGCTCGAGGCGAACTGCCCATCGACTGGGGCATGGGCGAGATGTTCGCATTCGGCACATTGCTGTGGGAGGGCCGGGACGTCCGGCTGAGCGGCCAGGACTCGAGACGCGGTACGTTCAGCCATCGACACACGGTGTTCACCGACATCGACAACGGCCGGGAATACAGTCCGCTGGCCAACCTCAAGGACGGCCAGGGCCGGTTCTTCGCCCACGACAGCGCCCTGTCCGAGGCCGGCGTCCTGGGATTCGAGTTCGGGTACAGCATGAACGCCCCGTCCGCCCTGGTGATCTGGGAGGCCCAATTCGGCGATTTCGCCAACGGCGCACAGGTCATCATCGACCAGTTCATCGCTTCCAGCGAGGACAAATGGGGACGGCTCAGCGGCCTGGTCATGTTCTTGCCCCATGGCTACGAAGGCCAGGGCCCGGAACATTCCAGCGCGCGACTCGAGCGCTTCCTGCAACTATGTGCTCGAGACAACATGCAGGTGTGCGTCCCCACCACGCCTGCACAGCATTTCCACCTGCTCCGGCGCCAGGTGTTGCGCCCGTGGCGCAAGCCTCTGGTCGTTCTGACGCCCAAGAGTCTCCTGCGCCATCCACAGGCCGTGTCCAGCCTGGACGCATTCACGGGCGGGCGGTTCCGGCAGGTATGGGCCGACGCATCGAACGCCGACCCTGCGCAGGTGCGGCGGGTGCTGCTCTGCTCCGGCAAGTTCTTCTATGAACTCGAGGCGGAGCGGGAGAAGCGTGGAGAGACCGCGCTGCCCATCATCCGGCTTGAACAGTTGTACCCGTTCCCGTGGGCCGAACTCCAGGAAACGCTTGCCAGGTACCCGCACCTCGAACAGATCTCCTGGTGTCAGGAGGAACCTCGCAACATGGGCGCCTGGGAGTTCGTTCGGGGCCGTTTCACTGACCTCGGCGACAACGCCATACCTCTCGACGTGTTCAGCCGGTCGGAGGCGGCCAGTCCTGCCACGGGGTCACACAGGGCACACGTCATCGAGCAACGGATGCTGCTGGACGACATCTTCGACAATCACGATTGAGCGCTCGAGGCGCAAGGAAACATCCAACGGAGACACGAGGAATCATGGCCATCAATCTCACAGTTCCGCCTTTCGGCGAATCCGTCACCGAGGCGGTCATCGCGCGATGGTACGTCCGGGAAGGAGACATCGTCGCCAAAGATCAACCGGTTTGCGAAATCGAGAGCGACAAGGTCAACCAGGAACTGCCCTCCCCTGTCACGGGCCGGCTCGTCGCCATCCTGAAGCAGGCCGACGAACCGGTCTCGGTGGGCGAAGTCATCGGTCAAATCGAACCCGTGGAAGCGGTCGAAACGGGGACGGGCGGGGAATCGAGCGCAGAGGACGCCGACACACCCGGTCACCAGGCGCCCCCGCCGCCCACGGGTCCTGCGGCGCGGCGACTGCTCGCCGAGCACGGAATCGAGCCTACCGAAGTCACGGCCACCGGGCCCTCCGGGCGGCTCACCAAGGGCGACGTGCTGGCCCACGTTGCGCACGAACAGGCGGAAACAGCAGCGGTGCGAACGGGCGGCGAGGAGGGCGCCACGGGGAGTGCGGTGTCGCCGGCCGCTTCGGGCACGGCAGCGGCGACAGGGACGCCGCGCACCACGCCTCGAGCCCTGGCGACCGGTGCCACGCGGTCCGGGAAACCCACGCCGGACCCTGTCACGCCGGTGAGCGAACCGGCACCGCCTCGAGGGCTCACGTGGACACCTGCGGCACCATCTTCTGCCGGGCGTCGCGGGGCGGAAGGGCGCGAGGAGCATGTCAGGATGAGCCCCCTCCGCAAGAAGGTAGCCCAACGCCTGGTCGACGTGCAACGGAATGCCGCCATTCTGACCACGTTCAACGAGGTGGACATGTCCGCCATCATGGCACTGCGCAAGAGGTACCAGGCTCGCTTCGTGGAGAAGTATGGTATCAAGCTGGGCTTCATGTCGTTCTTCGTGAAGGCGTGCATCGACGCGCTCAGGGCGTTCCCGGGCGTCAACGCGGAGATCCGGGACGACGAAATCGTGTACAAGCGATACTACGACATCGGCGTTGCGGTCGGTGGAGGCAAGGGGCTCGTGGTCCCGGTCGTGCGTGACGCGGATCGCATGGGTTTTGCCGAGGTGGAGCTTGCCATCGCCGCGCTCGCCGAGAAGGCCCGGAACAACAAGCTGAGCCTCGAGGAGCTTTCCGGCGGCACTTTCACCATCAGCAACGGGGGAATCTACGGTTCGCTCATGTCCACGCCCATCCTCAACCCGCCGCAGAGCGGTATCCTGGGCATGCACAAGATCGAAGATCGGCCCGTGGTCGTGGACGGGCAAATCGTGGTGCGCCCCATGATGTACCTGGCCCTTTCCTACGATCACCGTGTGATCGACGGTCGCGAAGCCGTGTCTTTCCTGGTCCGGGTCAAGGAGTGTATCGAGGGTCCGGAACGGATGCTTCTGGAAGTCTGACACCCTCGGCGATCGGCTGCGCCGATATCGCCGTCCTCGTACTGGAGAATGAAATGCGTGAGCAAACCGTTTTCGATCTGGTCATCATCGGTTCGGGACCTGGCGGCTACGTGGCCGCGATCCGGGCGGCTCAACTCGGTCTCAAGACCGCCTGTGTCGAGAAGGCCCGTTCCCTCGGCGGCACCTGCCTGAACGTGGGCTGTATCCCGAGCAAGGCCCTTCTCGAGTCTTCCGAGCACTACATTTCCGCGCGGAAGCACCTCAAGCAGCATGGCATTCGCGTGGAGGGCGTATCCATCGACGTGGGGGCCATGATGGCGCGCAAGGATCGTGTCGTGAAGACGCTCACCTCCGGGATCGCCATGCTGTTCAAGAAAAATGGTGTGACCCAGGTCACCGGGACCGGCCGAGTCGTCGCGCCCGATGCCGTGGAGGTCACTGGCGGCGAAGAGACCACGCGTCTGCGCACCCGGCGTATCCTCATCGCCACCGGATCGACCGTGGCGGTGCCTCGAGGCTTCCGGCTCGACGGCAAGTACGTGGTCAGCTCGACCGAGGCCCTCGAGTTCGACGCGGTTCCCAAACGTCTCGTCATCATCGGTGCCGGTGTGATAGGGCTGGAGCTAGGATCGGTCTGGGCACGACTGGGCGCCAAAGTGACCCTGATCGAGCTGCTTCCCCGGATTCTCGCCGGCTTCGACAGTGAACTGGCCACCACCGCGCAGAAGCTGTTCCAGCGGCAGGGCATGAAGTTCATCCTGGGCGCTCGAGTCGGTCGCGCCGAGATCGTGGGGCAGGAAGTGGAAGTCGGGTACGATGACAAGGATGGCAACGCCCGGAGCATCACCTGCGACCGCCTCCTGGTGAGCGTCGGGCGCCGGCCCTACACGGAAGGGCTGGGCTTGGAGGACCTGGGCATCGAGATGGACGGACATGGCAGGATTGCGGTCGATGCCAGTTACCAGACGTCGGTCCCGGGGATCTATGCCGTCGGCGACGTTATCGCCGGCCCCATGCTCGCCCACAAGGCCCAGGAAGAGGGCGTCGCCGCGGTGGAGATGATGGCCGGGCACGTGGCGAAGGTCGACTACGACGCCATTCCCGCCATCGCCTATACCCAGCCCGAAATCGCCACGGTCGGCGCGACCGAGGATGCGCTCAAGGAGCAAGGCGTGCCTTACGCCCGCGGCACCTTCCCCTTCCAGGCCAATGGCAGGGCCAAGGCCATGGGCCAGGCCGATGGCTGGGTCAAGGTGTTGGCAGACTCCAGGACCGACCGGATCCTGGGCGCTCACATCATCGGGCCTCGAGCCGGAGACCTGATTGCCGAGCTGGCATTGGCCATCGCGTTCGAAGGCAGTTCCGAGGACGTGGCCCGCTCGTGCCACGCCCATCCCACGCTCGCGGAAGTGGTCAAGGAAGCGTGTCTCGCCGTGGAGGGCCAACCCATCCACATGTAGCGGGCGGCAGGAGTCGGCAGCGATGATAACCATGGGCAGGAAGCGGTATGCCAGGCTCGCCACCGGCGCACTCGTGCCGGCCCTGCTCTTCCTGGCCGGCTCCAGGTGGACCGGGTGCGGCTGCGCCGGGGTCCCCGGGTGCGTGGGGCCCCCGTTCCACCTTTCGGGTCATCCTCCCAGGCTGCTCGTCAACCAGGTCGGCTACCGGCCCGCGCTCGCCAAGCGCGCGTTCGCCGTCGACACGAAATGGAGGACGCGACGAGCGCCGTTCGAGTTGGTGACCGTCCCAAGCGGCCGTGTCGTCGCCGAGGTGCCTGGCGGCGCATGCGACAGGGACTCGGTGACACGAGACAGGGTGTGGCTCGCCGATTTCTCCTGGTTCGACCAGCCCGGAACCTACCGGCTCAGGCAAGGCGACCTCGAGTCGCACCCATTCCGAATCGCCGGCGACGTGTTCCTGGGTACCATCGACCAGTTGCTGCGCGCCTACACGTACCAGCGCTGCGGTGTGGCACTCTCCGACCCCGGGACCGGGGCCGCCCACCCCCCATGCCACACCACGGAAGCCATCGTGGCTCGGGACGACCCCTTCCACCTCCGGGGCGATCGCATCCCGATTCGTGGAGGCTGGCACGACGCCGGCGACTATGGCCGGTACGCCAGCACCACGGCGGTCACCGCCGGGCGGCTGCTGTTTCTTGCCGAAGCGTTCCCAGACCTCCTACACGACCACCTCGGCATCCCGGAAAGCGGCAACGGCGTTCCCGACATCCTGGACGAGGCCGCGGTGGGGATTCGATGGCTCCAGGCCATGCAACGGCCCGACGGAGCCGTCTACCGCAAGCTGGCCGGAGCACGCTGGCCCCGCGCGGGCCCGCCCCACGCCGACGATCAACCCCTGTTCGTCTACGGCATTTCGACCCACGAGACCGCCAAGACCGCTGCCGCCTGCGCCATGGCTGCCCGCGTCTATCTCGAGTGGGACCCCGAACTCGCTCGACGTTCCCTGGAATGCGCGTTGTCCGCCTGGAACTTCCTCGAGCAACACCCGGAAACTCGAGTGGCGCGCGCCCCGGATGACGACAGCGGTTCAGGGAGCTACATGACGTTCGACGATGCGGGAAGAACCCGGCCGCACGCCGACACTGGCGATCGGTTCTGGGCTGCTGCCGAACTTTTTGTAACCACCGGCGAAGACCGGTTCAGGGCCTGGATCGACACCCGCCTCGAGCAGATCGACTACTCCCTGTTCGGCTGGCGCGACCCATCGGCGCAAGGCATGCTCGACCTGCTCCTGTCCCCTCGATCCCTTCCAGCCTGGCAGAAGACCATCCGGGACCGCCTGTTGGCCCGTGCCGGGTATCTCCTCGAGCAGGTCCATCGCAACGGCTACCGGGTCGCCACTACGGCGTTCGTGTGGGGTTCCAACCGGAACACCGCCGAAGACGGGGTGACCCTGGCCATGGCGTACCGCCTTACCGGACAGCAAGGCTACCTGGACGCCGCGGTCGACCAGGCAGACTACCTCCTCGGCAGAAACCATTTCGACGTCTGTTTCGTCACCGGCGCGGGAAGCCGGCCGGTAGCGCACCTGGCCCACGCCTACGCCCGATGGGCTGGTATCGTACTGCCGGGATTCCTGGTGGGCGGCCCCAACACCGACGCCGAAGACGGGGTGGCTCCGGGGGGGCAAGGCCCCCTGAGCTGGGTGGACAGCGCCGACTCGTATGCCACCAACGAGAACGCCATCGACTACAACCCGCCCCTGGTGACCCTCCTCATGCTGCTGACCCGGCCCGTTGACGCCAGTGTGGGTCCGCCCGTTGGCGAGTGAGCATACTTTCGCCCCTGCGTGGCGGTTCGCCGGCCCGCCGAACGGGTCATGCGAGGTTGTCTCGAGCGGGATAGTCCTGGTACCTGGCCAGCACCTGGACGACTTCGTGTTCGTCTCGAGCCTCCATGAGGGCCTGTGTGACTTCGGGAAACCCGAACGCCGTGCCGATGCTCCGGTACACATCGAGGTAGAATCGATCATCATAGGGCGGAGCGCACAGGCAGAAAAAGACGTGAACGGGCCGCCCGTCCGGGGCGTCGAAGTCTATCCCCCCAGGGGACCTCCCGAAACATAGCAGGAAACTCTTGGCCTGCTTGCTCCGGATGTGCGGTACGGCCAGACCCCTGCCCAGGGCAGTGCTTGCTTTCTTCTCACGGCTGACGAGATCGGCAAGCAGTTTCTTCTTGCTGCCTACTCTGCCGGTAGCGGCCAGGAGGCCGGTAAGAACCTCGAGAACCGCCACCTTGATGCGCCACGGGCCGGCGGAATCCTCGCCGGGACACACCTCGAGCCGCTCGTCCAGCATGCGGTCCAAATCCAGGCAGACCTGCTCGGGTTTGAGATATCTTGCCAGTTTCATCGTTCCGCTTGCCCCTGCTTGTCCCAAGCCACGGTCACGCCCCCTTCCTGCCGTCGAGCCACAACACGGGGGTCGCCGACCCCTGTTCTCGTGCCATTCCAACTATCATAGGGCATCACGGCGGGGCGCTTCAACAGGGCAGGTGTTCCGCGGCGCGACATCCCAAGGTGCCGCCAGTCGCGAATCCGCCCCCTGGGACAGAGTAATCCCCGCATTTCGCGCGTCTCTCGCACACGAGCGAATCCAAGGAATCCGGCCGGTCAGTCCTTCCAGCACTGGACCGCGATTGGAGAGTAAGCCCCCCACGACAACCACATCCGCTACCCCTCTGTAGTCCTCCCGATGGTGGCCGGGTCGGTCTACGGCAAGCCTGGACGGGTTTCCACGGTGGCGGCCGTCACGGCCTCCGTGGTGTCGGGCATGTCAAGGCTAAACCACACCGGTTGGCGGAAACGGAAGTCGACAGGGCGCGGCTCGAACTCCCAGGCACGGACCGCACGGCGAACCGCGCGCCGGAACACCCGGTCCCCACTCAACCACCGAACCTGCTTGACGCGCCCGGACGCCGAGCATGACACCTCCACCATCACCACGCCCTCGATCTGCCTGCGCCTGGCGCGAGATGGGTAGGCCGGCGGCACGTAGTGCGTGCGACGGAGTTCCTTCAGGGAAGCAAAAGCCTGCACGCGTCGCGGCGGGGGAGGGACATCGGCCGCCACCACACCGGTACCCGGTGTTAGTCCGAGCAGGGACAGCAGCAGCCATTCGGCCACGGGCTCGAGATCCCGCTTGCGGGACACCACCAGGCTCTGACTGGCAAGCACGGCACCGGTGGCACCGTCACGCATGTCCAGCCGCACCATCAGGCCCCCGGATACGGACGCGATGATCCCCTTCACCAGGTAGGTCGCGCCGGTCTTCCGGCCGATGTCAGCCATGCACTCGGCGGTGAGACAGGACGACCGCTCCTCCCGCCCGGTTCGAGCGCGCACCTCTGCCCCGGCGAGCAGGCGGCACTGCTCACCATCGACCGCCGCCTCCGCCAGCGCCGCCACCCTCCTGGTGATCGAACGGATGCGCGAGTGGGCGACTCGAGCAGATGGGACGTGGAAGTTCAGAATGGCAATGGTGGCTGCGCCGGAATCTCCTGGTGCACCCGAAGGCGAACGAGATGGGCTCGAGGTCTCGTCCCCCGTTGTTGCAGGAGGGGAAGGGCCTGCTTCCACCGGCCATGCCAGTGCCATGGACAACAGGATCGCAATCCACCCGGCCCATCCAACAAAGGCTGCGCTCGTAACATGTTCACCCCCGTCCATGATGTCCTCCCAAGGCGAATGGATGGATGTGCAGACGCGGGAACGGGCATGGTGCGAACCACGGACCGAGGCCGGCACGCGGGCCCGCGAACTCCGCTGGGGGTCCATGCCGGCGTTCACTACCACGACAGGAGATCACAGAAGCATTGCAGGCTGATGCGAGGAGGAGCGCTGTTCCCTGGAGCCTTGCACCCGGACACCGCCAGCATTCATCATATCTCGAGCGGGCGGGGTTTGCAAGCAGATAGTGGCACCATGTTCCAACTGAAAAAACACGATATTATGGTGATCGCACGGTGCACCCCGTGGTCACACGTCGTAGTAGAGCGCGATTTCGTAGGGGTGGGGCCTGGACTGCACCGGATAGTGCTCGGCTTCCAGTTTGTGACGGATCCAGTCCCTGATGAGATCCTCGCCGAACACGCCCCCCTCGAGCAGGAACTCATGGTCGTTCTCGAGGGCGTCGCACGCCTCCTTCAGGCTCCCCGGCAGTCTCTTGAGACGCGCGCGCTGCTCTTCCGGCCAGGTGCCGAACTCGGAGTCGAAGGGGCCGTAACCGTGTTCTCGAGGATCGATGCGCTTCCGGATGCCGTCCAGGCCGGCCATGAGCTGCGCGGCCATGGCCAGGTACACGTTGCCCGTCGCGTCCGGAGACCTGAACTCGCACCTGGCCGACTCGGGCCGATCCGCGTACTTGGGAACCCGCACCGCGGCACTGCGGTTGCCCAGGGAGAAGAAAGCATGGACCGGGGCCTCAAAGCCAGGGACCAACCGCCTGTACGAGTTGGTACTGGGATTCGTCAGCGCCAGCAACGCCGGTGCATGGTGCAACAGGCCTCCTATGTAGTAAAGGCCGAGCGCGCTCAGCTTTCCGTAGCCGTCCGCGCTGTAGAACAGGTTTGCCCCACCCCTGAGCAGTTGCTGGTGGAAGTGCATGCCGCTCCCAGCCTCGCCGTGAAGCGGCTTGGGCATGTAGGTGACCGACTTCCCATGGCGGAACGCCGTCATCCTGGTCAAATACTTGACCATCTGGGTGGCGTCGGCCGCTTCGAGCAGGCCCATCATGCCGGTTTCGATCTCACACTGCCCCGGCCCCCCGACCTCATGATGATGGTATTTGACCTCGATCCCCACCTCCTCGATCCGGCGCACCATCTCGGCTCGCAAGTTGAAAAGCTGGTCTCGAGGTGGAATCGCGTGGTACCCGCCGCGGCGCGGATTCAGGTGCCCGTGCCCCGATCCCAC
The DNA here is from genome assembly GCA_024278455.1 of Myxococcota bacterium. Taxonomy (GTDB): domain Bacteria; phylum Myxococcota_A; class UBA796; order JAJRTE01; family JAJRTE01; genus JAJRTE01. The sequence continues at coordinate 55,090 of JAJRTE010000237.1, forward strand.
CGACCGCCAGTCGGCCTCGAGGCTGTCCAACTTGTAGGACGCACCCCGAACGCCGTTCTCGTAGGAGACGTCGTCGAACACGTAGAACTCGTATTCGGGACCCCATCGGCTCTGATCAGCGATACCGGTCAGCCGCAAGAACGTCTCCGCCTGGCGCGCGATGTTCCGGGGATCTCTTGGATACGGCTCCCGCGTGTCGGCCTCATACACGGAACAGATGAAACTCAACGTGGGATCGTTCCAGAACGGATCCCACACGCCAGTGGCAAGGTCCGGGATGAGAACCATGTCGCCCGACTTCACGGACCGGAGCCCGACCGATGACCCGTCGAATCCAACGCCTTCTTCCATCAGGGCCGGCACGAACCGCGAACGGGAAAGCGTTACGTGATGCCAGCGGCCCCACAAATCCGTGAACTTCAGGTCCACCATCCCAACGTCACGGTCGTCAACACAAGCTCGAGCTTCGTCGAAAGAATCAAACATTGCCACTCCTGGATCCCCCGGGGGGGAAAGGCTGTCCGGCCCGTAGAACACAACGGTTGATACTACACTCCATCGGTTCGAACTCGCCACCGAAAACGGCCGGCGAACCACCGCTCCGCCAACGAAGACCGAGATCACGCAAAACCACTCCTGTCATCGGTCCCCGCCCGCGCTCGTCCACAGCCCCCCCCGGCTCGAGACGACAGAACGTCACCGCACGGAAAGAAACGGCCCGAGCACCAACGCATCGAGCCCGGCCTCCTGGTACCCTCGCACCGCGTCCGCGGCAGTGGCCACGATGGGCTCCTCGTGCATGTTGAACGACGTGTTGACCACCGTTCCGACACCGGTCATCCGCTTGTAGGCGACCAGGATGCGATGGAAGGCCGGGTTGTCTTGCACACGCACGAGCTGCGGTCGAGCAGTGCCGTCCACGTGGACCACACCCGGACAACGGCGCGCCATCCAGGGCGTGCACGAGAAGCAGATGGTCATGAACCGCGCGGCCTCCTCGGCACCGGCAAGCTCCAGATAGCACTCGCGAGCGTCCTCGGCCAGGGTGGCGGGAGCGAACGGCATGAACTCCGTGCGGTGCAGGCGCCGGTTCAGCCAGTCGTTGACGGACGGATCGTCCGCTCGATACAAGATCGACCGGTTGCCCAGTGCTCGCGGCCCCCATTCGAGCCGCCCGGCGGCTCGAGCCACCACCTTTCCCTCGACCAGCAGCCGGGCGACCCGGGCCTCGAGGTCTCGAGGACGCTGGTACGCCAAACCGCCGCCCGCCAGGGCGGCTTTCGCCTCGTCCTCCGGGATGTCTGGACCGAGATAGGCGGTCGGCATCGCCCCCGGAGGCGAAGCCGCCACCTTCATCGCGGCCCCCGCTGCCAGGCCACCGTCGGACATGTGCGGGTAGACGAAAACGGAACCGACAGACGGTAGTTCGTGGATCCGCTGGTTCAACTTGACGTTGGCGAACAGGCCGCCCGCCAGGGCAACGTCGCGCAGCCCCGTCCGGTGCACCCAGTAGGATACGAACGCACCCACCTGGGCCTCGAGATTGCGCTGCGCGGCAGCGGCGATCTCGTCCCGGGTGTACCTGCCCAATTCGCGGTAGAAACGGTCGCCGACATGGTCTGGCAACACATAGTTATGAAGGGAGAATCCCGGTCCGTCGAAACGCAGCGCATCCTCGCACAGGCATACCAGTTCACGAGGGGCTTCGGCGTAGGCGGCCAGCCCGGTGATCTTGCCCTCGTGCCGCAGCGGCTTGAATCCGAGAAACTCAGTGATCCTCGAGTAGTACGTGTTGATGGACGATAGCCCGCTCTGCCGGTAGACCGGATCGAGTCGCCCGCCCCGACACCCGTGCACGGCCACCGACGTGCCGTCACCCATGGCGTCGATCGTGACGACGAGAGCAGGATCGAACGGTGCGGACAACCCGGCGCTGGCGGCATGGGCCAGGTGATGGTCGACGAAGACGATTGGCGCACGCAGGCCGACTCGAGTCAGCTCGCGTCTCAGGACGGGCCAGGATGCGAACTTCTCCACCCACTCCAGGCCGAACCGCCTGATCAGGACCTGGTACACGATGTACAGGTGCAGGAGGTAGCTGAACTGGGACGCGCCGGCCTTGAGGTGCCGGTGCCACCTCCGCGCGGCCCGCAACGCCGCGGCAGGGGTGTACGCGGTGCCCACGGCGACGCAGGCGATGTCTCGAGGACGGACTCCGCCCAGGCGCAGTACCTCGGCAATGGACAACGCCGGGAAGGCTCCCGAGTGCTTGGTGCGATTCAACCGCTCCTCGCTGACCGCTGCGACAACTACGCCGTCCACGACGAGCGCGGCACCGGCGTCATGGTTATCGGCAATGCCGAGCACGATTCGAGGGGGCTTGCTCATGGGTACGAATGCTCCATCTCACCTGGTTGCCGGGGGGACCCCGCCATGATGACGCTGCTGGTGTTGGTTGCCTCGCCCCCCGATATTCTTGCGCCTCCCCGCGACAGCGGGCGATCCGGCCGCAGCAACAACCGGACCAGCTCGAAGGCTCCTTCGCCGGCTCGTCGAACCAGCGAGCCAGCCGTCCCGGCGCCCCCTCCGTCCTCCCCCGTCCCATCGGGCAGGAACATCTGCCACGCAGTCCGCGCGTAGCGCTCGAGTTCTTCCCGGGACTTCACCCGGAGCACCGCCCGGGCGACGTGGTGCGGGCGGAAATAGAAACGGAGATAGGCCTCCCGCGTGAGCGCGGTCACCTCCTCCTCGGTGAGCGCCGTCCCGGGCCTCGACATGGGTTCATCGACGCTTTCGTCCAGAACGAATGCCCGCCAGAAGTCGTGCCCGGCCTCGGAAAGATACATGTCGTACAGTTCGGTCGCCGGCATGGGGGTGACTTTGGAAAACTGCGCATAGTCCAGGTCCAACCGGATCGCGAAACGGATGGTCTGCTCCACCGTCTCGAACGTTTCGCCGGGGCTCCCGATCATGAAGTAGCCGAAAGTGTCGATCCCCGCTCTGCGTGTCTCGTCGAGTACCTGCCGGATCTGCTCGAGGTCGCTGTGCTTTCTCAGGGTCGCAAGGATGCCGGTATTCCCGGACTCGATCCCGTAGTAGATCCGCATGCACCCGGCTCGAGCCATCGCCCGCAACATCTCGCGATCCACGCAGTCGGGACGGCTCCTCGCCGACCAGGCAATGTCCAGCTTGCGCTTCCGGATTTCGTCGCACACGGCCAGAACACGGGCCTTGTCGATAGTGAATGAGGAATCGAAAAAGTCGAACTCGCAAACCCCGTGCTCGCGGTGGCCGACCTCCAGCTCCGCGGCGACGTTGGCGGCGGAACGGCCCCGGAACGGCTTGGACCCCTGTTCGCAAAAGATGCAGCGGTAGGGACACCCCCGGCTGGTGATGATGGGAGAAAAATTGCGATACCTGGACACGAACGAGTAGTACAGGCCGTTGTCGATGAGGTGCCGGGCAGGAAACGGCGCCGCGTCGATGTTCTGCAACAACGGCGCCGCCGCGGTGACCCGGACGCGACCCTCCCCATCGCGATACACGACACCGGGTACACCACGCGGCTCCTCGCCTCGAGACAGGGCGACAAGTAGCGGCACCAGCGTGGTCTCCGCCTCCCCGGTCACTCCGTAGTCGATGGCACGATGGGCGAGCGTCTCGAGAGGGTAGATGCCCAGGTGAACCCCACCCACGATGACCGGCACGTCACATTCGGCCTTGATGGCCTCGATCCACCTCAGCACCTGGTGAAACAGGTAGGTCGTGATGGTGTACCCCACGAAATGGGGCCGGAAACGACGCACGCGCGATCGAGTCTGCGCCAAGGTCAGGCCCTCGGCATGAGCGTCCAGGAACAAGACCGAACAACCCGCCTCCTCGAGCGTCCCGGCGACGTACAACAGGCTGAGGTTGGGAAACAGGCCGTAGTTTTCCTTGACGACCTTGATGCCAGGCTCGTTCTTGACCGGGCCGTAGGGGGGATAGACGAGTGCGACACGAAGCCCGGAGAGGGGCTTTGTACCATCGAGAAGATAGTTCGTGTATCTATCCCGCATCGTCTCCGCTCCGCAACCGCGTCTTCACACGACACGCAACGGCCAGGCCGGCGACTCGATCGACTGGGTGGCAAGGCAGGCCGGGCTCAACGCTCCCGGATCATCTGGTAGACCAGGTCCATGAACCCCACGGCCCCCTTGGCCTTCTTGGACCAGCTCGAGTGGTTCATGAGCCGGGCGGCGTGAATCAACGTTCGATACATCTTGTGGCTGTAGGGCTGCCAGAACGGGCTCCACTTCATCGTGGGGATGGTCTCCTCGTTCACGTGGTAGCCGATACAGAGGTCGCGGAGCCCGTCGTCGGAGTGGACCCGGCCGACACCGCTTTTCTTCACCCCCTGCCATGGTGTCTCGGGGCATCCGTGCGTGATGAGGGTCTCGTTGATCATGACCGTGCCGGCCTCGAGGCGCTCGGCGACACGGCGCATCTCCCTGGGGTCTCTGCCATAGACATAGGCGTTCAGTCCGTAGATGGACCGGTTCGCCCGCTCGATGGCCTCCTCGACCGTCTGGACCTTCATGATGGGCAATGTGGGTCCAAAGGTCTCCTCCTCGACGCACTCCATCTCGTCATTGACATCCACCAGGACGGTGGGCAGGTAGAACTGTCCGGGCCCCTCGAGCCGCTTGGCGCCGGTGAGGGCTCGAGCACCTGATGAGAGGGCGGCCTCGACCTGGCTTTCGACGACGCGCAACTGCTCGGGGTCGGTCATGGGTCCCATGTCCACCCCGTCCTCGAGGGGATTGCCGACCTTCATCTTCGAGACCTTCTCGGTGACGCGACGCACGACTTCATCGTAGAGACTCTCGTGGACGTAGGCTCGCTCGATGGAGGCGCAAACCTGTCCGGCGTTGCAGAACGCGCCCCAGACCAGGGATCCGGTCACGACGTCCAGGTCCGCGTCGGGCAGCACGATGGCCGGGTCCTTGCCGCCGAGTTCCATGGAGCAGGGGATCAACAGCCTGCCGCACAGTTCGGACACCTTGACGCCTACGGCCGTGGATCCGGTGAAATTGACGTAGTTCACCCCCATCTTGATCATTTCGGACGCGACCCGCCCGGGGCAAGGCAAGACCTGGAACACGTCCGGGTCCAGCCCGGCCTCGTCGAACAATTCGCGCCCCTTCATGGCGATGAGCGGGGTCAGGCTGGCAGGCTTGAGCACCACGGCGTTCCCGGCGAGCAAGGCCATTACCACTTCGCCGAACGGAATCGTGAACGGGAAGTTCCACGGCGAAATGATCAGCAAGACGCCTCGAGGCCGATAGTGGATGTAGCTGCGCCTGTGCTTGAGGAGGTGCATGTCGATCTTGCGCGGCTTGAGAATCTCCTTGGCTCGAGACGAGAAGTAGCTGGCCAGGTCGGCGATGGCGAAGACCTCGGTGACGAAGGATTCTTCGAGCACCTTGCCGTTCTCCTGGGAGAGCAGCTCGCACACCTCCTCCGCCCGGTCCAGCAGCACATCCCTGAACCGCTTGATGACGCGCACGCGTTCGTCGATGCCACGGGCCTCCCAGTGGCGCTGGGCGGCTCGAGCACGCTCGATGGCCTCCCGCGCCTCCTCGACGGTGTGGGATTTCACCTCGCCGATCTTCTCTCCGGTAGCGGGATTAAAGCTTTCGATCACCTGTCTTTTGGGCTTGGCACTCATGTCAACCTCCTATCACAGGGTTGGTCCCGGCGTTGTCGGCTCGAGCCAGCGTGGGTGCTCTGGTTCTGAGTCATGTCGGGGAGCGAGCCCGGGCGAGGCTAGGCCAGCCCGAGTTGCGCCACCTGTTCCTCGTCGAGCCCGAGGAAATGGGCGATTTCGTGTTGCAGCGTGATCCGGATTTCCTCCACGAGTTCTTCCCTGGTGCCGACCCCTCGTTGCAAGTTTCTCCTGTACAACACGATCTCCGACGGAACGTTGGTCCAGGGGTCGCCTATCTGTTCGGGTAACGACCGCCCCCTGAACAGGCCCCAGAGGCTCGGCGTCATGGGTGGGTTCTCGGCCCGCAGGTCGTGATCGGAGGGTATCTCATCCACCGATATCGGGACGTTGGCGAGGTAGTCCCTCAACCGTTCGGGCAACGACTCCAGCACCTCCTCCACCAGGGTCTCGAACGCGGAAATGGGAAGGTCCAGGGGCTCGGGATACAGGTCCGGAGCCAACGCTCGAGCCCGCTCGAACGCACGCCTGGCACCCACTTCGTCCCCACCGCGCTCGAGGATCAGCCCGACGAAGAAATGGGCGTCCGCGTTATTCTCATCGAGTTCCAGGGCGGTCTCGAGGGACTTCAGCGCTTCGTCGATTTCCAGGCGTTCGTAATGGCTCACGCCAAGCCCGACCAGGGCATCCACCTCTTCCGGGTCCAAGGCCAGGACTTCTTCATAAGCACGGACGGCATCCTCGAACGCCCCCATGTCGTGCAAGGCGTCGGCGACGAGCAGCCACCGCGCGGGATCCTCCTGGGGCCGCTCGAAAAGAGGATCGCACAATTCCAACGTGCGTTCCGGATGTCCCACGCCGAGGTAGGCCTCGGCCAGAAGGCAGCGCGCTTCCTCGTTGTCCGGTGCCCGCTCGAGCACCTCCGTCTCGACCTCCTTCAACTTCTCCACATCCCCGGTCTCGGTCGCCATCACTGCCTGGTACAGCCTGACATCGATGTTGTCCGGTTCCATCTCGAGGACTCGAGCACACAAGGTCTCGGCGTTCTCACGGTCACCTTCGTCTATTGCAGCCTCGATCCTGTCGAGGAGTTTTTCAACCGTTCCATCACTCATGCAGGGCATGCCTCCCAAAGTTGCGATACCTGGACGCCAGCCATGTGGCCGGGCCGACCTGGAAACGATACTCCAATTGCGGTGAGCAGGAAAGCGAAATCGGTGTCCATGATCTGGATATCAGGGAGGAGGGCGAGGTTCCTGCCAGGGCCGGAGGCCATGGACGTGAACACGGGCACCGGTGGATAGCGCCAACGTCGCCACGCGCTCCCATTTGTGCGCCTGGACCTCGAGCACGCTCAGGATAGGCAACGCCTCGAGGGCGTCCAGCGCATGGCGCTCGGCCATGACGCGACGAATGGATTCCGTTGTGGGGAACGTCCGGCGCGACGCCGTGACATAGACGAAGGCATCCATCAGGCGGAGATTCTCGTAGAAGCCTTCCGGGTTCTGGATCAGCCCGTTGACGATGGCATGGGGGAATGCACAACGAACGAAAAAGGTGAGGTACCCCTCGAAAAACAGCGAATCCTCGCTGAACGTGCCGACGCGGAACACCGGCGTGGCGCGACGAACGTTCCCCAGGGCATCGAGGATCCCGGGGATCCTGAAGTCCTCGTCGATAGGCGGTTGGGCCTGGACATACTTCGGAGCCACCCACGGCGGGGGGATGGGCGAACGCCCGAAAAGGACACCCAGATCCACCAGCCGCGGCGTCCCCCCAACAGGTATGACGAACCGCTCGGCAACGGGACTGGTGCCGAACGAGAGTACCTGGTACTGTACCGCGCCGAGGCAAAGGGCGACACCGATGGCCAGGCTCCGCCTCCACCCCTGCCGCAGGGACATCAGCCCGGAGGCACCCAACAACGCCAACGCGGGGAGAATGGGAATCGTGTAGTAGATCTGCTTCTTCTGGATGAACGTGAACACGACAAGGGGGGCGATCAGCCACACCCACAGAAGCGACCGGCGCCGATCGCTGCGGAACGCGGCAAGAACCACACCGAGACAGAGCACCAGCCCGAGACCGAATCCTACCTGGCCGTCCAGCAGGGTGAGAGGGTAGAACGCCAAGGTCGTCAAGGCGAGAGGGTCCCGTATCTCGCTATGGGCCCCCGTGTCCTGAATCTCCCCGGCCATGACCTGGGAAAAGACCTCCTCCCGGTGATACTGGAAAAAGTTCACATAGTAGTAGCCGCACACAAGCAATGCCAGCAGGACAGCAAGACCGGCGTTTCGCCACACAATACGCGGCCGGCCCGACAGATGATGCGGCCTCGAGGCCAGGCCTGCCACCAGCACCCAGGCGGCGGGAAACGCGAGAAAAAAAGCCCCTGACAACCGGTCGACCAGCATGGTCAGGCCTGCGCAGACCCCGAACAGAAGACTGCGGCCGGTGCGGGAAAACCGGCGGCTCGAGTCCAGGAGCACCATCGAGCAGGCGACCATGGCGGTGAGGGGAACGTTGGGCTCGAAGTGCCGCAAGTTACCGAAAATCGACGGAAAGAAGCACAACAACACAGCGGCCAGCAGCCCCGTGCCCCAGGTGTCCAGCCGGGCACCTAGCAGGTACACCGAAACCAGCAGCAACGCCAGGTAGAGGAGGTTGGCACCCACGAAAGCGTCGCGCGACACCCCGGCGGCCAGGAACGGGAACGCGGTGAGATACTGCAGGGGCGGCCAGTACTGCTCGAACAGCAGGTTGTGCAGCACCGTCCACGAACGCTCCTGCCAGGCGACCCACAACTCGAGCGCGTTTCCAAGGTGAAAGATCTCGTTCTGGTAGCCGTTGGGAAGGGTGTTCCGGTCGAGCCACCGCCACATACCCAGGGCATGGGCGACGAACACACCCGCCAGCACGATGGGGACGAGCCAACGGGAGGCTCTCGAGGCGGCCAACAGGTGGTCCGTGGGTTTCACGTTCGCGTCCCCATCCAGGTTTGCGGCGGCGCCCGGAGACGGCCGCGGGCGCGGTCCCCCCCTGGCCGCACGTCTCTCCACCCCGGCCGCAGCGCTGACACCGGCCCACTCCGGGAGTCGTTCTCAGGACCCGTTCACCGGGCGATCCGCACCGATCGCGCCCACGAGCACCTCTTTCAACGCCCGGTCGCGCAGGCGTCGCCGCAAGGCCTCCATGTCCGGGTACATGACCCGGTCCTCGTCGTAGCGCCGCAGGCCCAGCCCCTCCAGGGTGTCGATCATGCGCCGAATCGGCTTCCCCGGCAACAGGGGCTCACGAAACTTCAGACCCTGGTACGCGGCCAGGAGTTCGATCGCGATGATGTATTCAAGGTGCTCGAGGACCTTGACGGCCTTGCGCGCGGCGATGGTGCCCATGCTCACGTGGTCCTCGGTGTTGGCACAGGTCGGAATGGAATCCACGCTGGCCGGATGGCTGAGGACCTTGCTCTCGGACACCAGGGCAGCGGCAGTGTACTGGGGAATCATGAAACCGCTGTTCAACCCGCTCGAGTCGATGAGAAAACCGGGCAGCCCGGCCGAGTGGTTTTCGTCGACGAGATGCGCAATGCGCCGCTCCGAGATGTTCCCGACTTCGGCCAGGGCGATGCACAGGTAGTCCATCCCGATGGCAATCGGTTCCCCGTGGAAGTTGCCCCCGCCGATCGTGTTGTCCCGGCACGCCTGGATCCGCTCCGCGCTCGCCTCGAGCCACGCTCGATACCCGTCGAGAGACATCCCGTCCCATCCCCCGGGCGGCTCCGGCGGAAACAGGAGCGGGTTGTCGCTTGCGGAATTGATCTCCACCTCGACGACCTCGGCCACGTGCCACAGGGCCCGGTAGGCACAGGCGAGCACCTGGGGAAAACAGCGGAACGAGTAGTCGTCCTGGACAAGGGGCTCGGTCGGGACCACTCGGTCGAGTTGTTCCACCACGTTGACCAGCGCGGACTTGATCTTGGGCGTCGCCTCGCCGTCGGGAAACGTGAACTGCCCCACCGACTGGAGCAGGGCCACGGCATCCTGCCGCACCCGCCTGAGGAGGCGGTTGAACAACGCGATCTGCTCCCGCGCCGGCAGCGTCGCCCATTCGGCCAGACGGCTGTCATCCACATCCCCGCTCGCAGGGTCCACGGGGACCAATCGGGACAACCGGCCCGCCAGGCGGGACATCTCCCGCCGCAACTCGAGCACCGTCGCCGGTATCGCTTGCCCGGCATGCTCGAGTTCGCTCTCAAGGTCCGACAGGTGCTCCTGCGCGTCCCGCAGGTGTATCCGCCCGGCACGGTACAGGTGCGCGGTGTTCAGGTACGGCAGTTCGAGGATCCGGCTCTCCTTGCACCACGCCCTGATCCGCCGCGCCGTCTCGGCCTGGTAGGACTGGTTCCGCGCGGCATGGATCTCCGGCCGATAGGCGTCGAGCACGCCGCGCGCGGCCTCGAGGCTCATGGCGGCGGCGACTTCGGCGAAACCCAGATCGAAGCTGGCGTCGTAGATCACCAGGCACGCGATGGCGGTCATGAACTGCGTGCCGTTGTTGAGTGCGAGCCCTTCCTTCTCCTTGAGTTCGATGGGCCGGAAGGCCCACCCTTCCCGCCGCGCCACTTCTTCGAACGACCGCGCGCCACCCTCTTCTCGTGACACGTCGCCCCACGCCGGACCATCCCCGCCGCCGCCCGACCCCGCGAGGCGGGGGAAGGACACGAAATCGCTCGCCCGTGGCTCCTCGACCGGAAGGAGAGGATCGCGCCGGGACGCCCGCGGATAGTATCGTGCTCCGGGGTCTCCCATCACGAACAACGCCAAATGCGACAGCGGTGCCAGGTCTCCACTGGCGCCGACCGACCCTTTCTCCGGAACGTAGGGGTAGATGTCGTCGTTCAGCATGGCCACCAGCCGCTCGAGCACCTCGACGCGAACGCCCGAGTAGCCCAGGCAAAGTGTGTTGAGCCTCAACAAGAGAGCGGCACGCACCACCTCCTCGGGAAACGGCGCACCGACTCCACAGGCATGGCTGCGAATCAGGTTCCGCTGCAACGCCTCCGCCTGCTCCGGCTCGATGAACTTGTCGCGAAGCTTGCCGAACCCGGTGGTCAACCCGTAGACCTTCTCCCGGTGGGCGAGCAGCACATCGACCATCACCCGGCACCGCCCCACCCGGGCCAGGGCCTCGCCCGCGACCCTGACACGCCGGCGAAAACGGGCGACTGCTACCACCTGTTCGATGGTCAGGCTCCGCCCGTCGATGACAAGCTCCTCGCTGCTCTCGAACGCACAGGCAAACCGCTGCATGATACTATTGCTTCCTCTTCCCCCCGGCCGATTCGCCGGAATCCCTTTCCCTGCCGGCGAGAACAGAGGCGGCCTGCTCCAGGCTCCCGGTCCACGTCCAGCCCGACGAGCGTTCGACCACGGACACCATCTCGCCGGTGCTCCCTTCGACGACGATTTCGACTCCGGCGGACGCCGGCCGGGTACCTGTGGCACGGTCGCGCGCTGCTGCTCCTCCCCCCGCCCTCGCGGGGCACCAGACGACCGGGAGCTGTACCTGGCTACGCAGCCTGTCTGCCACGGTCAACGCCGCCAGGTCCAGGGCCGGATCGGCGCCCACGATCCGGATCCCCCTCGCATCGCTCGCGGGCCCGTGTCCCACGACCTCGAGCACGCGCTCCAGGCCAAAGGCGAACCCCACGGCGCTAAACAGGTTCTCAGGCGGTGCGCCAGGGTCCCGGGCGTCTGCGGCGCCAGCGGTCGCCACTGCCCGGTCGTAGATCCACCGGTAGAGCCGGTCGTACCGGCCCCCGCCGCAGAACCGCACCAGGTCGCCACCGGCGGCGGCGAACCATTCGAACGTCACTCCCGTATAGTAGCCGATGGGCCGGCCTGACACGGGAGTCAGCTCCACGGACACCTCACGCCGCGACCGGACCTGCCCGGCCAGCCAGACCATGTCGTCCAGCATCGCCTCGAGATCGCCCTGGAGCGGCACCAGCGCCTCGAGTTCCTGTCCGAACGTGCCCGGGTCCGGGTCGAGTTCGGCCAGTGCCAGGAGCCGGCGGGATGTGCGGGAATCGATACCCCAGGCCTCCCGCCATGCGCGCTCGAGGCGGCTTGCAAGGTCCTCGAGGAGCCGGGTGCGCAAGGTCTCCTCGTCGACCGTGTCGATTCCGTGGCGCCAGAACGCGGGAGAGTCCTGCCGATGGCACGCGCCGGCATAGCGCCGGACAACGCGGTGGAGAGCATCGCCATCGGCCCGGGCGCGTTGCCGCAACTGGTGCAACCGCTGGATCCCCGCCACCACGGCGTCACGCGCGGGCTCCGCGGTCACACCCAACGATTCCACCAGCGCGGCACACAACCCGGCATGGCCCACGGACACGTACCGGTCCTCGATACCCAGGGCACATGCGGCGTCACATGCCAACAAGACGACGTCGAGGTCGACCACCCTTCCCCGCGCACCCACCGATTCGACGCCGGCTTGCCGGAACTCCTTGAGCCGGCCGAATCCCGGCGACACGTTGCGAAACACCTGTCCCGAGTAGCACACGCGAACCGGCAATCGGCCGGGAACGCCATGCTCGAGCAGCCGGGTGACGAAGGAGCGTGCCACCGGGGCGGTGAGGTCGGGGCGGAGCACGACTTCGTGGGTTGCTTCCACCTCTTCATCCACGCCCTCCCCCGGTTCCATCCGGGCGGGGAACTCTCGAGCCTCGGCAATGCGCGACACCATCAACTGGTGATAGAGGTCGCTGCCGATACGCCTGCGATGGTACAGGTCGGCATACTCGAGGGTGGGTACCATGACCCGCTCGAAACCATGGGCACGACAGACGTCCAGGATGGTCGTCTCGACGGCTGCGATCCGCCGGGTCGAAGCGGGGTCGTCATCGACGAAGCCCTCCGGCCGGGTGTAGGTCCAGGTGCTCACCGGTGTCCCCCACCAGGTTGGACCACCGAGGTATCCGGCGGTGCGTTTTCGTTCTGGCTCCCGTTGCCGGAGACGGTCGCGACCAGGTCCTCGACCGGCACTTCGGCCTGGCGGGTGGTTTCCAGGTCTTTCACGCGCACCGTTCCCCGTGCCCTTTCGTCGGGACCGAGTATCACCGCGAAGCGGATACCCTGGCGCTCGGCATACTTGAGCTGCTTGCCCAGCTTACGCTTCTCCAGGGTCATCTCGGTATTGATACCCGCGGCGCGCAACCGCCGCGCGAGTTGGAGGCTGTCACCGAACAATGCGGGGTCGAACAGGGTGACCAGTACGCGGGTGCGACTGTGGGCCCCCTGGACAATGCCCAGTGCCTGGAGTTGAGAGAACAGGCGCGTGGCGCCGATGGATATGCCCACGCCGGGGAGGCGGGAACGGGTGAAATGGCCGGCCAGGTCGTCGTAGCGTCCGCCGGAACAGACACTGCCCACCTCCGGGTGGTCGTCGAGGAGAGTCTCGTAGACCGTCCCGGTGTAGTAGTCGAGGCCTCGAGCGATCGCGACGTTGATCCGGACGTTCGAGGCCGGGATACCGAATCGTTCGATGTCGGCTGCGACCTGGGACAGTTCCTCCAGACCGGTGCGGAACCGTGGTGCTTCGATGGGCATTTGGCGCAGGTGCTCGAGCACGTCGTGGTTGTCTCCGGTCACGGCCACGAACGCCATGATACGGCCCGCGGTGGACTCGTCCAGCTCGAGGTCGCCGGCGAGCGTCCTCGAGACCTGTTCGGGGGTCCGCTTGTCCAGCTTGTCGATTTCGCGAAGGATACGCAGTCGTTTCCCGTGGTCGCCGATACCCAGGTCGTCGAGAAGGCCGAGCAGCAGCTTGCGGTTGTTGATGTGGATGGTGAAGGGGCCGAAATCCAGCTTGCTGAAGATGTCGTGGATGACCGCCGGCATCTCGGCGTCACAGGCCAAGGACAGGCTGTCCTTTCCCACGATGTCGATGTCGCACTGGTAGAATTCCCGAAACCGCCCCCTCTGTGCGGATTCTCCGCGATACACCCGCTGGATCTGATAGCGCCGGAAGGGGAAGACCAACGCGCTTTCATGCTGCGCGACGTACCGGGCCAGGGGTACGGTGAGGTCGAATCGCAGCCCCATCTTGATCCGCTGGCGCTGCTCCCAGGCGCCCGAGGATTGCACGTAGTAGACTTGTCGTTCGGTCTCGCCACCGGACTTGGTCAACAAGATGTCGGTGCGTTCCAACGCCGGGGTCTCGATGGGCAGGAACCCGAAGCGCTCGAACCCGGCGCGTATCTCGTCAAGCATGCGTTGAAACGCCACCTGGTCCGATGGCAGCAGTTCGAGGACGCCAGGTGGCGTACTGGGCTTCACGATGGCCATGTATCCTCCACGCATCGACCCTGTCGCGCGTCCACGGCAAGGGGCGGGTCACGCCGTCCGGGTCATGGTGCATCCGGCTCGCGCGCCGCGTCCTGCAGGCCACTGCTGGTATCGGGCAAGGTAAAATGGGCAATGGTGCCCTCGCCGAAGATGGATTCCAGCCAGATGCGCCCGCCATGGATCTCGACGATCCGCTTGCAGATGGTGAGACCGGCGCCGGTGCCTTCGTATTCTTCCCATGAGTGCAGCCGGTAGAACAGGTCGAACACCCTGTCCTGGTATTCCGGCTCGATACCGATGCCTCGATCCTGGATGGTGAACGTGAAGAAGCCGTCCCGGGGTCCTTCCACCGCAACGCGAATCTCGGCTGGTGTCTTGCTGTACTGGATAGCGTTCTTGAGGAGCCTGCGCAACAGTTCCTGCATGGCCATCGGATCGCAGCACAGCACAGGGAATTCCCCCTCGCGCCGGATGGTCCCCCGCCTGGATGCCATCTCGGACCGGAATTCATCGACGAGCGCTCGGATCAAGGCCTCGAGGTCCGTGGGTTGCGGCTCGAGGGGCTGGTTCTTGAGCCGGGACAGGAGGGCGCCGTCGGCCAGCAGCATGCCCATGCGGTGGGCCGCTGCCCGGATGTAGCCAAGGTAGTCCAGACCTTCCTGCCCGAGCTTCGCGCCGTACTCCTCGGCGAGAAGCTGACTGAAGTAGACGATGCCGCGCAACGGCTCCTTGAGGTCGTGCGAAATGAGTCTCAGGTAATCTACCTCGCTCGTGCCGCCTTCTCCGCGAGCCGCTTCCCGCCCCGGCCGCGATGTCTGCGCGCGGTGCGTCGCATCCACGGGAGGGAAGGATTCTCCAGGGCTCGAGACACCCGGGAACCGTGCAACCCAGGCCTCGAGGACCCGGGCCAGTTGGCCAATCCGCTCCTCGGCGGCAAGCATGGCGACCCGGCCGGCTTCCACCTCCTCGAGAATCTGCTCCAGCTTCGTCCCTTCGCCCATGTCCGGTTTGCTCATCGATCCCCTCGATCGCGGGACGCACCGCACTCGGCGCAGGCTTCTCCGCTCCGTGATATTGCCAGATCCCCCCTCCCCCGTCAAAGCCATTCGGGCTCGAAGAGATTCCCCGGCCCGAGAATGGCTCGAGGATCCAGGGCGCGCTTCACAGCGATCATCTGCTCGACCGCTGGCCTGCCGAGCAGACGCAACAGGGCGCGCCTCTTGAGCTTGCCAATGCCATGCTCGGCAGAGACGGTGCCTCCCAGGGAGATGGCACGATCGGTGAGCGCATCATACACGTAACGAGCGACGGTCAGGGCATGGTCGTCCGCGGGGAGGAAGTTCACGTGGACATGGTTGTCACCGATGTGGCCGAAGACCACGGTTTCGAACCGCCTGGGCAGCCCCTGCGCGTCCCAACTCCGCTCGATATGCCGGCCATCCGCGACACCGGCGCCGCTGTCGGACGAGCCGCTGGCTGGAATCGTCCTGGCGCCAGCCATGTCCGCGCCTGCTGGCACGGGAGAGACGGCGCGCAAGACTTCGGCCGCCCGCTCTGGCCCGAGGAATCCCAACACGTCGCCGGCTGCCTGGTCGTAGGCGGCCATCATGGCGTCGAGCGCGTCATCGGGGACCGCGAGATCGGTTCCGACCTTGGGCATGCCGTTCCGGGCCGCGCGCTCGTTGACACCGGCAGGGACCGCGTGGCGCAGGTCGTAAAGCAACTGGCGCCGGGCCGCGGTGTCGGCCACAATGACCCCGTCGGGCTCGTCAATCAACGCCCCGGTCTCCACGAGCAGGTCGTACCACGCCTCGAGAAGCCCCTCCTCGTCCCGATCCGTGCACTCCTGTTCGAAGAATACGGCGGCACGAGCCCGGGAGGGAAACCGGTGCTCCGGTGCAAATTCGGCAATGAGGTGCAACGCGGCCTCGTCGAACCACTCGAGGCACCGCGGCTCGACGCTCCCACCGGAGCGCCGCCGCCGGGCCTCCTTGACGAACGCGACGGCCAGGCCGGGTTCAGGCCAGGTGGCGAAGACACCGAGTACCTTGTCCGGCAGGGCCAGCAGCCGCACCTCGACTTCGGCAATCACACCGAGCGTGCCCTCGGAGCCGATGAACAGATCGAGCAGGTCCCGGTCCGGCCCGACCTGGTATCCCGCGGCATGCTTGACCGCCGGCACGGGATAGGAGGGGCACGGGATGGTACGCCGCTCCCCGCCGGGAAGAACGAGTTGGAATGCCCCACGCTCGCCGGCACGCACCTGTCCACGGTGCACGTCGACAAGCCAACCCCCGGGCAGAACGACACGCAGCCGGTGGACATGGGCTCGAGTCGGGCCATACTTGAACGTCCGTGCCCCGGATGCGTTGCAGGCGACCGACGCGCCCAGCGTACACTCGTTGCGACTCGTGGGGTCCGGTGGATAGAACAGGCCCCGCGCCTCGACCTCTCGCTGGAACGTGCCGAGCAGGATACCCGCTCCCGCGCGCGCCAGGCGGGTTGACCGCGACACGCCCACGAAGGCGCCGAGCTTTTCCACCGACACGACCGCGCCCCCCGGAGGCACCGAACTCCCGGTCGTGCTGGTGCGCTCGGCGACGATGGTCGCCGGCGTCCTCTCTCGATCGAGGTGATACAGGATGGCCGCCAGTTCATGCTCGTTCCGAGGCCGATAGAGCGCGCTGGCATGGCCCCGCATTCTCGAGGCGTCCTCGAGGTAGCCGTCGATGATATCCGGGTCGGTAATGGGCTCGGGCCTGGGCGGCGGCCACGGACCGGCGGGCAGGCGGGCATGGATCTCGTTGGTCATGGGTATCGAACCGTTCAGATGGTTGTGGTGGTGGGCCGAGCCGCCCTGCCGGCGTCCTACTCGAGCCCCGCGTCCTGCAGTACTTCCAGCGCGGCCTCGAAACCGGGATCGAGCCGCAACCGGGTTGCAAAATCGGGAGCCTGGTATGCGCGGAGAATGTCCTCCCAGGATCCCCCGGCGACGACGCCGGGCTCGAGCGCGAGGGAGGCCCAGGTCTCTCCTACGAACGGCACGACGCGACGAACGGGAATACGCGCGGCGTACCCGTTGTCCAGCGGGAGATTCTCCGCAACCAGCGACCTGCCCCGGGTCGGCGTCCCGATCAACGGCGTTCGGCGGTAACGCTTCATGGCTCGAGCAATCACCTCCCCGGCCAGCCCGGTCCGCGTGTTCACGAGCACCACGCATGGGACCTGGCAGATATCCTCGCCTCGAGTCACGAATGTCTCGATATGGCCGTTCCGGTCTGCCAACCGCAACACCTCCTTGCCCGGGGCCACAAGCATGTCCAGGATCTGGACGGCGGCCTCCAGGTTGCTTCCCACGCAATCGCGCAGATCGATGATGATGGCCTTGGCCTGCCGTTTCTCGAGTTCGGTCAGCAACCCGTGGATGGTCGCCGGAGTCTCCCGGCCCACGTGGCGAACGCGCACCAGGCCGGTCCGGTCGGGCAAGAGTTCGCCCTCGGCGTCCGCCAGCGCGACCGACGCCTTGGCTATGGTGAAACGCCGTTCCTCGTCGCCACGTTGAATGACCAGGCGCCGAGGTCCGCTCTCGCCCATGGCCTTGGGTACCGCGGATTGAGGCCAGGTGCCGGCCACCAGTCGGACCCCGTTGATACTCAACACCCTGTCACCGACCTTCAGGCCGGCTTCCCTGGCCGGCGACCCCTCCATGACCTCCAGGATGACGATACTACCGGTCTCCGGGTCCGGCCCCAGAAGGCAGCCTATTCCCTCGAACCGACCCCGGTCGAACTCGGCGAACGCCTCCTGCCGCTCCGGCGACAGCAACAGCAGGGAATGGGCCGAGGGCAGGTCACGCTCCTGGCCGGGCAAGTCCACGGACGCATACTCGAGCATGCCCTGGATCGCCGCCTCGTACAGAGCCTCCCTGGTCAGTGTGTCGTCGGCGTGCCGCTCCATCAGCAACCGCATGACCTGGTGGAACGTCGCCTCCGGATCCCGGGGCGCGGCACGTTCCGCTCGACCTCCACTGCCCGGCGGCACGGTGTCCCCGGCCGCTGTCTGGGCAAGCACGGGCGATGTGCCGGCAAGCAAAATTACAACAAAAAAAGGGACACCATGACGGGTGCCTGGGGCAAGACAGGCGGGCATCAGAACACCTCGGCAATCGCGGCATGGGAAGCCGTCGCGCTGGAGAACCTGAGTGCCGACCGGGGATGGACGGGAGGTGTCGGCGTGCCGGTGGGCTCGATCTTCCGGATACTCGCCGCCGGCGGACCGGAAGCCACCGAAACGCTCATCACCCCGGCATGGTGGGTGGCCACCGGCGCGGTATCGCAAGGCTGGCTCACCGCGTGCTGTGCCACCTCCATCAGGTGCCTGGGCGTCTCCGGTGCCAGCAGTTGCAACAGCAGCGCGAGGGCTGCGCCGAGCAGCAGGGCCTGGTAGACCGGCATCGGGGTCGTGGCCGCCCTGCGACACGCCTCGAGCCACCGTCGGGCCAACGAACGCCGCATCGATACCTGCTCCTTGAGGCGCTGCTCGACCACCGGCGACGGGGAAACGGGCCCACCGGGCAATCCGTCGGCAACCTTCAGGAAGGCCAGCAACTCCTTGAACGTGTTCGTGCACGCCTCGCACACCTCGATGTGGGCACGGACCTCATTGGCACGCACGGGCTCGAGTTCGTCGTAGGTGAGATCGACGAGGGTTTCCCACGGCGGGCAGCCGCTCGATCGCTCCTTGTCGTTCCCGTTTCTCCACTGCTCGCTCATCTCCGGACCTCCAGTTTCACCGCTCCGTCCGGTCCTTCACCCTCGCCGCCCCGCCGCGCGCCGACGTGATGGGCGTGACGTTGTCGGGAAATGTGGCCAGGGCCACGCGCAAGGCGGTGATGGCCAGGTGCACGCGGGACTTGGCAGTACCCACCGGGCACATGCAAACCTGCCCTATCTCCTCGTAGGTGAGCCCATGGTGGTGCCGCAGCACGAAGGCCTCCCGCTGCGCCTCGGGCAGCGTACCCAGCGCCCGCTCCAACTCGTCGCGACGCTGCCGGCCACGGACGGCCTCGTCCGGGGCAGGCGTCCGTCGCCCCCACAAGGGCACGACCTGGGTGTCTCGAGACGCCTCGAGGGGCGCAAACCGCCGGGACGCCTGGTCGCGACAATGCGTCAGGCACAGGTTGCGCGCGATGATGTACAAATAGGTGCTCAACCCGGCCGCCTCGGGCTCGAACCGCCTGTCCTTCAACAACCGCAGGAAGGTCTCCTGCAACAACTCCTCGGCCTCGACCCGGTTCGGAACCCGCTGCATGATGAATCCCATCAAGCCCGGGGCGAACCGCCGGTAGAGTCCCTCGAAGGCCGCGACGTCTCCCGCCCGAATGGCCTTGAGCAGCTTTCTGTCACGCGCTCGAGCTGTCGGCACGTCCATCCTCCCCTGCACAGTGCGACACCGCTATTGTGACCGCTTTTCGTTCACAAGGTCAAACGCACAATCGCCAAGATGGTTCACCCCCTACACACAGACCCACCCACGAGTCCTGGCATGTCGCGTGCAAATCCATCCAAAGGGTTCCGAACAGTCTTCAATGAACACCTGCCAAGGAGGAAATTGGCCCATGACACCGGGAATGCACAGTTTTTCCATTGCCTTCTGCGCAACATGCCTGACACTCTTCGCGGCATGTTCAGGCATGCAAGGGGATGACGACGACGCCACGTCGGCGGACATCGGGCTGCATGAACCCACGCCGACCCTGCAACCCGTGGAGACCCCGACCCCCGACACCTCCACGCCGACGGAATCCACACCAACGGGTGTCGCAACGCCGACACCGGAACCGGAGACGGAGCCCACACCTACCGCCGCCCCTGCGCCCTCCCCCACCCCTCTGCCAGAATCGACCCCGACCCCGGTCGTGGACACCGACCAGGACGGATTCCCTGCTCTTGCTGATTGCGACGACGCCGACCCAACCGTCTATCCCGGCGCGGACGAACCGTGCGACGGCATCGACAACGACTGCGACGGCAAAATAGACGAAGACTCCGACACCGATTCCGACGGCTTCACTTCGTGCAACGGCGATTGCGACGACGCCGACCCAACCGTCTATCCCGGCGCGGACGAACCGTGCGACGGCATAGACAACGACTGCGACGGCAAGACCGACGAAGACTCCGACACCGACGGTGATGGCGTGACGACTTGTGGAGGGGATTGTGATGACGGCGCCGCCACCGTATACCCTGGCGCCCTCGAAATCCCCTACGACGGGATTGACCAGGACTGCGACGGCGCCGACCTCTCCGACATCGACCAAGATGGATACGCGGGCGGGCCTGAGGGCACCGACTGCGACGACGATGACCCAGGCGTCCACCCGGGCGCCGAAGAAATCCCCTACGACGGGATTGACCAGGACTGCGACGGCGCCGATCCTACCGACCTGGACGGGGATGGATACGCAGGCGGGCCTGAGGGCACCGACTGCAACGACTCCGACCCCTCCATCAACCCGGGCGCCGAAGAAATCCCCTACGACGGGATTGATCAAGATTGTGACGACAGCGACCTTCCGGACATCGACGGGGACGGATATGGCGGCGGCGAGAACGGCCCTGATTGCGCGGACGATGATCCGTCCATCCACCCGGACGCCGAGGAGATTCCCTACGACGGGATCGACCAGGATTGTGACGGGCAGGACTACATCGATGTCGATGGGGATGGTTATGCCGGCGGCGGAGTCGGCGACGACTGCGACGACCAGGATCCGGACATCAACCCGGGCGCCGACGAGGTATGCGATGGGGTGGACAACAACTGCGACGAACAGGTGGACGAGGGGGTTCTCTCCACGTGGTATCCTGACGCCGACGGCGACGGATTCGGCGATCCGGGATTGGCGGTGGATGCATGCGCCCAGCCGGAGGGTATGGTGGCGGAAGGTCGCGACTGCGACGATACCGACCCAGGCGTCTACCCTGGGGTCGCGTCCACCTGTCCAGGATTCAGTTGTCAAGACCTCCTGACGACCGGCGCCGCGGACATCTCCGGAGAATACTGGATCGTCCTGGGAGACGAGACGGTCCTCACCTACTGTGATTTCTCTCCACTCGAGGATGCATGGACACTGGTCTTCTCGGACGACTTCGAGAACGGCGTGGAGCCCGGTTGGTCCTTCCAGGCCACCTATGCTTGCGACGGATGGAGCACGATCCTCGGCGGGTTCGGCAATATCGCAGAGGGGGAGATGGGCATCGATATCGACCTGAGCGACATCCCGCACGACGCGGTCCGCGTGCAGGTGCAGTACATCAAGCTCGATTCCTGGGATGCGGAGTGGGGCTACGTTTTCGTGGATGACCAGACGATCTGGGAGGCCAAGCTGTACTACTACGAAGGCTCGCAAGTCTGCGGGTGGAATCGAACCGCCTGGCCGGAAGGCGCGTACGACGACCGGCACGACATCGACGTCACCCTGGCTCACGACGCAGACACGCTCCATTTCGCGGCCAGTGCAGACCTCGACCAAAAGAGCACGGATGAGTCCTTCGGAATCGACAACGTGATGATCTGGGTTCGGTGATCGACACGTGAGCGCGGGTGCAATACGCACGGTGCCAAATTCGCCGCGCCAGGCATGGCAATCCCGTCATTCCCTGCATTGACAATCCACATATTCCGCACTAAGATAAGACATCATATCTACCCGTATCATGCCCCGCAGCCGGTCGCACGACCGGCTTGGCACGCCGATTGACAACATGCGCCGGATGGGCCCGATGGCCGTCTGTACACCCTGCTGCATACCATCGGCAATGTCGAGGAGGTCCATCATGGTTTCGACTGTGGCGTTTGCCCGGCCGGTCGTCGTTCCCCTTGCTCTGGGGTTGGCCATTGTCCCGCTTGCATGCCAGGCCCCTTCGAGCCCACCGGGGACACCGGGCGCAGAAGCTGTGCGGGGACCGACTCTGTCCATGGAGGACACGGAGAATCTCGAGAACGCCCCCTTGGCCAGCGCGACGGCCGTCGAGGACCAACCGGCTTCCCCGGGCACGGCCCAACCTGACGATGCCGCGTCATCATCTGACGAAGATGGCGGTGTAGAACCCACGACACCGCCGCCGAATTCCACACCTGAAACATATCCGACGCCCCAGCAGGAAACACCTCCCCCGGCCGGGTCCGGGACTACCGGTGGCGATATCGCCGGCGTGACGGACCCACGGGCATGCCTCGAGGGCGATGGCCTCCAGTCCGACGGCACCTATTGCCACCAGGAGATCGTGATGGCCGGCCGGCAGGAGTACGAGATCACGATGGGTGGCACGGTGGACATGGATCATGCCATGACAGCGCTCTACAGCACGATCGAGGTGGCCTTCCAGCCCAACCTGTCGCTCACCCTCGAAAACGTGGGCGACGACCCGGTGATCAATCCTCGAATCGTCATCAACGACCGGGGGCGGTGGCACACCCTGGAGGAGATGCTCGAGGAGTTCACCGAGGGGGCGGAAACAGACCAGGAGCGTGTGATGTTCCTTTGGGAACACCTCCGGCGCAGCCGCTACCACCAGATGCCGCTGTTCACGAGCATGGAACCGCACGATCCGGTGAAGCTTCTCAACATCTATGGATTCAACCTGTGCGGTCAGATTGGGAATGCGGCAGTATCCCTGTTCCGTGCTTTCGGGCTGGAGCAATCCTACAACCGATCCCTGGGAGGTCATGTCCAGAGCGAGGCCTTCGTCGAAGGGGCGTTCGAATACATCGACTCGGACCGAAGCTGCTTCTACCTCGACCGGGAAAACGAGTACCCGGTCAGCGGTGATGCGTGCGCCTACGACTCGGACATCGTGCGCCGAGAACTCAACTACGGCCCGGGGGTCCACACCGGAGAATACCGGGACAGCAGCACGACAGCGGCCCTGTTCGGGCCCGACGACACCGTGGACAGCCGGCCGCCCGAATCCGGCCACCGCATCGCCTTCGTGCTTCGGCCCGGGGAACGGGTGACGTTCCGATGGGACAACATCGGGAAATTCGCAGCAGGAAGCGGTGACCTGGCCGTTCCGCCGCTCTATTTCGGAAATTCCGAGTTCGTCTACGAACCGCGCCTGGACATGACCCACATCACAGCGGATGCCGTTTCGTTCAACGGCCTCGCACCGGGCGACGATGTTGACCCTGACTGCCCGGTGATGGCCAACGGACACGGCGAACTGGTGTACGAAATGGCCTACTCCTACCTCGTCGCGGGGGGCTCGGCGGCAGCCACTTTCAGCGGAAACGACCCGGCCCATACCTTTTCGATCGATGTCTCGATCGACGGCGGTACGACATGGCGCACCGTCTGGTCCGGTTCAGGCACCGGAAGCGTCGCCGCTTCCGTGACCTTCGACGACGCCCTCGATTTGTTCTCGAGCCCGCCGGAATACGCCTATCTGCTCCGCGTGCGCATGGACGCGAACGGGGCCGAAACCGGCCCGGCACTTTGCAGCCTGGAGATCCACACCGACGTGATGGCGGCCCCCCTGTCGCTGCCCAGGCTCCAGCTCGGCGCGAATCACGTGGTCTACACCGACGAAAATGGGGGCGATCGACAGGTCGTGGTGACCCATCGCTGGGAGGAGAACCACGAGGCGTCCCTTCTGCAGCCGCCGCTTTCGCCCATCTATCCCCCGGCCAATGCGCGAGTGGAGGATTCGACCCTCACCTACGTTTGGGCGGAAGTCGAAGGCGCGGGCTACTACCACCTCCGGGTCAGCCGGAGAAAGGACTTCGCCTACCCCTATCGCCCAGCGCTCGACGTCATCATACCGCAAGCCAGATGGACCGTTCCCTTCACCGGGATGTACGCGCCGGACACTACCTACTACTGGCGGGTCCGAGCCAGGGACGAAAACGGTTTCTGGGGAGAATGGAGCGACACCTGGTCCTTCACCTGGAACGGTCCTCGAGTTCCTCTCAACGTCCGTATCGAATTCGACGGACGCGAGGGGACACTGCGTTGGGAACCGAATTTCCGCGGTCCGGCGCCCGCTCGCTACGCGGTGTTCGCCAGCGACGAACTGGGGTTTTCGGTCCACCGGGAGACCTACTACCAGACGCAGTTGGGTGATGTGCCCCCGAACTTCGTGGCGGAGACCAAGGCGACGTCCATGGTGGTGATCTCCGGCGACGACTCGAGCCCGTTCCCGAACAAGACCTTCTACCGGGTGTCCGCCATCGGCTCCTCGGGCACCGAAAGCGGGCCGTCCGACTACGCCGAAGCCCCGCACCCCTGGATCTATAGCCATCCTCCCACGGAGGCCACTTCCGGACAGCTCTATGTCTACGCGGTCAAGAGCCTCGCTTCCTACGGCAACCTCCAGTACAGGAACGGCGAATTCGACTACTACGACGTGGAGACCATCACCTTCACGCTCCTCGAGGGCCCCTCTTGGCTGCTACTCGATCCCGGGACCGGCGAACTGTCCGGCACACCTGGGGACGGCGACATCGGCTCCTCCACGATCACGGTCAGCGCGTGCAACCAGTTCTCGGATTGCGACCAGCAGACCTACACCCTCGAGGTCACCGCCGGCGAAACCTAGCAGGAGATTCCATGTACCGCCCATCGTCTTGCACCATCACCCACGCGCCGATGGCCCTCTTGCCCGTCCTGCTCGTGATCATGGGCCAGGATGAATGCCCGTGCCAGGATTGCGACCAGGACGGGTGGACCGTCCAGGCCGGCGACTGCGACGACTACGACCCGGAGTTGAACCCGGGCGCCGAGGAGACCTGTGACGCCCTCGATAACGACTGCGACGGCCTCACCGATGAGGACGTCACCCCGGAATGGTACCTGGACCAGGACGGCGACGGATACGGGACCACCGACTCCGTCGTACAACGTTGCGACCAACCCCAGGGCTTCGCACCGATCGCAGGAGACTGCAACGACAAGGACCCGGAGCAGCACCCCGGCGCCGACGACGACTGCGACGGCATGGACAACGACTGCGACGGCACCACCGACGAGGACGGCGGCATCCCATGGTACGCTGACACGGACGGTGACGGCTACGGTCAGCCCGACACGATGGTGTCCAGTTGCACGCAGCCCCCGGGCTACTCCGGACTCCCAGACGATTGCGACGATACGAACCCGGCGATCAACCCCGACGCGGTGGAGACGTGCGACGGAACCGACAACGATTGCGACGGGGCCACCGACGAACAACTGGGCGAAGTGTGGTACCAGGACAACGACGGCGACGGGTTCGGTGTCGACAGCGTGACAGCCAGCGGGTGCCAACCGCCATACGGATACACCGCCGCGGACGGCGATTGCGACGACACCCGACCAGACGTCTACCCCGCCGCGGCCGAAACCTGCGACGGGCTCGACAACGACTGCGACGGGCAAACGGACGAGGGATTCACCCGCGAGTGGAGACCCGACACCGACGCCGACGGATTCGGTAGCAACGACACCTCCACCGCAACCTGTGAAGCACTCCCCGGATACGTGGAGTCTCGAGGCGATTGCGACGACGGCGACGCCTCTGTCCATCCGGGCGCCATCGACACCGAGGGCGATGGCGTCGACGCGGATTGCGGAGGCAACGATGCGCCAGATTCCCATGCCGGTCTCGGTGACGACTCGGCACCTTCGATCCAGGCCGCGATCGACGCCGCCTCCCCCGGATCGACCGTATGGGTCGGACCCGGAACCTACCTCGAGAATGAAATCACCATGAGCGGCAAGCCCATCACCTTGATATCCACCCACGGCGCCGAGCAGACGGTAATCGACGCAGCGGGCCAAGGTCGCGTGCTGGTCCTCGACAGCGGCGAAGGGCCTGACACCACCGTCTCCGGTTTCACGCTCACGGGCGGATACGGCGAACGCGGCGCCGGCCTTCGCACCTACGCCACCTCACCGACCCTGGAAGACCTCGTGATCCGCAACAACCACGCCACCATTGACGGCGGAGGCGTCAACATGGGCAAGGGCCACCCCGTCATGAAACGGTGCACCATCACGAACAACACCGCCGACGACCAAGGTGGGGGGCTCCTCGCCAGCAGCAGCGCCACGCTGACCCTCGAGGAAGTCACCCTGCGCGAAAACGTCGCCACACGAGGCGGCGGTATCGGCGCCTACAACGTCACGATGACCGCATCGCAACTCGTCGTGGAGGAAAACTCGAGCGTCGGACGGAACATCGGCGCCGGCCAAGGTGGTGGAATCTACGTGGACAGTTGCCACGTCACTCTGTCGGAAAGCCGGATCGCAAACAATGTCGCGGACGCCGGCGGCGGCGGACTGTTCGTCATCGGTGCGCAGGTGGACGTGACGTCGACGCTGCTCGAGGGGAATCTCAGTCGGAGCGCAGGCGGGGGGGTATTCGTCCAAGACGCGGACCCATCATTCTCGAACTGCACCTTCGCCGGGAACGAGGCTGCCACCGACGGAGGCGCCGCGTACCTCGAGAATGCCGCTCCAATCTTCTCGAGCTGCCGCGTCGAAGGCAATCGCGCCGAGCGGGGCGGCGGGCTGTACCTGGCCGCCTCCTCCCCCTCGCTCTTCCACGGCGACGTGACGGACAACGAGGCTTCCGAAGCCGGTGGGGGCCTGTTCCTCGATACGTCGTCGCCCAGCATCTCCTATTGCAGGTTGGCCGGAAACATCTCCCACGGAAACGGCGGCGGCGCCTACCTGGCCTCCTCGGACCCCGCCATCGCCAACTGCACGTTCGCGGGAAACGACAGCGGTCACAACGGGGGGGCACTGTTCTGTTCCTATTCCGACCCGCGGGTGCTGAACACCGTCTTCACCGCCAACGCGGCTGCCGACCAGGGCGGGGGGCTCTTCCTGTCCTACTCGAGCCCCTCTCTGACCAACTGCACCATAGCCGGCAACAGCGCCCCTTTGGGCGGCGGCGTCTATGTCCAGAACTCGAGCCCCGGACCAACGATAGGGGGCTCCATCCTCGTCTACAACTCCGCCTACAACCTGTTCGTCGATCCATCGTCTAGTACCGTGCCCGCCCTCTCCTTTTCCGACCTGTTCAACCCCGGAGCGTGGAGCAGCCACAACCTCGACGAACTCGATGCGAGCAACGCGACGCTCGAGCCGGGATTCGTGGCCTACACACCCAACGGAGACCCTGGTGACGACGACTTCCACCTCGCTGCCAGCTCCCCGTTGATCGACGCCTCGGACCCCGAAACGACCGATCCCGACGGCACACGCGCGGACATGGGGGCCTACGGCGGGCCCGGGGCGGACTGGACCTGGTACGCGGACGGCGACGGCGACGGGCTGTACGACGGCTTCGAGGTCGCCAACGGCCTGGACCCCACCAGCGACGACGCCTTCGCCGACGCCGATCACGACGGCCTGCTCAACCAGGAGGAGTTCCTGGCCGCCACCAACCCGCAGGTGGCCGACACGGATGGTGACGGCTACACCGACCTGGCCGAACTGCTCGACGGCGCCGACCCCACGGACTTCTATTCCCAACCCGGCCTGGACGCCCCGGCCACGGCTCGAGTTCCGGAAGATTTCCCCTCCATCCAGGCGGCGATCAATGCCGTGCGTACAACCGGCCGCGTGGACGTGGGCCCGGGCGTCTGGACGGAAAACCTCGTCATCCAGTTGAAAACAGTGTCCATCACCGGAAGGAACCGGGCCGTCGGCACGCTGCTGTATGGCAACGGTGAGCGCGTCGTGAGAGCGGACAACGCCGACCTGGAACTCGAGGGATTCACGATCACCGGCGGCGTCGCACCCATGGGGGCCGGCATCTACCTGTTCCAGGCGACCGGACGGCTCGAGGACCTCGTGGTGGTGGACAATCGGGCGGAAAACGGGGGCAGCGGGTACGGCGGCGGCATTCTCATGGTGGCGTCCGACCCGACATGCGACCAGCTCGAGGTGACCGGCAACAGTGCTGACGACGTGGGCGGGGGCCTCTACCTCGAAAGCGCCGACCCCGCACTCCGCCGGTGTACCATCAGCGGCAACGCGGCCGAGCGCGCAGGGGGCGGTATCTATCTCCACCTCTCCAATCCCGCGGTCACCAGCAGCGTGATTCAGGAGAATACATCCGGGAGCTACGGGGGGGGCGGGCACCTCGACGAGTCCTCCCCGACACTGACTCGAGTCCGCGTGATCGGAAACACGGCGACCTATGGAGGAGGCCTGTACCTCTTCCGCTCCACCCCGGTCATGACCACCTGCCGTCTCGAGGACAACAGCGCCACGAACCAGGGCGGAGCGCTGTACCTGTACGACGCCGCACCAACGATCAGCCAGTCGGGAATCGTGGCCAACGAAGGGCAGGAGGGAGGAGGCATGTTCCTCCTCGGACGTTACGCCGTTCCGGCGCTCACCGGCTCCTTGCTGGCCTACAACGTGAACGGTAACCTGCTCAACGACGACGGCTCCCCCGGCGCGGCGACGCTGCTCTGGTCCAGCCTGTACAACCCGGAAGGCTGGCCGAATCACGACCTTCTCGAGGTCGATCCCAGCGTTGTCACCGCCGAACCGGGATTCATGGAGTACGATGCGCTGGGCTTCCCCTCGGACCAACACATCGCCGCGTCATCTCCCCTCGTCGATACCGGCCCTCCCGGCCTGATGGACGCCGACGGAACGCCATCCGACATCGGCGTGTACGGCGGGCTCGAGGGGGCAGAATGGGACAGCGACCAGGATGGATATTTCGACTACTTCTGGCCAGGCACGTTCGCCGATGCCCCGCCAGGCACATCGCCAGCCGTCTACGATTGCGACGATGCCGATCCGGCCGTCCACGAAAACTGCACTTCTGAAGGCGAATAGCCCGTGCTCCCGGCCGAAACCTCCCCCCGGGCGCAGACTCCGGCCTTCACCGGTCCCCACACCCACCCGGGAGAAGGAGAAGACCCTCACCCGGGAGCGGTGAACACGAGGTCGCCGGGTGACTACCGGTACACGGGCGGCGAAACGTTCCATGTCTCGCCGGGCGGCGGGCCGGTGTCGGTTCGTGCGTTTTCCCTCCGGCCTGCTGGTGGTCCTGGAGCAGGATCGCACGGACCGTCCCACGGTCCGAGTGGTCTCGGTGACAGGAAGTGGAGCCGCGTGCGACCCGAAAGGAAAGGAGGGGCTCGCCCACCTGGTCGAACACCTGTGCTTTCTGTACCGTGCTCCCCCCACGAACGACGACTCCAGCCAACGTCAGGTCGTGCCAGAACGGGCGTCGAGAAGGCGTGCACCATGTCAAGCAAACGAGGTCCGGGCCGGAAACCGAACTCGAATGAGCGTCGGGTGGCGTAGGGCTTCGTCGAGGTCGAAGTCCTGGCGTCGGCCCCCGGGCCTCAAGCAGCAGGTCTCCCACGAACGACGTGGGGGAAGCGAGTAGGGAGAGGGGACCGCTCCGTTCGGAGATCCTGTCGCGATGACGTACCTGGACGCGCACTGCCGCCCGCCCACGGATCTGGTGCGTGAAGCAAGGAACCACCCGGCCCTCTCGACGGGTCGAGAGCCGTCCCGGGCCGCGTGCGGTCACGGTACGCGGCGAGATCCGTGGTTCGTGCTGGAACACGTGTTGGCACAACTGTTCGCGATTCGCAACGTCTGTGTGTGCTACGCAGGCCGCCGTTCCTGCTGTTGGCCGAGAATCTGGGGTGTTTTTCAGAGGTTAGTCAATTGACGCGCTGTTTGTCGGCGAACGGAATGTACAAGATTCATGATCTCCGGCCGTTTTTGTAAGCTAGACTACACAATGGCCGATCGCGGGACCGTAACCCATTGTAATTATTGCGGTTTCAAAATTCTTGAACTGACCAACACTCAACCTGCGTCCCCCTGAAGATCAAAATGAGATGCCCTCTTCTGATAATCTCTGTCGTTTCAGCGGGTTCCCGAGTTATCCACAACTTTCGAACAGGCTCGAGTCAATTAGACGGCCAAAATCGCGCGAATTTCCTCGAGATCTTGAATTTTGTACGCTTTTTCCCTTGCTATGACTGGGCTAAAAATGGTAAGGGTTGCAGATGGGTCCTCATTCAGGGAGGACTGAAACC
>JAJRTE010000238.1 GCA_024278455.1 Myxococcota bacterium
GCGTCGAATGGATAGTACAACGGCGTGGGCTCGAGCGCCTCGAGGGCTGCGGGTGTCGGGGATGGAGAGGGTTCCTCCTTCTTGCCGAAGCCGCACCCTGCGAGCCATGCCGACAGGAACAGCGCTGTCCACGTGCCTGGCGATTTCATGAAGACCTCCTCGAGCGGTGGTACGTTCGGGATCGTGGCGAGTGTGACAAATGCCTTGGAAAAGGTCAAGTACAACCGCCAGCCACGGCCACCGATTCTCCATGTCCGACCGGACCCACCTCCCGGCGCGAGATGGGGCGGCAATCCCCCGGCTCTGCCAGGGCTTCAGACGCGGATTCCTTCCGGAAAAAAAGAGTTGACGTGCGCTGCGCGGGTGGTCGCAAATGGTATGTACACGACATCGAAGTCAGTACGGCGACCTGGAAGACTTCTGACGACCGCATGTACGGGCAGAGCACCTGGCCATCCTTTGCCGACTTGGACAATCTCATGTCGACCAGAATTCAGAAATGGGGCAACAGCCAGGGCCTCCGAGTGCCGAGACACGTGCTGGAGGCGGCCGGGTTTTCGGTGGGCGAAGAGGTGGAGGTCGTGGCTCGAGACGGGACCCTCGTGGTCCTGCGATCGAAGAGACGCCGCGGCCGTCACCGACTGGAGGACCTGGTCGCCCGGATTCCCGAGGGCCATCAGCCGGCCGAGGTCGACTGGGGGGCTCCTAGGGGAAAGGAGCGATGGTAGGCGACCAACCTTTTCCCCCGACAAAACGAGAAGACGGGCATGATCATTGCCTGCCCTGTGACGACCAGGAACCCACGGCGGCCCGCATGCTTTCGTGTCGAACCGGCGGCCTTTGGGAGACGTCGGGGCGGGTGTGGCGTCGGGGCGGGTTTGTACTCCGCCCCGCCCCACCCTCAGCGCTTTGCCATGAGGGTGTTGACCTGGGCCATCACCGCGCCCAGGTGCCGGATGTCCCGGTGCCGGGCCAGGGTGTGGCGGGACGCATCGCGAAAGGTCAGCTCGAGTTCGAACAGGGTGACCGGCCCGTCGCGGCGGGTGCCGGTCGTCTCTCGCTCGACGATGCGCAGGCCTGCGACCTCGTCGAGGTCCTTCGTCTCCGGCGTGGTGTTCGCGTCCGTACCGGCGGGCAGGAGGGTCAGGAGACGGTGGTCGAGGTCGAGTTCGAGCCAGCCCGGGCGGGGGGGCTTGCGGCGCAGCTCGAGCAGGACGGCGGCGGTGGCGAGCGTCATGGTGACCGCACCGGCGATCGATCCAGGCAACCATGATTCGAGATGGCCGACGACGATTGCCGCCAGGGACACGGTGGCGCCAGCGGCCCAGAGTGTCCAGGTGCGGCGTGCGTGGCTGGCGAGGAAAGCCCTCGTGGGGGGATCCGGGAGCAGTTCCAGCCGGAAATGGAGCGGTGTGCCGCGTTCTCGATGCGGCCCTGCCGGTGCGCCGGGGGGGCAGGTGGTGTTCATGTCGCTGGTGCCTCCCGTTTTCTCGTGATGGCTACCTGTCGGTCTGGCGAGGCGACCGTGGTGGGTTCTGGCTGGTCTTCCGCCGGCGAGCGTGGAGCAGCCAGAGCAGGGCGGCACCGCTCAACGGGGCAGCGCCGCGTCCTCCGGTGTCGCCGTGCGTGTTGCAACTGCAACCTGTGGCGACGGTCTCGCATCCCTGGTCGATGCCGTCGACGCAGTCGTTGTCGATCCCGTCCCCGCACAGTTCGCCCGCCCCGGGATGGATGTCGTGGGCGGTGTCGTCGCAGTCATCGCCGCCGGCCTCCACGGCGTCGTATCCGTCCTGGTCGGCGTCGGTGAGATCGTCTCCGGAGCAGTCCTGGTCGATGCCGTCGTAGGGGATTTCCTCGGCATAGGGGTTGATGTCGAAGTCGGAATCGTCGCAGTCGTCGCCGCCGGCCTCGATGGCGTCGAACAGGTCTCCGTCGGCGTCGGTCAGGTCGCCGCCGGAGCAGTCTTCGTCGGTGCCGTTGTAGGGGATTTCGTCTGCGCCGGGGTAGGTGAGCGGGTCGAAGTCGTCGCAGTCGTCGCCGCCGGCGGATTCGGCTGGGTGTCCGTCCAGGTCCGCGTCGGCGTAGTCGCTGCCGTTGCAGTCCTCGTCGACGCCGTTGTAGGCGATTTCCTGGGCCCCGGGGTAGACCTTGGGGTTGGTATCGTCGCAGTCCTCTCCGCCTGCGGCCACGGCGAGATAGCCGTCTCCGTCGCTGTCGACCAGGTCGCCGTCGGAGCAGTCGTCGTCGATGCCGTTGTAGGGGATTTCGATGGATCCCGGGTGGACATCGCGGGATGTGTCGTCGCAGTCGCCCTCATCCTCGGAGAAGCCATCGTGGTCGTCGTCGGAGCAGTCGGGTCCGCCGGTGCCGTCGAGGTCGAACCCCTCGTCGACCGAGCCATCGCAGTTGTTGTCCACGCCGTCGCAGGTTTCGGGTGCGGCGGGGTTGATGGCGGCCGTCGTGTCGTCGCAATCGCCTTCGTCTTCTGAGGTGCCGTCGCCGTCGTCGTCGATGCAGTCGGTTCCGCCTGCCCCGTCCTGGTCGTAGCCTTCGTCTGTTTCGCCGTTGCAGTCGTTGTCCTTGCCGTCGCACACTTCGGGCGCTGCGAGGGCGATGGTGGGGTCTTCGTCGTTGCAGTCGCCCTGGTCCTCGGTCTGGCCGTCCAGGTCGTCGTCGGAGCAGTCGGGACCGCCGATACCGTCGTCGTCGAATCCCTCGTCGGTGGTCTCGTCGCAGTCGTTATCCCGGCCGTCGCACCATTCCTCGGCGCCGGGATAGCTTTGCGGGTCGTCGTCGAGGCAGTCGGCGCCGCCGGCGGCCGTGGCGTCGATCCCGTCTCCATCCACGTCGGTGAGGTCGGCCCCGGAGCAGTCCTGGTCCACGCCGTCGTAGGGGATCTCCTGGGCGACCGGGTAGACGGACGGGTCTTCGTCGCCGCAGTCGCCTTCCTGCTCGGAGTAGCCGTCGCCGTCCTGGTCGTCGCAGTCGGGGCCGCCGATGCCGTCGAGGTCGGTTCCCTCGTCTACTTCGCCGTTGCAGTCGTTGTCCTTGGCGTCGCACTTTTCGGGCGCACCCGGGTGGATCGAGGGGTTGGAGTCGTCGCAGTCGGGACCTCCGGCGTCCTGGGATGGATAGCCGTCGTGGTCGAGGTCGGCGAGGTCGCCCCCGATGCAGTCCTGGTCGGTGCCGTCGTAGGGGATGTCGGTGGCGCCGGGGTAGGTTTGTGCCGAGGTGTCGTCGCAGTCGCCCTCCATTTCGGAGTAGCCGTCGCCGTCGTCATCGGTGCAATCCACGCCCCCGGCCTGGTCCTGGTCGAACCCCTCGTCGACCAGGCCGTCCCCGTCGTTGTCGGTCCCGTCGCACACCTCGACCGAGCACGACTGGAGCCCATCGTTGGGGGTGCCGTCGCAATCGTTATCCCGTTCGTCGCATGTTTCGACTGCCCCGGGATAGGTGTCCGGGTCGGCATCGTCGCAGTCGTCGCCGCCTGCCAGGAGGCCCGCATGTCCGTCACCGTCCTGGTCGTCGAGATCGGTGCCGGAGCAGTCCTGGTCGATCCCGTCGTAGGGGATTTCGTACGCACCAGGGTGTGAGCGGGCGTCGAGGTCGTCGCAATCATCGCCGCCCGGGCAAGCCTCGTTGACGTGGCCGTCAGCATCGGCGTCTTCGTCGCAGCCCTCGCTCAGTGTGATATCGAAGAGGTACCCGCTGCCTCCGCCGCCATCGGTGTCGCTGACGCGCAGGAAGCAGGTTCCGGCGGGAGCATCCACGCCGGCCTCCGTGTCGTGGCGCGCCAGTTCCGTGACGCCGTCCGTGTCGATCCACAGCAAGGCCGGAGTGAACGGGGTTGCTCCCTTGGACCAGGCTCGAGCCAGCAGGGTCCGTGGAGCCTGGCTCGACACCTCGAAGATGACATGGGTTCCCGGAACCGGAAGCGAGCCCGAGGAGGGGCGCAGGGTGACCAGGGAAGCCCGTTCCGTGGGTGCGACCTGGACCACGGCCGAGCCGCGTCCTGCCGTGTTGGAAAGCGTGAGCACCGGTTCGGCGGGAGCGAGCACGCCGATCATGCCGGTGATCCGGGCCGAATGGCCGGACAGGACTTCAGCGTCCGCGATCGAGCCACCGGCCCCGGTCCATGTGTAGGTCTCTTCGCCGGTGAGTTCGAAATGGCGCGTCTCGAGGTCGATCGTGTAGTCCTGGCCTTGCACGAACAGGAGGGGGCTGGGATAGAGGGCCGGTTCGCCGGGAGCTTCGTCCAGGGCGCCGTCGCAATCGTTGTCGATGCCGTCGTCGATTTCGGTGGCGAACGGGCCCCTGGCCGGGTCGGCGTCGTCGCAATCGAGGCCGTCCCATGCCAACGGCGGCACGCAGTCGCCGTCCGCGTCCGGTGGCAGTTCTTCGTCCACCAGTGTCGTCTCGATGCGGAACGTCGAGGAGATGCAGTCCGGACCCGGCAGGCATCCGTTGGAAAGCACGAGGGTTGCCGCGGTGGCCCGTGTCGAGGTGAAGCCGGACAGTTCGATGTGTGCCTGACCGTTGTCGCCCGGAGCGACAGGCACCTCGTACCGGGTATCGCAGGCGGTCTCGACGGCCAGGAAGGCCCGGTCGTATGCGCCGCCGGTGCGGAGATCGACCAGGAGCCGGGTCGAGCTGTCGTCATCCGGGGCCTCGAGGCGGATGTAGCGTGCGGCGAGGGGGTCGATGGCTCCCCCTGGGATGGTGTTCTGGTCTCCTGACCAGGGGTAGGCGTCCACGATGAACGAGGGGGTGATCGCGGGGACGTCTCCCCAGAACAGGTCGCCTTCAGCGTACCGGGAGGTGACCACGTCGAACGAGCGGTATCGCGCCAGTTCGTCCGGGAAGTCCGCTCCGGCGTGTCCAACGGTTTCCTCGAGGGCAGGCAAGGTGTTGTCTCCCGGCACAGCAGCCATTCGTTCGAAGATGTCCCGTATCGTTTCGGTGCCGAGGGTTTCGTCGAGGAACATGGCCCACACCACGTTGCCGTACTCGTGGAGCCCGTCCATGACGTTGAGGGGCAGCTCCGGCTCGGTCGCGTGGAACGGGAGGTAGGCCACGTAGTCGTCGATGTCGTCGTAGAGGACATTTTCCATCCAGACGGCGGTGTTTTCCAGCCACCAGACGTCGCTCTCGAGTTCGTAGGAGAACTGGACGGCGTGGAAATACTCGTGGGCCACGGTGACCTTGAGCGCGGCCAACCCGCCCTCCCCGTAGATATCCCCGGCGTAGTCGTTGTCCAGTACCAGGTAAGAGGAGCAGGTCAACGGCGACCCCGTGCACTGCTCCGGGACAGCGTAGCCGTAGAGCGCTGCCGGCTCGAGTTCCGTCAGGTAGACATCGAACAGGTCGGTGCCTCCCCCGGCCGAACCGTCACCAACCGGTTCGAGGTACTCGAGCCCTGAGAGAAGGGACGCGCGCACGTCCTGGAGGATGTATTCCACCTGGTCCACGTAGTCCGGCACCGCGTTGGCCGGGCTGACGTCCAGGGAGGGTACCGCCGCGCTGGAGTCGAGCGCATACCAGATGCGGAACGGCTCGCTCGTCCTGGAAGCCACGGTGGTGGCCCCGTAGGCGGCATAGGACACGTCCACGTCACCGGCGGGCTCCTGGTCGTCGGTCGGGCGCAGGAAGAAGGGCTCGAGCATCGCGCGGGTCTCGGGGTCCAGGGTCCGCCAGTCTCGAGCCGCCAGGGCGAGCAGGGTGGTCAGGCAGGGGCGGCGGTTGGCTCCGGACGACGCGGTAGGTGCGGCGTACCGGGCTGGGCCGGGCGGGGTGCGAAGGGGAAGGTCTGCACCCGCGGCGGCGAGGGAAGCGGTGAGCATCACCGCGCAACCGAGACCAGACAACCGGATCCATTTCGACATCGACAGACACACCTCGAGCACGTGCGACGACAGCAGGTCACCCCTGGTTCCGTCCTATTGTGCCTGGATGAGCGCGCGTTTCAAAGGGCTATCTGCATGGGGTTTCGCGTATCGGTGGCCAGTGGGCCGGCAGCGTGATACAATGCGCGATCGGAATCGGACTCTGCGATCGAGGCAATGTGGGAGGAGAAGCGACATGCACCTGTTCAAGCTGTGGTCGGCTCGAGCCGGCCTGCCGGTTGTGGCACTGGTGGCGGTGGTGGGCCTGATGGGATGCGGAACGGGCGGGGATGACGACGATGCGACCACGAGCGTGCCGAGTGCGCTCGTCGAGTTGTCTACCACGGCCCTGGATTTTGGCGACGTGCTGCTCGGCGATGCGGTCTCCGAGGAGATAACCGTGACCAATGCCGGGGACGCGGACCTGGCCATCACCGGCTATTCCTGGGACGAGTACCGGTTTGCGTGGACCGTCCAGGCGGAGACGCCGACGGTCGCTCCTGGAGACAGCTACACGTTCGGCATCACCTGGAAGCCGGACACCCAGGGCGAGGTCGAAGCCGTTCTCACGATCGAGAGCAATGCCGCCAACGTCGATGAGGCGCGCATCGTCTGTTCGGGCGTGGGCATCTCTCCCGACGACGACGGCGATGGCTATACGGTCGCGGATGGGGATTGCAACGACAAGGACGCGGACGTGAACCCCGGCGCGACGGAGGTTTGCAACGGCATCGACGACGACTGCGACGGCAGCAAGGACAACGTGGCGTCCTCGGAGTCCTACACCTGGTATCCGGACGGCGACGGCGACGGCTACGGTGGTTCCGGGCGAACGCAGAAGGGGTGCGACCCTCCCTCGAGTTCGGGATGGAGTGACAACGACCTGGACTGCGACGACGGTGACGCATCGGTCTATCCGGGGGCCGAGGAGACGTGCAACGGCAACGACGACAACTGCGACGGCGTGGAAGATGAAGGCTTCGACGACAATGGCGACGGGGTCCCCGATTGCTTCGACGCCGACGGGGACGGCTTCACCGGCGAAGGTCTCGATTGCGACGACACCGATCCCGATGTGAATCCCGCCGCCACCGAGCTTCCTGGAAACGGCGTCGATGACAACTGCGACGGCAATATCGACGAGAATGCCCCGCCGTCCATCACAATCGTGAGTCCCGCCGAGGACGAAACCCTGTTGTCCCCCGGGCCGGTGACGGTCACGGTCACCGTGACCGACTTCAACGACCCCGCCGACTTGCTCACCGTCGACTTCGTGCTGATGTCCGGGGCCGACGATTCTGCGCAGGAGCTGTGCGTCGGCGTGCACCCCGCCGAGGATGGGACCGCGGCCTGCGAAACACAGTTCGCCTACGGGACCTACACCCTCTGGGTGTATGCCACGGACCTCGACAACGCCACCGGGTCCGCCACGCTGGACATCGTCGTGGATGACTCGCCGGCCATCGTGTTCGTGCTGCCCGCAGACGGGACCGAGGTCCCCTATGGCGAGGCCTACCCCTACACCGTGTCGGTCAGTGACCCGGACGTGGAGGACACGGTCCAGAAAATGTCCGTCACCTTCGAGAGCGACCTGGAAGGGGAACTCGAGGCCCGCCCCATGCCTCCGGCAGAGCCGGGCGCATCGACGTTCTCCGTTACGCTCTTCAAGGAGGGGCAACACACCATCACGGCAACGGTGACCGACGGCCTCGGCCTGACAGACGAGGATTCCGTGGAAGTGGTCGTCGTTGGACCCGACTGCGGCTCCCAGGACGTGGTCGCACTCTGGCACATGGACGAAGGGACCGGCGCCACCATTACCGATTCGGTCCACGGTATCGTCGGCTACGCGAGCGGGACCACCTGGACCACCTCCTCGTTGTCCACCAGCTTCAAGAGGGCGTTGAGCTTCGACGACGAGACGAGCAAGGTCGAGATGCCCGACGAGGACAACTACCTGAGTCTGCCCGAGTTCACTATCGATTTCTGGTACAAGCCGGCAGGCGCCATCCCCAATGCCCCGGTGACACGCCAGGCACTGGTCTACAAGAACGGAGACGCCGAGGGCTCCGACAAGCCGAACTACGTGATCACCATCAATGGAAACGGGTTCCTCGAGGCCTCCATGGCAAGAGCTGGCAGTCCCTTGACCACTCGAGGCGGCACCATCGGCATCACGACGGGGCTGTGGTACCACTTCGCCGTGACCTACGACGGCCAGCACCTCCGCGCCTACGTCAACGGCGAACTCGACAGCGAGGCAGACGCCGGCCTGGGCGGGTTCGTGCCGTTCATGGCGTCGGAAACGTCCATGTGGCTCGGAACCAATACCGACGACCCCGAAGCGGCTCGCCCGTGGTCCCTGCGCGGCGCACTCGATGAACTCCAGTTGACGAGTTGCGCCTTGAGCGGGGACCAGATCGCGGCCTACTACGCCACACGCCGCCCCCACGAAGATCCGGAACTCGAGGCGACTCCCACCCCCGCGCTCGAGGTGACCGCCACGCCGGTGCCGGGGCCGACCGCCACGCCTGGGGTGGGGCCGACCGCCACGCCTGGGGTGGGGCCGACCGCCACGCCGGAGGTCATGCCCACTTTCACCCCCGCGCCCACACCCACCCCCGCGCCCACGCCCACGGTTACCCCGGAGCCGCCGACACCTGCACCGTAGGCCGCCCCCGTCATCCCCCCGTGAAGGTGAACCCGTTCCACCAGTAGGGGTGGTCGAAATCCAGGCGGTCGGCCCAATGCGCGTGCGGGTCCCCCCAGTCCATGCCCCCGTGGCAGGAAAAGTGGACCACCTCCGCACCTGGCGGGGCCTCGAGGACCGCGCGCTGGGTGGCCGCCTCGTCCTGGGGCACGGGCGGGGAGGAGCTTTCGACCACGTCGTGTCCGTACCCGCGATCCATCGGTGCGAATGGCGTGACGAACGCCGTCGCCCGAACCGTTCGATCCGTGGTATGCTGAGGAGAGGCGGCGGAGAACGTGTCCATGCCTGGGGAGTCGAGACAGGACTTGTCTCTGCCTCTGGACATCCGCGCCAGGGGAGGCTTCGACATGCGGGTTTTTCTCTCCCATGCAGTGAACCCGGAGGACGGTCCGATCGTGTCGCGCCTTCGCGCGGTGGCTTCCGGCTACGGCATCACGGTTCGCCTTCCCGACCGCAAGTCGCCGATAACGTCTCGGGTCCGGCGCATGAAGGATTGCCGGGCTGTCGTGGCCCTGGCGACTCGCAACGCTCATCCAGGCGCGCTCAAGGCGTTGGAGAAGGAGATCCAGGCCGCGGCGAGGCAGAAACTGCCCGTGGTCGCCGTGGTGGAACAGGGCGCTCCGGTCACGTTTGGACCCGATGTCGTCCGGATTCCTTTCGACCGCCGCAACCCGGCCCAGCATGAGACGCAGCTTCTGGAGCAGCTCGGTTCCCTGGGTATCGATTCCGA
>JAJRTE010000015.1 GCA_024278455.1 Myxococcota bacterium
CCAGGAGGGAGTTGTGACCAGTCCAGTCCGCCACAAAGACCTTTCCAAGCGCTGGATGCCCGCTGTGTCGTCTGACAAGACACCCGGAACCGCCCCGAATCGTTCCGCGCCGTGCACCCAGGCAGGAGACACCCCTTCTTCTCCCCCTCTCCAGCTTTCCGGAGAGGGGGCCGGCGGGTGAGGTCCGCCTTTCTCTCATCCACTTGGAAACGTGTTCCCGGCAAGCTGTACGAGCACACGAACTCTGGCCAAGCGGGTGGCGAGGGACGGCCACCAGATCCCGCCGGGGAAGGCAGACGGTGCATGGCAAGGGAGCTGTGGGCAAATGAGGTTGGCTACCACACATCGAACCCGACCACCTCGACATGGTGGTCAAAAGAGAAGACGCGGGAAATACGGTCACGACGCATGAGCACGAAGGAGACACAGTCCGTACGTCGGCCCCCTCTGTGCTGTCGTCGACGAGAGCCGGTCACCCGAAAGCGACCCCCAGCGCGATGGCCCCGATCACGCCCCCCACGACGACAACGATGACCCAGGGAGCCAACCCCTCGCCTGTGCGGCGATACGCTCGCCAGTGGCGCACGAACCCGATCACGCCCAACGTGCCGATGCTGGCTGTCGCCACCATGCCGACAAGAAAGCCCAGAAAGAGCTGCGTGTCTGAGAGGCTCGAGTAGTCGATGGGGCTGGCTCGGGCAGGAACCGTTGGCGTGAAGCACCCGACGATCGCGGCCCACCGGCGCACGTTGCCGGCAAATCGTGGTGCACCCCCGTTCGTCGCGCCATTCCGTGCTCGATGGCGACTTTCCGTCTTTACATCTTCTTCAAGAACCGTTTTCATCGGCGCACCCAGCCAGAATACTGCACTCCAGGATGTCGCCCCGACCTCTTTGCCGGGCTCACTCAGCGCTCGTCGCGCGAGGGGGTGCGATCGGAGCCTGGTGGAACGCCTCCAGCCGTTTCAACGCCTCGCCGATATCGAAGCCGGGGTCGTTTTCTTCGTCGTGACAGGTGATGCAGCGCGGCCCTATCACGCAGGTGGGGGACAGCCCTTGCAACGCCAGGATGTTCTGGCTTCCTCCCCTGGCTGCTACGTGGCCGGTCCCGGGACCATGGCACGCTTCGCACTGGACGCCCGGGAGAAGGGTCGGCCCGGCTTCGGGAGGGGCTTGCCTCACCGTGGCATGACACCGGAGGCAGGCGCTCCCTGGTGCCTTCTCCGCCTCCTTCAGGCTGTCCATGGCCCTGGCATGCTGCGAGCGGGACCACCCGTCGTAGGCCGCCCGGTGGCAGTCGCGGCAGGCTTCGGCGCCGAGCGGCTGCCCTGCCGGAGGCGCCATCATGGGACGGGAAACACGGCCCTCGAGAAGCTGCTTCCTGCGTTCCACCCACGTGGGCCGGGACACGTCCCGGTCGTGCGTGTGGCTCACGAAACGCAACGCTTCACCCATGCCGGGACGGATGGGACGTTCCGAGTCATGACACGCCGAGCAGGTCGAGGAGATCCGGGCCCGTGCCTGTTCGGCCGTTCCCGTGCTGCTTTGTCGAGGGGCACCATGCCCCCCGGCACGGCCGTGACAGGCTTCGCACCCCACATCGGCCAGCCAAGGGGTGGTCTTCACGTCCTGGAAGCCCCCGGGTTCGCCTGCGCCGAGCGCGTGACACCGCACGCATTCGGGCTTCGTGTGCTTTCCGGAGCGTACAAGGGCATACAACGAGGCGGCGTGCGGCGTGAGACTCCAACTCAGGTATGTTTCCCGGTGGCAGGTCGCGCAGACTTGCGCACCCTGGTAGCGGCCGGGTTCCAGGAGAGCCATGGGATCCTCCCCGAGGTACCGGAGGATGGCTATCTGGAGCACGGTCTCCATGTCCGGGGTGAACGACGAGAGGGTTACCGGTGGCACCGGGCTTCCGTCGGTCAACAGGTAGGCGGGGGTCCCCTTGAGCCCGTTCCTGCCCCCGAAAATGGACCCGGAGTCCTGGACGATGGGGAAGGTCAGTCCGAACTCCTTGGCGAACGCCCGGAGGTCGGACAGCCGGCCACGACCCGGCGCGACGCCGAGGAACTGAAGCCTGTCTCCGTACTTGCGGGCCAGCTTCGCCACCACGGGTGCAGCGTCCCGGCAATGGGGGCATGTGGGGAGGAAATAGAAAATGAAGGTCTTGCGCGCGCCAATGAGGTTTCCCAGGGTGTCGATGTCCATGTCCAGGGTCATCACGGCCACGTCCCCGTAGAAAGGAGGCGAGGCTCCGGGCTCGGGCGGGTAGAAGCTGGCCAACAGGCCGCACAGTCCAACCAGGAGGAACACGCGTGCTGCGCGGTGCACCGGCCCACCGGCACGGGCACCCGGTTCCATGGTGCCATGGTCTCTGTTGGACATGAGCCCCCTCCGGCTGGTCAGGTGTTCGGTTTCCCCGAGGGCGCCGCCCCACACCACCGCGGCCGGATACTCGAAAGCGACTTGCGCCTGCGAGCGGTCGTCAGACTCCGCGAAACAGCCTGTGCAGCGCGCTTA
Source organism: Myxococcota bacterium (assembly GCA_024278455.1). Lineage (GTDB taxonomy): Bacteria > Myxococcota_A > UBA796 > JAJRTE01 > JAJRTE01 > JAJRTE01. The sequence goes on from JAJRTE010000015.1 coordinate 2,520, forward strand.
TGACGAATTCGATGACGGCCCCGCCTACCTCCGGACGGCGCCCGAACCTGGGGTCATGGGCCGTCACCTGTTGCCAGCTCGGCGGCTGGGTGCCAGCCTTCCGGCGGGCCACCTCTTCCTTGAGTGCCTCGAGTTCTTTTTTTTGGGCCAGCTCGAGGCCGCCGCTGGAGACGAAGTTCAGGACCCCGGCCAGCTCCCCCCTGTCGAACCAGACCCCGTGGTCCTTGCAGGTATCGATGATGATACCGGAGCGTTTCCCGAAGTTCTTCCTGTGCATGAGCTTCCCACACTCGGGACACTTGAGATAGGCGATCGGGAGCGTGGTGGCGGGCGCCCCCCCCTCTGCTCGGGTTTCCAGGCCCAGGGCACGCAGGGCCGTATGGCGCCGGGCGTCCGACAGCACTTGGTCGAAGTTGTGCATATCCATCCAGACGCCGCCGCAGTCGGCGCATTGGTCCAGGAGGGTCTCCCCGGCTATCCGGGCGGTCAGCTTGGTATCCTTTTTCTTCGCACCGCACCGCGGGCAGACCCTGGGCGAAGCGGCGCCGTCTCGAGCGGTGAGGGCCGGCCTGGTACAATCCGCTCCGCAGTTCGGACAGTGCCGGGTACCTGCGAAGAGCAGGTCGAAGCACCTGGGGCAAGGCACGACGGCGAGGCTGGCGCCGCAGAACACGCACTTTATCTGCTCGGGTGAACAGCTTGCACCGCATTGCGGGCAGTTCAGGGTTTTCGCCGTCGATGGATGTTCCGGTACCCGGATGGTGGCTCCACACCGGCAGAAGACTTCCTGTCCGGGCTCGTGGTCGGTCAAGCTGTATCGGGAGTGGCAGGTTGCGCATTCAACGATCATCGCCGCTGGCCTCCTTTCCATGCCTCGAGCCCGGCTGTTCCTGCTTGTTGTGTATCCTGTCCGGCCAAGCATGTCAAACGCAACGCACGCCCAGGCAGGGATCGAGGATCGCCGGTGTCGTGCAGCGGGGCCCAGGTGGCCACACGGCGATGGGCAACGCGATCGAGACAAAAAAATCGGCATGGCTGATGATCGGTGCTATACTGCGTCCTTTTCATCCTGGGCATGATCTTGTGGCGGTCGGTTTTCGATGGACTTGGAGGTGCCATGAGTCATCTCGTGACCTTCATCCTGATGTTCGGGTTCTGGATCGCGCTGTCGGGCTACTTCGATCCGTTCCACATCGTTTCGGGCATCGTGTGTAGCCTGATCGTGACCTGGTTGTCCCACGACCTCCTGGTTCCGAAGGGAACGGATATCAAGATCGAGGCGGGGCGGGTCGTTCGCTTCATGCTCTACCTTCCCTGGCTTCTCAAGGAGATCTTCTTCGCGAATCTCTGGGTGGCCTTCCGGGTTCTCCACCCCAGGATGCCGATCGACCCGAGGCTGATCGAGGTCAAGACGGACATCGCGACGGACCTGGGGATCGTGACGTTCGCCCATTCGGTCACCTTGACCCCCGGTACGGTGACCATTGCCGCCGGCAAGGATGGTTCGTTCCTCATCCACGCCATATCGGAACAGGCGGCGGCGACCCTGCTGAACGGAGAACTGGCGCGACGCGTCAAGGCAATCGAGGGGACAGATGTTTAGTGTCGCAGCGGTCGTCTTGATCCTGGCTTCACTGTTGATCCTCTATCGCGTGATCAAGGGGCCCCGGTCCCACGATCGGCTGTTGGGGGCCAACATGATAGGCACGAACGCGGTGGTGCTTCTTGCGCTGATCGGGTTCATTTTCGAGCGGCCCCATTTCCTGGACCTTGCCCTGGTGTATGCGCTCATCAACTTCATTGCGACGATAGCCCTGCTGCGCTACCGGGAGATCGGGGGGGTGGACTGATGACGCTGGTGGACGTGATCACGGGTGTGTTTCTCTTCCTGGGTTGTTTTTTCATCATCGTGGCCGCGGTTGGCGTGGTTCGTTTCCCCGACATCTATTCCCGTGTCCATCCAGCCGGCAAGGGCGACACCCTGGGGCAGGCCCTGATCCTGGTGGGATTGCTGATCTACTCGGGCATGTCGTTCATCGCGTTGAAAATCGTGCTGATCATCGGGTTCATCGCGATCGCGAACCCGACGGCCAGCCATGCCGTGGTCCGCGCAGCGTACGCGGCCGGAGTCAAGCCCTGGGAAAAAGGGGACAAACGCCAATGATCGATATCCTGCTGCTGACCCTCCTGGTGCTCTGCGCATTGGCGGCTGTCGAGATGAAAGATCTGCTCAGCGCAGGCATCGTGTTGTCCGCCTACAGCCTGCTGATGGCGGTGGTGTGGACGCAGCTCAATGCGGTGGATGTCGCTTTTACCGAAGCATCCGTGGGGGCGGGGATCACCACGGTGCTCCTGATCGCCGCGATAAGCCGAACGGACCGGCGGGAGGTCTTCGTTTCCAGGGTCAGGCGGGAGGTGCCGAGCCTGGTCCTGATGTTGCTGACCGCCGCGGTGCTGGTCTACGGCACGCTCGACATGCCGGCGTTTCGGGATCCCGGGGCGCCGGCCAACCACCACGTGGCGCCGAGGTACGTGGAAGGCTCGGAGCACGAGGTGGGGGTCGTCAACATGGTCACGGCCATTCTCGCGGCCTACCGTGGCTACGACACCCTTGGGGAGACGACGGTGATCTTCACCGCGGGCGTGAGCGTGATATTGCTGCTCAGACGGAGGCAACGTGAGTGAGAGCATCATCCGGCGCACCATCACCCGCCTGATGGTCCCGTTCATCCAGCTTTTCGCTCTATACGTCATCGTTCACGGTGATTCGGGGCCGGGAGGCGGGTTCCAGGGCGGTGTCATCCTGGGCGCGAGCTTCATCCTGTACGCCATCGTGTTCGGCAGCGAGGCCGGGCGCAAGCGTGCGCCGCGCGCGGTGACCGATATCCTGGCCAGTACCGGCGCGTTGATCTATGCCGGTATCGGGTTGCTCTGCCTCCTCCTGGGAAGTGCCTTTCTCGACTACCGCGCGTTGCCGTTCGAGGATCCCCACCTGGCGGGTCACTACGGCATTCTCGGGATAGAGATCGGGGTGGGCATGACCGTGGCGGCCGTGATGGTCACCATCTTCTTCGAAACGGCTCGGCGAAACGACGAGGGAGAAGTCGAGAATGGCTGAGTGGGTTCTCGGCAGGTACAACTACTGGATCTACGTGGCCCTGATGATGATCGGGTTCTATGCCATCGTGGCGAAGCCGAACCTCATCAAGAAGATCATCGGGGTGAACATCTTCCAGACCGCGGTGTTCCTGTTCTACATTTCGATCGGCAAGGTCAGCGGCGGCACCGCTCCCATCGTGTGGGAAGAAGCCACGCGCTACGACAACCCGATTCCCCACGTACTGATCCTGACCGCCATCGTGGTCTCGGTCAGCACGACCGCGGTGGCATTCGCGCTCATCATCAGGATCAAGGAGCGGTTCGGAACGATCGAGGAGGACCAGATTCGTGACCTTGGCCGCCGTGGCGAGGAGGTCGAGTCGTGAACACACCGGACATCACGCCCCTTCCTCTGCTGATGGTCGTCATTCCCCTGGTGTCGGCGCTCATGACGCCGATCCTGGCGCGGATTCACCGTTCGCTCGCGTTCCTCACCGTGCAGGCCGCGACCATCACGTCGTTCGTCCTGGCCTGCATTCTCCTCGACCGGGTGACATCCGGAAGCGGCAAGGTGGTCTACTGGCTGGGCAACTGGGAACCGCCCTACGGGATCGAGTACTCCGTCGACGCACTCAACGGCTTGGTGCTCGTGCTGGTCGCCTTCGTCGCCGCCGTCGTGTCCGTGTACGCCCCGAAGAGCGTGGCCGCCGAGATCGAGGCGTCGAAGCACCCCTTCTTCTACGCCATCTACCTCCTGCTGTTCACCGGCTTGATGGGTATCGTCGTCACGGGCGACATCTTCAACCTGTACGTATTCGTGGAAATCAGCTCCCTGTCGGGCTATTCGCTCATCGCCATGGGCCGCCGCAGGGAGGCGCTGACCGCCAGCTACAACTACCTCATCCTGGGCACCATCGGCGCCACATTCATTCTGCTCGGCATCGGCCACCTCTACATGATGACGGGGACGCTCAACATGGCCGACCTGGCCCGACTGCTTCCCCCCCTCTACCATTCTCGAGTGATACTGACCGCGTTCGCCCTGTTCACCGTCGGACTGAGCATCAAGCTGGCCCTGTTCCCGCTCCACGTCTGGATGCCGAACGCCTACACATACGCGCCATCGGCGGTGAGCCCCTTGTTGGCGGCGACCGGGACCAAGGTGGGGGCATACGTCCTGATCCGGGTGATGTTCACCGTTTTTCATCCGAACTTCGATGTCCAGGTGATCCCGGCCACCCGTATCCTCCTGGTACTGGCCGCCGTGGCCATCCTGATGGGCTCCCTGCTCGCCATCGCCCAGTCCAACATCAAGCGGATGCTGGCCTATTCGAGCGTCGGGCAAATCGGCTACATCGTGTTGGGTGCAGCCCTGGTCAACCGGACGGGCATGACCGGGGCACTGCTCCACATCGTCAACCACGCGCTGATGAAAGGCGCGCTGTTTCTGGCGGCGGGGGCCATCGTGTACAAGACAGGTATCGAAACGGTGGAAGGACTGAAAGGCTTGGGGCGCAAGATGCCGCTCACGATGGCCGCCTTCACCGTGGCGTCCCTCTCGATGATTGGGATCCCGCTCACCGTGGGCTTCGTCAGCAAGTGGTACCTGGCCCTGGGCGCTCTCGAGGCCGGTATGTGGTACCTGGTCATCGTCATCCTGGTCAGTTCGGGACTGAACGCGATCTACTTCTGGCGCGTCATCGACTGGATCTACTTCTCCCCGCCCAACGAGCGGCTCGAGGCCCTCCCGGCGGGTGATGCGCCCTGGAGCATGATGGGGCCGACCCTGGTGATGGCAGCCCTGTGCGTGGTTCTCGGCGTGCAGGCCCAGTGGCCGGTGGGGATCGCGGAGCAGGCGGCCGCACTGTTGGTCGGGGGAGGGCGATGATGGACATCACTTCCTCGACACCGCTTCTGGCCACGGGAGTCTCGCTGGGCGCCGCCCTGCTCATCGTGCTGTTCCGGCGCCATCCCAACATCCGAGAGGGCTGGACGATCCTCGCCGCCTTGACCAAGTTCGCCCTGGTCGCCTCGATGGCACCGGCCATCCTCCGCGGAGACGCCATCGTGTGCCACCTGGTCACGATCGCACCGGGACTCTCCCTGGCCTTCCGCGTCGACGCGCTCGGCGAAGCATTCGCACTGACCGCTTCGTTCCTCTGGATCGTCACCTCGTTCTACTCCATCGGGTACGTCAGGGCCGAAAAGGAGCATGCCCAGACGCGGTATTTCGCCTGCTTCGCCGTGGCCCTGTCGGCAACGCTGGGCGCCGCGTTCTCGGCCAACATGCTCACCACGTTCGTGTTCTACGAAATCCTGACCCTGTGTACCTTCCCCCTCGTGGGACACAAGCAGACGACCGAGGCGCTGCAGGGAGCCAGGAAGTACCTGGCCTACCTCCTGGGGACCTCGCTGACGTTTCTCATGGCGGCGGTGGTGCTGACCTACTACGCGACCGGAACCCTCGATTTCAGTCCTTCAGGCGTGTTCGGCAGCGACGTCTCCGGGACGCTCGTCTCGGTGGCGTTCTTGCTCTACGTGCTGGGTGTGACCAAGACAGCCATGATGCCGCTGCATGGTTGGCTCCCGGCCGCAATGGTGGCCCCCACCCCGGTCAGCGCGCTCCTGCACGCGGTGGCGGTCGTGAAGACCGGCGTTTTCGTCATGGTCCGGGTCGTGGTCAACCTGTTCGGGGTCGACCTCCTGTCGCGCTCCGGCCTCGGCACCGCGCTCGTGTGGTATGCGTCGTTCACGATCATCCTGGCGTCGATCATTGCGCTGAGACAGGACAACCTGAAGCGCCGCCTCGCCTATTCGACGGTGAGCCAACTTTCCTACATCGTTCTCGGCGCGGCCCTGTTGACCCCGGCTGGCATCACCGGAAGCGTGTTGCACATCGCCATCCACGCGTTTGGAAAGATAACGCTTTTCTTTGGGGCCGGCGCTATCTACGTGGCCACGCACAAGACGCGGGTGAGCGAGTTGGATGGTATCGGCCGCCGCATGCCTTTCACGATGGTCGCGTTCTCCCTCGCCGCGCTGTCCATGATCGGGGTGCCTCCGTTCGCCGGGCTCATCAGCAAGTGGTACCTGGTCCGGGGGGCCGTGGAAGCCGGCGCCTTGCCGGTGCTCCTCGTACTGGGCACGAGCACGCTGCTCAACGCCGGGTACTTCCTGCCGATCGTGTACCGAGCCTTCTTTGTCGCCCCGTCCGGTGAGGAGGCCGAATCCTGGCGTATCCGGGAGGCGCCGGTGCCCATGGTGGCGGCCCTGTGCGTGACGGCCATCGGCGTGATGGCGCTCTTCTTCGCCCCGTCCATCTTCCTCGAACTCGCCAGGCAGGTGGCCAGGACGGTGACCGGAGGTATCGGATGAGCACTGAGAACACGGAGCATGGCAGGAAGGAGCTGCGGCACGAGGCGAGACCGGGATACCGGCCGGTGTTTCTCATCGTCTTCGCGCTGGGCGTGCTATACCTCGTCGCCGTGTTCGCCCTCGGTATCGGCGGGCATTGAACAGGAGGATCTCGACCGTGCGTGATGGCAAACAGCACCTGTTCGATCGACCGGAAAACGTCAACAGGCTGATTCGTGGCCTGTATATCGCCTGTGGCGTGCTCCTGGTGGCCGGACTCTTCGTTCCCGGTCACGGGGAGTTCCCCTGGGAGAGCGCTCCGGAATTCTTCGCTGCCTACGGTCTCGTGAGCTGCATCGTGCTCGTTCTCGCGGCCAAGCATATCTTGCGCCGTATCGTCAGCCGGGATGAACGCTACTATGATTAGCCACATTCCTCCAGCATGGATACCGATTCTCGGCGCCCTGGTGGTCCCGTTCCTCAAGGGGCGGGGCAGGACCGCCTACGTCCTGCTGCTTCCCGTGCTGGGGCTCGCCAACCTGGTGCACCTTTCGGGGCAGCCGGCAGGCGACCTCCTGGGGGTCGGCTTCCTGGACTACCATCTCCAGCTTCTCCACGTGGATCGGCTGAGCCTGGTGTTCGGGTACGCTTTCCACGTCGCCATGTTCGTGACCCTGTTGTACGGCGCTCGAGACGATCGCGCATCCGGCACAGTGGCCGGACTGGTGTATGCGGGGAGTTCCCTCGGGGTGGTCTTCTCTGGCGACTGGGTATCGCTGTTCGGCTACTGGGAGTTGATGGCGCTTAGTTCCTCGGTGCTCATCTGGGGGCGCAGAACGCCTCGAGCCTACGCCGCCGGCGTGCGGTACTTCCTGGTGCACGCGGTGAGCGGCCTGCTCATCCTTTTCGGCATTCTGCTCCTGGCTCGAGACACCGGGGACATCGCGGTGGCCAAGCTGGAACTCGACAACGCGGGCACCTACCTCATCTTCGTGGGCGTCGGCATCAACTGCGCCTGGCCGGGCTTGCACGCCTGGCTGACCGACGCCTACCCCGAAGCCACCATCACCGGCACGGTGTTCCTCAGCGCCTTCACGACCAAGACCGCGGTCTACCTGCTGGCTCGAGTCTTTCCCGGCGCGGACCCGTTGATCTGGATCGGCGCGGCCATGGCCGCGTTCCCCATCTTCTACGCGGTGATCGAGAATGACCTGCGCAGAGTGCTGTCGTACAGCCTCATCAACCAGGTGGGGTTCATGGTGGTGGGCGTTGGGATAGGCACGGAACTGGCCATCAACGGGGCCGTGGCTCACGCCGTGGCAGACATCATCTTCAAGGGACTCCTGTTCATGGCCATGGGCGCGGTCTTGCGCCAGACGGGCAAAATAGACGCCACGGACCTGGGCGGGCTGTACAAGACCATGCCCTGGACAGCAGCATTCTGCATGGTCGGCGCCGCATCGATCTCGGCGTTTCCGTTGTTCAGCGCATTTGCCACGAAGTCCATGATCGTCTCCGCCGCGGGGCTCGAGGGCATGGCGGGCGTGTGGTTCATCCTGATGTTCGCTTCCGCCGGCGTCTTCCACCATGCCGGCATCAAGATTCCGTTCTTTGCGTTCTTTTCGCACGACTCGGGCCTTCGCCCCAAGGAGGCACCCCGGAACATGCTCTGGGCAATGGGTATCGCTGCCGGCCTGTGCATCCTTATCGGTGTGTTTCCAGGCCCCCTGTACGGATTGCTCCCCTACGATGTCACGTACCACCCCTACACGGCACCTCACATCCTGGGCCAACTCCAATTGCTGTTCTTCTCTGCCCTGGCGTTCACATTGCTCATGCTCTCCGGCGTGTATCCACCGGAAATCCGCGCAGTCAACGTGGATGTGGACTGGCTCTATCGCAAGGCAGGGGTGGCAGCATGGCGGCCCCTGGCACGGCTCGGCGCGGCATTCGGCGCATGGTGGCATGACGCCGTGGCAGGACCGTCTCTGGACACACTCGTCGCCTTCAGCCGCAATCCGATGGCAGCGACACGCCTGGCATGGACGGCAGTGCAACTGAGGTTCGCCACCGGGGAGGAGGCGCGCATCCTGCGTTCCCGGCTCCACAGGCGCCGGCGCCTGTTTCCAGAGGACTCCGCGCGCCCGTGGCCCATCGGTTTCGCTGTCACCTGGATCGTCGCCTTCCTGTTCGTCTACCTCGTGCTCTACTACTTCAAGGATGCAAGACCGGGCTGAGGTCCGGCATTCCGATTCCGCCCGCGGCCCTCGAGGGGACCTCGCCGAGCGGGTCAATGGCTGGATTCCGGGACCGAAGACCCGGCGGCGGATGCCACGAAACGCCTGGTGCGCTGCCGGGTCTGCCTCGCGATCTCCTCGACCGCACCGACCGCTGTCCGGACATCCGCCTCGGTGTTGAACGGACCGACCCCAAAACGGACCGCACCGTGAATCCCGGCCGTCCCGACGTGCTCGTGCACGAGAGGCGCGCAGTGCAGCCCGGTACGGCAGGCGATATCGTGATCCACGTCCAACATCGTGCCGGTATTGAGCGCCTCGAGCCCGTCCACGTTGAAGATCATGACCGCGATGTGGTTTTCCAGGGAATCCTGGCAATACAAGGTGACACCGTCGATGGCGGCGAGACCGTCACGCAGGATGGCGGCCAACTCCATCTCGCGCGCGTGGACACGGTCGATCCCTTGCTCGAGCAGCCACTGGACGCCGGCGCGCAGGCCCGCGACGCCCATGGCGTTGATCGTGCCATACTCGAGCCGGAAAGGGTATTCGTCCAGGTGGGTCCGGACGGCGGAGCGGACGCCGGTGCCGCCGGCTCGAGAATGGCGCACCTCCACCCCTTCTCGAACATACAGTCCCCCGATGCCGGTCGGCCCGAGGAGCGACTTGTGCCCGGTGAACGCCACCAGGTCCAGGCATTGCGCCTCGAGGTCGATCGGAATCATCCCCGCCGATTGGGAGGCATCCAGGGCGAACACGATGCCGGCCTCCCGGCAATAGCGTCCGATGTCGGCCACGGGTTGGATGGTTCCAATCACGTTGGAGGCGTGGTTGACGATGACCAGGCGTGTCCTCGAGGTGAACCGTCTCTTGATCTCGTCTGGATCGACGAACCCGGCTGCATCGCAAGGCACGTAATCGACCTCGACATCGTCGTAGATGCTCCTGTGGTAGAGTGGGCGGAGGACCGAGTTGTGCTCGACGGTGGTGGTGATGGCGTGGTCCCCTGGTCTCAGCGTGCCGGAGATGATCAGGTTGAGCGCGTCGGTCGAGTTATAGGTGAAGCAGAGCCGGTTGGGGTCCTTGCCGTTGAACAGCCGGGTGAGCAGTTTTCGTGTGTCGTCGACGACTTCTCCAGCTTCCATGCACAGGTCATACCCCGATCGACCGGGATTGACGCCGAATTGCCGGTAGAAGGTGTCCATGGCCCTGTAGACGCACTCGGGCTTGGGAAATGTCGTGGCCGCGTTGTCGAGGTAGATCAGTTTCTCCATCGCCTGCTCCGTGGTGATCGGTCACAACGCCGTTTCCGCCCGCGGACGGCACCGTGCACCTCGTGCCGACTCGCCGACTTGACATGCCACGGCGCGTAGCCCATCGTTCCTGGGTGGAAGGAAGTGGCGCTATCCTAGCACCCAATCCACCGCTGCGGGAGGGAATTCTTGACACCGCCGAGACTCGAGGGCATAGCCAAGGGCCCATGCAGCACGGTTCCGGCCGGCGACAGCAGGGCGCACTTGGCCGAGCGGGTATGTCAGCAGGGCGATGTTAGCGGTGCGATGCCGATCACGGTGCCGTTCCATGTCGGAGGAGCGAACGGACGGGGACACCAGGAGGCTCTGGGCGCCAGGAGGAGACGACAGTGAATCGCAAAGCCGTCGTGTTGTTGTCCGGGGGGCTGGACAGCACGCTTGCGTTGAAGATGATGCTGGAGCAAGGGCTCGAGGTCCTTGCGGTCAATTTCACCAGCCCGTTCTGCACCTGTACGCCCAGCAAGGCGGGCTGCTCCAACGCGGCGGTCAAGGTCGCGAGGGAGAATGCTGTTCCGATCGAAGTCTTGTCCAAGGGCCCCGAGTATCTCCGGGTCGTGGAGCACCCCCGGTTCGGTGTCGGACGTGGCATCAATCCCTGCATTGACTGCCGTATCTTCATGCTCAGCAAGGTGCGAGAACGGCTCGGTGCATGGGAAGCGGGGTTTGTGGTCACCGGCGAGGTGCTCGGACAACGCCCCATGTCCCAGCACATGCGCGCCATGAAGCTCATCGAGAAGGAAAGCGGACTCGAGGGGCTGCTCCTGCGCCCCCTGTGTGCCCACCTGCTCCCGCCCACCGAGCCGGAGCGACAGGGTATCGTGGACCGAAGCAAGCTCCTGGACATCCAGGGACGGTCGAGACGGCGGCAATTCGAAGTCGCGGAGACCCTCGGTGTGGAAGACTACCTCTGCCCCGCTGGAGGCTGCCTCCTCACCGACCCGGCCATCGCGGCCCGCATGCGGGACATCTTCGCCCACATGCCGGACTACACCATGGCCGACGTTCGGCTGGTTCGACTGGGACGCCACTTCCGTCTGAACGACAACCTCAAGGTCGTGGTAGGCCGAAACCACGCCGAGAACACCGTGCTCGAGCGCGTCGTTCGTTCTGGCTCCAGCCGGTTTTTCCTCGATCACGATGTCCCGGGACCGACGGCGGTGGCTTTTGGCCCGCTGACGGGCGAGGACAGGCGGGAAATCGGCCGCATTGTCGTCCGTTTCGCGAAGAAAGCGCGGGACGGTGCCGTCCCTGTCGTGTGCGAGCAGGACGGGGAACGGGTGTCGTTCCTGGTGGAAGACGCCATTCCCGAGGAGCGCCTGGACAGCTACCGCTTGCACCCCTGACGCCCCCGTCGCCCCCCCCGCCCCGATGTCAAAACTGCACCCTGCCGGTCAGCTCGAGACCTTCGAACGCCGGTACGAACCGGCACTGCCCCCCGCCGCACTCCAGCCCGGCCCGCCGCGCACCGGCGAACAACTCGATCCCGGTACGATGGGTCGGCCGCCACTCGAACCGTACCGACCCGAAGTGGTTCTCGGAAAGCAGAAACGCCAGGTTTCCGCTCCCGCCACCGAGAGACGGGTTGTTCAGCAAGATCGGATCCCCGGTGTACTGCCAACGAACAGAGGCCATGAAACGTCCGTCGTAGATGACCGCCACCGCGACATCCCCCTCGTTGTACGAGAAATCCCCTTCATCGGTGGTCTCGAGGAACCGGTGCCCCATGACGTACAACGTGGTGGAGATCTTCCCCCACCGAGGACTCTCCACATCCAACGACAGGTGGGCCGTCCGGTCCTCGCCATAGGCGCGCACGGACCGCACGTCCACGCGATACCCGGCCGTGGCAGCAACCCTCGCACCGCTCGAGGGCGTCCACTCCCATCCGCCATACAGGTGGCCAATGGTCTCCTTCGAAGGGGTCGGCGGGAGGGGGGTAAGGTCATAGAAGTGTCCCCAATTCAGGCTCCACACACTGTCCATCGACTCCACCCGACGGTCCAACCGGACGCGGTAGCCCACGATGTCGGGCGAGTCGATGGTTTCAGCGCTATCTCGAGTGACCGCTTCTGGAAGCTCGAGGGTCGGGGGGGTCACGTACTCGTAGTTGTACTGGCCGCCACGCACGTTGATCGCCTCGGCGTTCAGGTAACGCTTGACCTCCAG
>JAJRTE010000239.1 GCA_024278455.1 Myxococcota bacterium
CAAGAATAAGTTCGCAGGACCGAGAGCGCTGATGCGCCCGCCCAGCAAGGCGCGAGGAGCGCGCAACCTTACTGGTTTCAACCGACGAGCAACGCAGCTCAAGGGGATGCAGCAGCCCTCGAATCCCGAAGTTATTCTTGCGCGGGCCCTAAGTACTGAAGAGCACAGCACCTGCACCGATGTAGCCACCACGGCAGTACCCGGCACAGTCAGCCCCCGCGCGAATGTGACACGCCGTATGCACGTTCCGGAAGAACCATATCTCTTGTCCTGTTGAGTTGTAGACGGGTGTCGGAACTCGCGATGGCCGGTCAGTCGGTGCCGTCCAGGATGAGTTCCTGATCGCTCGGTTACCTCTGCCTACGCGGTAGAGTGGGTTTCTCGAGCCGGACTTCGTAGTACCTCATGTGCACATCGTAGTGGTTCTGGTGTACTGCGTGCCGCAGCCGTTCGTGGGTGATCTTGCGGCAGATTCCGTTCTCGTTGTTGTTGGCCAGGATGAAGGAGCGACGCCCTCCATCCTCCTGGTTGAGATCCATGACCGCGTGGCCGGTGGTTCCGGAACCAGCGAAGAAGTCGAGCACGATCGAGGTTCGATTCGAGGCCGCACGCACGAACTCCTTGATCAGCCGCATGGGCTTGGGAGTCTGGAACCGATAGCGGTCGCCGAAGATATTTCCGACCTCGTCCTTGGCCGACGAGGTCGTCCCCCAGCCTCCGACGATCGATTCCATCTCGACCGCCACGTCGGTCCAGCGTCCGTCGACCAAGGTCGGTCGATGCATCTTGTTGAGAGAGACGCCTCCCCGGTCCCGATAGCACACGATGACGTACTCGTGGACCATCTTGATGTTCTTGAAGGGCTTTTCCACCCGGTTCTGATCGAATCGCGGATCGGTTTTTGGCCATACCAGGACGTCGACGTTCGATTCGCCGAAGATGCACTTGCAGAGCTGGATGGTGTTTGCGACTTCGTTCTCATCGACGTGCAGGAACACTACGCCCACCGGCGACAGCAGTTCGTGGGTGAGGCAGAGGCGGTCGCTCATAAAGGCGAGCCAGGGGCGGTGTCGCCGCGAGCAACTGAAGCGGGTCTGGGAGAAGTCCCGGTAGCCCAGATTCTCCATCCCGGTGTTGTACGGAGGATCGATGCACACCACGTCGATCCTGGCTCGATATCGTTCCATCAGGTGGACCAGAGCGAACAGGTTCTCCCCTTCGAAGAGGCGATGGCATGTCCCGTGAGAGCCGATGCAGAGATCAGGTTTCTCCACGGGGCGAACCACGCACTCTCCGAGTGCCCTGACCACAACCTCGTCCGCATCTGGCTTCCTGTAGCGGTCGGCTGAATCACCCGAACTCAGAGCTAGGTTCTGGAAGGCCTCGACCACATCTGGAGGAGCAGACGAGGCCTTGAGGTACTCCGCGACACTCCGCTGGGCGTCATCGAGGTCCGGCAGCCCTGGGGATCGTGGTTCGCTCATTGATGCACCAAGTCCACCCGAGTCGGGCTGCCCGAGAAGGCCTGCGTGGCCACCGTGGCTTCGATGGGAATCCGTACCCTCTGGAGACTAGGGCAATCGCTGAAGGCCCAGTCGTTGATCGCGGCGACACCAGCCGGAACGTTGACTTCGCTGAGGCGGCTGCATCCTGCAAAGGCACTGCGCTCGATAGTCTCGAGGCTGCTGGGGAGCGTGACACGTTCCAGGTTCGTTCCCATGAAGAAGGCGCTTCGGCCGATCTTCCGCACGCCGTCGGGGACGACGAACTCCAGCTCACTGCTGGAGATCGGGTAGTAGATCAGTTCGGTCATCGACTGATCGCAGAGAACGCCATCATGCTGGACGTAGGCTGGGCTTTGGCTCTCGATCCGGAGCGAGGAGCAGCCGGCGAACGGGTTGTATCCGATGATCGTCACGCTGGGCGGGATGCGGAGCACACGAATGCTCTTGCAGTTGTAGAATGAGTGGCGTCCTATGATTCGTACACCGTTAGGGATCTCCAAGCTGTCGGAGCCGCTGTCGTGTTGGTAGTAGAACAGCGTCCCCATCGTCTGGTTGTAGAGCGCTCCATCGCGAAGGATGAACTCCGAGCTGCGGTTCTCGATGTGGAGGTTGGGCAGGTTGGAAAACGGGTTGTTCTCGATGATTCGTAGACTGGGGGGCAAGACGATGCGACGTAGGCGCTGGCAGTTGTAGAACGAGTGCTTGCCGACCGAGACCGTCCCCTCGGGAACCTCGAGCTCGGTGCTCTCGCCCTTGATGTTGCAGTGGATGACGCGAGTGCCCGAGGCGTTGGTGAGCAGGTCCTCATCGAGCCGGAAGTGCGGAGAGCGGTTCGCGATGACGAGCTCAGGACAGGCAGCGAACGGGTTGTCGCCCATCACATCGACGCTCTCGGGAATCGTGATCATCGCGAGGCGTGGGCAGTTGTAGAACGTGTCTCCTCCAAGACTCCTGAGCCCCTCGGGAAGCTCGATCCTCTCGACGGTTACGTTGTTCCAGAAGACCCCGTTTCCAAGCCTCCTTACCCCTTGCGGAATGACGACTGTCGGCGCAGAGCCACGATAGGCGACCAGTACACTGTTTCTGATCTCGAATTCCGAAGAGTCGGTGGTCGAGGAAGGCTGGTGACTTCTCCGGACCGTTCCGGGCATCTCTCGTCCGAACAGGTCGGGCGGATCGGCGCTCGACACCGCCGCGCCATCTGGCAGCCACTTGGTTCTCGCGAAGGTCTTGGTGCGGTGCTCGATGATCCCTGCCTTGAGGCGAGAAGTGTAGATCACTAGCGCTCCGATCCGTCGGTCGCCTGCACCCAAGACACGTGGGGGAGCGTCGTGCGTGTCCAAGGTCTCGACGGTGTCATCGTACTCGTGCTCCCAGATCCGGCATGCGACGGCGATGCGATCCGACCTGTTCGCGGCAGCGATCGTGTAGTCGCAGTGTTGGTCACCCCTCAGGCAGATCGAGGCTGGCGAGACTCCCCGGCGAAACAAACGGTCCAGAGACTCCATGATGACGAAGTTCTTCTGGGAGAACCGCAGCAGCGCAGGATCCAACACTTCTATCTCTGGACCGTAGTCGAAGGTCTTGTCGGCCAGATTGAGGAGGAAGGTGGTGTCTCTGGTGTACGCCTTCTCGTAGACGTCGGTCGTCCGCTCGATGAAGCCGAGCTTCCAGAAGTAGTTGATGACGTTGAGGATGATGCTCATGCTTGCGAGTGGTTGCCTTCGCGGACCTGCCGTGAAGCTTGGCGTTGGAGGCAGGTTGGATAGGCCTTCAACATGGCCTCGACGACCTGTTCGGGGGAGAGGTGGGTGCTGTCAATCCTGGTGTACGGCATGCGATACCGCTTCAGAAAGGACTCCATCTTCGATCTGGCGGCAACGTGGAGGTCGGCTTTCGCCAGGTCTGGATCGTCTTCCGAGCGGTTCTTCAACCGCCTCCTGGCTTCGTCGCGTGTGGTCACCAGCAGAAACGTGTGGTCGGGGTTGCCGACCATCGCCACCAGGCACTCGAAGAGTTGCTCCGTGTCCGGGCCGCCACACCAGAAGTAGTTCGAGACCAGATGGCGGTCTGTGATGATGTCCTCGCTGGCGAAGCGGTGGACCAGGAGAAGGTTGCCGAGTCCATAGAACCAAGCTCTCAGATGGTGATTGTCGACCTGCCGGTTGATGTAGTCGCGGTATCGAATGTAATTTGTCACCTCACCCGGCTCGTCGAACAGCGCGTGAAGCGGCTTCTCGACAAGACGAAAGCCAAGCCGCTGGGAGAGCAACCGGGCGGTCGTAGTCTTGCCGACCCCGTCCATGCCTTCGATGGCGATGTGCACTACCTGACCTCGAAGGGGACGCAGCTGTTTGGCCTGCGATTTTCCACTTCGGCCTTCTTGCCGGGAGTGAAGAACTCGAAATCCTCCAGGTACCCAGAGACCCGACGAATGCGCTGGATACGCTTACTTCGGCATCGCGGGCATTGGTCGAATGTCCCTTGCTCTCCACAGTCCAGGCAGCGATCGAGTGGGAAGTTGACCCCGAGGTAGTTGACGCCGTGCTCGATGCCGGCTTCCACGACCTCAGCCACCGCCTCCGTGTTGGCGAGAGGCGCCGCCGAGAACTCCACATAGGAGATGCAGCCCCCGTTGGCGAGAACGTGGAACGGGCCCTCGACAGCGATCTTCTCGAGAGGATTCAGCCCCGAGTCCACATCGACGTGGAACGAGTTGGTGTAGAACCCCTTCTCGAGAACCGGGTGGTCGAAGTGATCGGCGTCAATCGACGGGAATCGTCCAGAAATGAACTCACCAGACGATGCCAGGAGTGTGAAGTTCAGCGCGTGTTTCTCCCGGTAGATGTCCACGAAGCAGCGCATGTGCTCAACCAACTCGTAGCCCTGTCGCTGGGCATTCGATGACCTGGTAAAGTCATCTCCCGTCAGAATCTCGATGGCGTCAGAGAGCCCGATGAAGCCGATGGAGAGAGTGCCATGCCGGAACACCTCCTCAAGGCTCTGCTCCGGGTCGAAGTCCTTCACCCACAGGCCGAACTTCTGGTTGCATGGGAAGTCGTCTGCGGTCATGTGCAACAGATCGCTGTACCGATGCAGCAGGATGGCGACCACGGTCTCTGCAACTTCTGTCCATCGAGACTTGAACTGCTGCAGCTTCTGCTCTGCAGTGCGGCGGGTGGGCTGTGCATCGATCTCGAGCGCGATTCGCGGCAGGTTGATCGTGACGTAGCCAATGTTCCCTCTACCCACGGAGCGATCCTCACCGTAGACGTCGGCCACGACCTTGGTCCTGCATCCCATGATCGCGACCTTCGCGGGTTCGTAGGCTGCGTTCGCGGCTGAATCGAACAGCAGGTAGGTCGGAATCATCTTCTTGCAGGAGCTCTCCAGCGCGAGTTGGAACAGGTCGTAGTTCGGGTCGGACGGGGCGCAGTTCACGCCCCGTTTCACCTTGAAGATGATGTTCGGCTTGATCACGTCCAGCGATGAGTCCCGGAAGTACTCGATCGCGGACCGGGTGACATGACGACCCAGTTGGCCGGTCGCGAGCCCCAGGTTGAGCGACACGTAGTAGGTCGTTTGACCGCAGCGCTCCCTGGAGTAGTTACACCAGTCGATGAACGCCTCGACCGAGTCCCTGAGCGCCTGAAGGTTCTCCGAGGTCTGCGGAATATCGAACTCGGTGAAGATCACTTCCAGATCGAGGTCGAAGTTCGGGAATCCGATCCCGCCTGACTGCTCGTTGCCGAGTTTGATGATCACGTCGCGGAAATGATCGAAGATGCCGGTGATCTTCCGGAAGGTCGAGGCTCCGTCGAAACGCCCGTAGGGAAACGATCGCAGCAAGTCCATCTGCAGGCAGTTGTAGGTCTGGCCATAAGCATCGAGATCATGGATGTGGATCAGCCCCTCGGTGTGCAGCCGTGCGAACTCCCCCGGAAGTTCATCGAGGACGCGCTCCTTGATCACCTTCGTTCCGGCCTCGTAGACCCACCCGACGTAGGTCTTCCTCTGTGCGGCGTTGTCGAACTGGATTCCTTTCATGCTAGCCCTTCTTGAGGATTATGAACTCCTGATTGGACGACCCGATGTAGGGCAGCGTCGTCCGTCGAAGGGCCTTGACGTACCTGCCGACCTTGATGAAGTCCAGGTACCGAAGAACCCGCTCCGAAACCTGCGCCATCTCCTCACCGGTGTACAGGCTGATGCTGAAGTCCGATAGGGCGTCCATGAGTTCGACCAAGGCCTCGACCTGCAGCAGTGGCTCGCCCCCGGAGATCGTTAGCTTCTTGTTCCTCACTCTCTCCCTGATGTCCTTTGCCAGGGCCTCCACCGCTACTTCCGTCCCCCCATCGAGAGGCCACGTCGCGGGGTTGTGGCACCCGGGACATCGGCGCTCGCACCCTTGCAAGAACAGCACCGTTCGAATCCCAGGCCCATCTGCGATTGAGCCAGAGTAGTCAATAGACCGGACGCGCAGGTGCACTTCCTATCCTCCCCGGACAGATCCTCTGGCTCAGAACGAGCGATTCTCCGGTTGAGTGACATTCGGGCCGGCCTCGCCGATAAACAGGGTAAAGCACACAACTTGGCTCTGTTCGTCGGAAGGCGCGGTCCATGTTCTCGATCGGTTGGATCGCCGGAGGTTTCCAGGCGTTTTTCCGGCCCCTCCGGTCTTCGTTCTCCGATTGCCAGTGGAAGCACTTCTGGCCGACGGTTCCCGCCTTGATCGCCTTGCCGCTTCCACACAAGATCATCCACCTTGCGAAGGCCCGCCGTCAAGGGCCTCCTCGCACAAATCTGGGCGCCTTCTTCACCAGAAGTCCATGGGATCCGGCCCTGACCCTCATGAGGGCGGCGCTCCAGCTCTTCCTCCACATGAAGCCCCAGAAGGACGAGCTGCTCAAGGTGATCCTCGACGATTCCAGGACGACCAGGCAATTGTAACCGCCCCCCCGCCCTGAACTCCCCGCCGCTGCGGTTTCCGACGCCGTCCCCGTCGGTTTCGGAGCCTTTTTGAGTTCCTGACGGCCCGGTTCGCAGGCCCCCGACTGCCGTTTCCGCCTCTTCGAGCGGATACCACGCCTCCGCATGCGTTCAGAACGGCTCCGGCACCCGGTGGAGACGGACCCCAACCGGCACACCCTGCTCGGGTGCCTCGAAGGCTGGTCAGTTCCCCTTTACGTCCGGATCTACGCCGCCGGTGGCGGTGCCCGCGCTCCCCAGAGGTCGTCCTTCCCGGTGTTCCGCACGTGCCGGAGGATCCGATCGATCACCACAGGGGTCGTGATCACCGAAACGATCACCATCTCGCTCCCGCAGCGCGGACATGTCAGAGGGTCTACTACGAAGACCATCTTGAGCAGCCGCGCCCAGCTGGCGCGGCTTTTCGGCTGGCGGCCACCGTCTTCGACCGGCCGCACCGTGACCTCGCCGTCTTCTGCTCGGGAGCTCTTTCTCAGGCGATTGGAGTATGCACCGTAGAATCGCGTGAGATGGCTTCTCGGAGCCGGGATCTGATGGGTCACTCTTCGAAGCCACTCCATCGGATCAAGGAGGAGGACGGTGTCACCGCGGGCCTTGCCCGTTTTCCCCGAACGCCCGTTCACAGTCTTGCCGAAGCCGAAGGTCGCCCGGTGGAGGCGCGTGTTCCGCACCATCGCCGCGGCCCAGACGAGCGGATTGGTCGGGGGCTCGACGATCTCGCCGCCCATGTCGGCGAAGGGATCCTCAAGAACCTGCCGGCTCTCGCCGGGCGGACCTTGGCCGCCGCCGAGAAGGAGGGCCCTCACAACCTCCTCTGCCTCCTCGACGTCCGCCTCGAACTGGTGAAGCTCCTCGGCCATCGTTCCTCTACTCGCCGCTCCTCAGCCAACGTCGATCTCCTGAAGCACGAGCCAGATGCCCCGCTCCGCCTCAACGAGCAAAGCGCCGTCAGGCGCCCTCCCGGCCCACCAGCCGAACTCCGATTCGGTGGGCGCACCGGTAAAGAGCACCGCTTTGGAAAGGGCGTTTTCGGTCCCGGACGGGGACACGTGCTCCTTGTAGGAACAAGGCCAGGCGCCGGACGCAGGTTGGGGCGAGGCGAATTTCACTCCGGAGTCACCAGACCACGATCCTGTGGATTCGCTATTCAGCGAAAAGTGAAAGCGGGACGCCGCCGCTCAGACGACGACCCACATCGACCTACCTGAATGCAGTCGGCTCCGGTTGGACGCTTCCGGAACCACGCACGACTGCGGCCGCCCCTGGATCATTATCCAGGATGATCTTCGCGACCGTCACCTGCTCCTCAGGAGTGAGCCCATGCGCAACGCCGGGCAGATCGAGGATTGTGGCAGCCGGAGCGTGATGGCGAAGTCGAGCCCAGGCGTGATTGCCGGAGACACTTCCGCCCCCCGTCCGCATCACGGTCGTCCCGATGCTGCGAGAGAGCCGAGCGATGTGCTCAATGACGTTCACAGTGGGACGAGCCTCGGCATACGCACGCATCCTCGCAAGGTCGAAGTTGCGCGTCCAGCGCCCGCCCACTTCCTGCCGCCACCAGTCCCAGGAGATCCTGCTCTCGGGTATCCCCCATGAGGCGTATGAACCGACGAGATCCTCCCGAGAGTCGAATCCTGCAGGTGGGCTCCAAGGGGTCGGGGACCGGCGCAAGTGAGCGCCAAGGTTGGGATCGAGAAGCGAGAGATGGCGCACTGCACCGTCAAGCTCGGCAGCATAGCGAGCCACGTGACACCCCCAGGAATGACCACACCAGAACCGATCCCCGGAGCTCACGGAAGACTCGAGTTCCTCGATGAATAGGAGGGCCAGTTGCCTGGGATGTGCGGGGCCTGTGGCATCGCGCCGTGGTCCAACGCCGGGCGGACAGTATGCTCGAACCTTGACTCCGAGCCCTTCGGCAAGAACATCCAAGAGCACGCGGTAGCGATCGGGAGGCATCGCAAACCCCGGGCAGAAGACCAACGTCGTCTCCCGGCAAGGCAACGCGCCCCCGATCGCCACCAACTCTGCCATCAGCTCGCCAAGATGTGGGCAGGGATCCAGAGCACACGCACCGCAATGCCGCTCATCGTGCCCTGCTGAATGTCGGAGTAGGAGACGTTGGTTCTGGTGCCGTACCCCTCGCCAGCAGTCAACGGGTTTCCGTCCACCGTCACTGTGGCCGGGAAGGTCGCCCCCTGCTGGTCCTGACCGCGATTGTCGAGGAGATCCACGATCAGAGACTTCAGAGCGGGTGCTCCCGAAAGTAGCCAACCTGGCCCGTCCAGGAACAGCTCACGCTTGAAGTCGCAGGTCCGCACGATCTCCTGCGCATCGTGAGGCATCGGAGGCACCAGAGGACTCTGTTCGTTGTTCTCAGTCTTCTTGGGGAAGTCAGCCATGTAGCTAATGCCGTCCCACCAAATCGCCGTGAAGTCGGGGAGGTCGCCCTGCGGCATCTCAGGCGGGCTGATAACATCGAGAGAGATCACCGTGCCAGGCGTCTTGTCCCACCTCGCAGTTGCGACGACGCGTCCGGCTCCGGCGGAGAGGAGGATCACGCCCTGATTCTGGTTGGGAAGTAGCGCATCAAGCTGCTGATCGGACACGAATGCCCAGCGGACCACCGTGGTGAGCGGTACGTCGGTCACAGCAGAACGGTAGCCCGGGATGTCCCTCACCGGAACGTTGATCGCACTTCCGGCGGGCTCGAGGGGCGTGACGGTGACCTGAGGCGCGGGTTGGGACCCGTCATCGATCCACGCGATCGACAGGCCACCGAGAAGTCGACTGCCCTTCGCATCGAATCTGCTCTCGAACGAGAGATCATGCGCCCCGGCAGGGTCCATGTTGTAGGGAGCAGTTGTTGCACCGACACCTGCAAGCGGCGGGGTCGGGAGAGACGCATACCCCAGTCTGGCGTGGCCTTCGTGGCGAAACCGAAATGCCCACCAGACCTGCGAAAGCGCATCGGGCTGGAGACCCTTAGCAGCAGGGGGCTCCTGCTGCACGGTCATGTCAAGGACGGTGAGCGGGTTTCTCAGCACAGTTGTGCTCACCTGGACTTGCTGATCCGGCAGGCTAATGCTCAGTGCGACGCTCATCTACATTTCCTTCTCACTCTGCAGTGCTCGGGGCCGCCTTGGCTGGCCGAGACACCTGACTCCACTGTCGGGGATGCACTGATCAGCAAATCCAGTCGTTCGAGCGCCGTCGAGATCAGCCCTCTGGCCGAGGGAGGGCGACCGAGGCCGGACCGACGAATCCACTGGCTTGCATTCCCGACTCTCCAAACTCCCCACTCCCTGGCAGAGCTGATAACTCAATCGTAGCGGAGTTCCTTCTGCCGTCAACGCCAATAGCTGGACGTGAGATACGGTAGTCCGGATTCGCCAGGGAAGGTCAGCGCTGCATGGCCTTGCCAAAGGTAGGTCTCCAAGTTCGCCAACACCTGACCGCGCCCAGGGGCGCAGAGCCTCCTCGAGCGGGGCACCCTCGACCCTGCGAAGCCCATCCTTGCTCCGGGCGAGGTTACCTTCCGCGAACCGGACCACGTCAATCCGGCCATGATCCGCCCCGGTCACACTCCGCACCGTCTGGGCGGCCGCAAGCCCAGGGACTTCTTCCCGATGTTGAAGGCTTTCCTCGGCGTGATGATCATGGGGCGTCCTGGTGAACCCGAGTTCGTTTCCGACGAACTCACGAACAACCCCGCGTATGCCCGGACCTGCGGCTTCACCCTCCCCGAGGCCGACTTCGGCTATCGGGCCACCGATGTCCCGAGCCGAAGGAAGCTCGAGCAGTTCGACCAGATCATGACGGCGAACGGCCTCTGGGGCCACCTCAGCTCGAACAGGTCCGGCGGAACCTCGAGAGCGGCAAACTCGAACTGTCCAGGATCAGCGTCCACGACACGACGCACTACATCGCCTTCTCCTCCATGGAAGTCCCCGAGGTCGAGGGGCGAACCAAGAACGGCAAGTCGATGAAGAAGTCCCACCCGAAGACCACGAAGCGCTGCCAGTGCCCTCAGTGGCAGGATTGCCCCCACGACCGGGTCTCCGCGGACGTAGGCGCGGGAGCGGTGGTGAAGGCGGGGCGCAAGATGTACTGGGCCCATAAAGTATCCACGTTTGCTCTGGGCGGCCCCATAGAGATCCCACTCGACGCCGTGGCGATGATGGACGCCGCGAGCCACGACTCAAGGAGTCTTGTCCCGCACCTTGAGCGGATCGAGACCCGGTTTCCCGACGTCATCAAAAATCTCGACATCGTGCTCGATGACAGCGCCCTCGACGACGAGGCGATCCGCAAGCAGGTGAAGGATTGCCAGGGCCTTGATCTCAGGGTCGAGCCGAACCGTCGCGCACGGAAGGCAATCGAGAAAGACCTCCCAAAGGGGATCGACCGCATTACGGGCGGCGGAACTCCGGTCTGCGAAGCGGGTTTCCCCTTGGACCTCCTCGACGTTCGCAAGAAGCTCGAACAGTTCCTCTTCCGGGCGCCCCCGATTCGGAAGGCGTCCCGGTCTGCATCGACTGCACGGAGGGGGACACCTGTATCCGGTCCACGGCGGAGCGTCGTCACATCTTAATCCCGTTCGAGAAGCTCCCGTTCATGGACTCGGAGTTCCCCCATCTCTCGAAGCGGTTCAAACGACTGATGGCGAAGCGACCGGTGATCGAACGGATCCAGAAGTTGATGAAGTTCGATTATGGGGACAGCAGGTGACGAAGAGAGGGACGCCGGCCTGTCAGGCAATCCTGGACAAGACGCTGTTCGCGATGCACGTCGTGCTCGCGTACACCTGACGACCGAGCGATCTCAATTCATCATCCGGTACCGCATCTTCTGCGGGGAGGGTCTGTCATCCTCGCCTGTCGAAGTGCACAAATCTCCTGTCGGCACAAGCACCCGTCACGTCTACAGCACGGAGATCACCGAATCCCGCGCCGCAGCCTCGCTGATGAGTGCACGCTGGACGGCACGTTCAATTCATGCGCACGCTCCAGAGACTCCATTCACACACGCCATGCTCTACGAGCTCCGTGGATCACTGCAACGATCGTCACTTCCTCGGGCGCCAACCGGTAGACCAGGCGATAGGGGCGTACGAGTAGCTCACGCACGGAATGTTCCTCGAATTCGGGAACGATCCGCCCACGCTCAGCCATCTCACCAAGCGACTCCGCGGCCAGCTTGATCTCCCGCACGAATGCGGCCGCGTAGTAATCGGAGTCCCTCGCAATGTACTCGGCAGCAGCCTCCAGATCCTCCCAGGCCGGTTCGGTCCAGACTACTTGTCGAGCCATCGGGCCATCCGCCGTACCACCTCTTCGTGAGACAACGTTCGCCCGCTTTCAGCCGCGTTGAGCCCCTTCTCGATCTTCTGGCGCACGTACAGGTGATACTGGATGTCCTCAAGCGAGGCGTCGTCCGGGACGTTCTCGAGCAACTCTCGCACTTGGTCCTTGGCAGTCTTCATCACTCAAACCTCCATGCGACCAGCATAACGCCTTCCGGAACCAGCGCAAAGGCGCTCGACCCTTGATAGACCCGTGGGCATCGCCTTATACTGCTGACATCTTGAGTCTTCGCGGCGCTCGCAGATTTTGCGTGGCCCTCTCTGTGGGTCCAGCACGGACGGGACAGCGCCCGTCCCTCCGAGCGCGGCATCACCTGCGGCGCGAAGCGCCGTCAGGTGCATGCCGTTGTTGGGCAGCCGCACCTGGCGTCACCGCGCGCGAGTGGCGTTCATGCTGAGCCACCGGCCGGAACAACCCCAGGCCGAAGCTGCTGGAGTGCCCGAGGCGGAGGGGCCCGGATATCGGCTCACGGAAGGTCAGTCGCACACGCTGGCCGAGCCGGTCGCCGATAAACGCGCGCTGGCTCGCGGCTCGTCGGGGTAGATGAACGGAAACCCAGCACGGAGGGCCGATGCGCTCGAACGCGATGTCCTCGGGGAGCCCTCGTTGTTGGAGTTCGCGCCGGATCTGAGCGTCGAGCGTTTCGCGCTTGCGCTCCCTGCCACCCCGGAGATGGTGCCTCGGCGGGACGTAGGGCGTGACCGACTCCCAGACGAGCGACGCCAGTTGGTCGAAGCCGGGAGGAGGTGGGACCGAGCGGTCCAGCGGGATCAGCCGTACCTTCCACTCGTCGGCGTCCATCCCCGGCGCAGCCCAGGACACGTCACGGGCGGCCGCTCGGAAGATCGCCTCCTGCTCGTCCGCATCGAACGGGTCCGGACCTCGCCACACCAGCAGGCGCGTCGGCGCGTCGTCCTCGCACCAGGCGAGGAACTCGGTATGGCGGTGCCCCGAGAGAGGCGTGCCGTTGGCGTGCTTTCCAACCATGGTGGCCATAGACTCGCGGACGTCGGGGCTCGCGCGGCTCCAGGTCGCCTTGGAGTCACCGGTCTTGATCCACAGCAACTCGCGCAGCACGGTGCCCCGAAAGCGCGAGGTGAGGCGCACGATGGCCCGAGGCTCAGGAGCGACGTTCCACCCGATGGCGAGTTGGACGAGGTGGAGGTTCTCCTGGTGGGCAGGTGATCGGCGCCGCTCGCGTACGTGCGGCCGTGGAGGCCGATGGGCGTAGCGCCAGGCCGCTCCGGGCGGGACGCTGCGCATTTTCGCAGGACCATCGTCGGTCGTGCGCTCGATGTCCGCTCGATCCGCCTCTGGAAGCGGCACGAGGACAGGAACGGCGCCGGCGATCCGATGGTCACGGAGCGTGCAGTTGGGCTCGGGAGTCTCGTCCACAGCCGATGCGATGCGTACGCGGGTGAGCGTCTCGGCGCGCCCAAACCAGGTCAAGCGCTCGACGCATGCCTTGAGCGTCGCTACCAGGCCGTCGTCGGTCCAGGCGTCGCCCTCGATGAACCACCAGACGGTCTCATCCGGCGGGACGCACCAGTAGTTGTCCTGGACCAGGCTGGTGCCGTAGGTGCGGATCCCGGGTTTCTTCTTCTCTGCCGGGTTCCAGCCGAATTTGGTTGGGTGGTATTGCCTCAGCGCGGTCCCCCTCCGCGCCGATGGTGGGAGGTGAAAGGCGTAGGTGCTCTCGCAAAGCGCTGCCTGGAGGCGCTCGAGTTCGGCGATGTGCTCGCGTCCTTCAGGCTCCTTGCCCACCTCACGGGCCCACTGGTACCAGCGGGCCGTCACCGCACGGACCAGTCTCCACGGGCTCGGCGGCCACTCCCCGTGCGGATCGTCGTAGGGGTTCACCCGCCAGGGCGTGGCGTGGAAGCGGCCGAGCGGGAACTCCTGGCGGAGGACGACGCGCATCACTCGTCGTCCTCACCCTCGGCGCCGTCATTGCTATCGTCAGGCTTGGCTCTGCTCTCGGGTCCCTCGCGGTACAGTTCCTCCCGCGGCCAGAAGACGTCGGTGATGGGCTGCTTGCCGAAGCCGGCGTTATTGATTGCCTCCTTGATGTCCACCTCGATCTCGACGTCCTCGCCCCCGCTCCGGATCGTGATGCAACGCAGGTGGCACCCCGATCGGTAGCGGAACGGCGACTCGAGGAGATTCTTCACCTTCCACAGCCCGAGCGCCACGAGCAGCTCCTGCTGCTCGTCCGACAGCCCGAGCAGCTCGTCGGTCTTCTTGCGACCGAAGGAGCGGATGAGGCTCACGTCCAGCACGAAGGTGGCGCGGATCGACTCCGCGGTGGCGTCGTCGACGGCGAAGATCGGCTGGCCGGAGGTAGTCTTGCCGAGCCGGTCGAACTTCACGCCGGAGCGATCCACCCGCCGCGCGCCGAAGGCCTCGAGGTGGGCGGTGAGCGCGCGCGGGATCTTGATCTGCCACTGCGGGAAGAGCACCCCGTGGACGAGGGAGTTGGGATCGAACTTGAAGATCGTCTTGAAGACGTTCCACCACTGGCTGGCGGGAGGGTGCGCCTTATTGCCCTTCGACAAGACGATCCCGAACTTCGAGATCAGGGTCTGGTCGAACTTGTCGGTCGCCTTAGTGTCCCCCTCCATGGGATAGCCATTGAGGAAGTAGGACGACGCGATGCGATGGCCTTCGGTGAGGCTCGTGACGACGACCTCGCGATCCGTGGCCGGCTCCGCTCCCTCAGCGCGGTTCGTGACGCAGCGGAGGTAGGGCAGGCCGTCCAGTTCCTCGACGAGATCGCAGTCGTGCGCGCCGCGCTGGCAGACCGACTCGAGGTGGTTGGCCATGCTTGCCGCGCTGTCCACGATGCAGACCTGTTCGACGGTGCCGTCCTTGCGCGGAGCCTTGTAGATGACGTGGCCGATCTCGGGGAAGCCCGCCGGCTGGAAGCGGTCACCCGCGACGGGTTCGAGCATCGCGGTCAGGAGCAGCGGGGAAGGTCCCTTCAGAATATCAGCGGGGTTGAGTCTCTTGGACATGGGTATCTCCTTGTGGCCGACGTCGGGGACGAAGCCAGCGTTCGAATAGGGTCTCGCGCTCGCGGCCCGAGAGTGGGAAGAGGAGGGCCGCGACGAGGCGGTCCGGGTCGTGGGTCCGCCAGTTCGTGTCGAAGGTGGCGAGGCGGGCGCCGGCCATCGCGTAGCGGCTCGCGGCGAGGCGCACGGCGGAGTCGAGGTTGCCGGACCGCATGATCGTGACGAGCGAGCGCGCCGCCTCGGGCGTGCGCGCGCCGCGCTCCTCGTCGAGGAGGTCATCGGGCGAGAGGTCCCGGACCACGAGGCGGCGCCGATCGACGAGGGGCTGTGTGAGCCCGAGCAGCGCGAGATCACCGTCGGCGCTCCGGGACGCAGGCGCCAGAGCCGCCAGCGCGTGGATCTCGCCAGGGACGCGTGTCCAATCGAAGAGCGCGAGGCGGGAGAGCCAGGCCGTGAGGAGGGGCTCGTCGAGATCACCGGCGAGCCAGCGGCGCAGGTGGTCCGCCGACGCAGGGAGCGGCGCGCGAACGCGACAGGGCTTACCGGGGACGTCCAGTTTCGGCTCATCCAGGAGCCTTCGGATGAGCACAGCGCCAAGGCTGCGGGAGACCTCGCCCGGCCTCCAGACCCAGCGAGCCGGCGCGACCTTCGCGTGCTCGAAGCAGCAGGGGGGCTTGCCCGGATCAACCTTGCCATCCGGCGTCCAAGAAACCCCAAAGCGGAATGCGGCAAAAGGCAGCGCCGTGGGGAAGCCCGACACCAGCGCCAACGCGAGGCGGGCCTCGACGCAGGGTGCCTCGCCCAAAAACAGCGAGTGGAGCCACGCGACGGGCAGGGGCTCCCACTGGACCCTCTTCTCGCGGAAGCCGCGGTTGCGATCGATGCGGTCCAGCGCGGATACCACGGTGTCGAGCAGGGCGAGGCCGGCCTCGGAGCGATCGGGCGCGGCGGCGAGGTCGAGGAGCGCGGACTCGATGGGCCCTCGCAGCCCCGCGAACCGCTTGCCATCGCGAGGGAAGCCGCGTTGCTCGATCAGCATGGTGGCGCGCTCCAGCACGAGCGACACCGACGTGTTCTCGGCGCTCCCGGCGAGCGAGAACCGGCCCTCCAGCCGAGGTTCGAACGTGTTCGCGCTCGTCGTCCTGCCGAGCGTGAAGCGGCGGAACTCGTCGATACCCGCGTCCACGCCGCGCTTGTGGATGGCCGTCGCGAACGCAGCCGGAGTCAGGGCTCCTCGTCCGGCCAGTTCGGCCCGGCCGCGCTGGAAGAGCGCGCTCACCTCGGGAAGCGTCATCGGGCGGCCCCAGAGCGGCGCCCAGATCTCTCCGCGGAGACGGTCGGCCTCCTTCTCGGCACTCGCGGCGACGGGCTGCGTGACGAAGGGGAACGCGCCGACGGAACTGGTGCGCGCGCCCAGCCTTCGGGACGCCCCACCTGCAAGTAGTGGAAGCCCTTCACAGGCGAGCGCCATCGCCCAGGGGGAAGCCTGGCTCTTGCGGGCTGGCGTCTGACCGCTGTTGTACAGCTTTGTCGCGTCCGCAAACCATGAGCCGGCGGCGAGCTTGTCCAAGAACCAATCAACGGGCAATCCCACCAACAACGCTGAGAGCGAGTCGCGCCTGGGGTCCGCACCCTTCTTCGGCGCTCCGGCAAGCGCATCCACGGCGGCCTTCCACCCCTTCGCGAAGTCCCTCTTTCCGGCGTTGCCGCCACTACCAAGGAGGGGGTTGAAGCTGACCCGTGCGTGCGGGACCGCGTGAGCGGCGAACAAGGCGAGGAGACCTTCGGGGGCCGCGGCCTGCCACAACGCGAGTGGGGCGCCAGACTTCGCTTTTGTGCCATTCTTCTGATCGCTCGACCAAGCCTTGTCGTACGCGGTCCACGCCCGGTTGCTCGCGACCCGCATCAGCCAGTCGAGTAGCGCATCCAGAGTAGGGGGGCCACCCACCACCTGGAGCACCGCGTCGCGCCACGCGATGCGCGTGGTGGACCACTTGCGGCTCAGCACGCGCAGCAGGCCGATGGACGCGAGGTAGTTGCCCAGGCTGTCGGGCGACAACCCGGGGATCGGGATCGCGGGCAGGCGCGGAGCGGTCTTGTCAGCCACGCGGCACCTCGCTCGGCTTGAGGCTTGAGCTCGGCTCGTCGCTCGCGCGCCAGTCGGCGACGCGGACGAGAGCCTCCAGGTATGCCAGCGCGAACGGTCCCAGGTTGCGGGGCTCCGACTCCGGTACGGCGCCCGCATCGCCCGCCTCCTCTGGACGCCACGGACCGAGCAGGTCGGCGACCAGCCCCGTCCAGCCGTGGCCGGTCAGCACGAATCGGTCACCACCGTCCCAGCGGCCCTCGGCACCGTCCTTCGCGACGGAGAAGTCGAGCGGCCAATGGTCGTTGCCGATCACCAGGGCGCTCGGCTCGCCTCGCACGCCGAAGACGTCGTCGCCCTCGCCAGTCGTCGACCGCAGCACGGTGCGCGCCTTTCCATGGTGTGTCGCTGCCAGGTAGACAGCGAGAGCCGGGTACGGGTCGTCGTCGCTGTCGCGGTACCTCCGCCACATCGAGAGCGCCGAGGCGACCTCGTGGCGCAGGTCGGGTTTGAACCCGGCGTGCCCCGCCCAGCGCACACCCGGGAGCGCGCGCAGCGTTGCCAGCCCATCCTGGTCCAGCTTGTCGTCGATGGCCCAGCGCAGCCGGGTGACCTGCTCACGGCCCCGCCGCCTCTGCTGGTCAGGGAGGCGCAGCGCCATGGGGCGCAGTTCCGCCAGCCTTCCAGCAACAGCCTGGGCGCCGTCGCCCACCATGTCGACAGCGATCACGCGCGGGGTCTTGGCGAGCGGCGCATCGGGGATGCCCGAACGGTCGGGCAACCGCTCCTGCCATTGTGGGTGCGCTTTTCCCAGGTCGTGAAGCGCGGCCGCCTCGACCACCGCCGCGCGCAGTCCGTCGGGGAGGTCGAGCGCATCGCACAGTGTGACGGCCTGGGACCGTGCGTCCTCGAGGTGATCCTCGAGCTTCGACCAGTAGCCGACCTCGGTCCAGGTATCGTCTCGCAGAGTTGCCCCACGCCCGGCGCGCGGCACTTCGGCGAGGACATTCGACCTGTCTCCGGTCCAGCCGTGGGTAGCGTCGTAGCCGCCGACGTCGCGCTTCAGCATGACGAGCATGCCGGGGCGGATGCCCCAGTGGTTCACACGCACCCAGCGGTCCGCCTCGTCGTCCCACAGCCAAGCCTTGGCCTTGCCATTCTTCAGCATCTTCTGGACGCGAACGAAGGACACGGGGCACCCCTCCTTCGCCGGCTCCAGCAGAGGTCCGTCGAGGTCGTCGCCGCGTGGTGGGGCGTCGCCCAACCAGTCACGCCAGAACACCGTCACGTCGAGATCTGGATCAGTGCCACGCACGAAAGCACTGACATCGGTGAACCCGCCGTGGACATCGCGCTCCGTGGAGAACAGACCGTGGACATCGAGCGCGCGCGGAAGTGGGCACGGTTTCGGCTGCAGCGCCTCGCACACCTCCTTCGCGCTCAGGTCGTCGATCGCTGATGCAAACGGCTTCTGCCGGGTAATGGGCGCGAGCGTGCCAACGAGCTTCTTCGCGCGGTTGATGTCGGCACTTTCGTAGGGCCCGATGCGCTTGGCCTTCCCCCGCCCACCTTCCTTCGGTGTTTCCCAGACCCACGCGCGAGCATCCTGATCGTCTCCCTTTCGATTCAGACGACCCAGACGTTGGAGCATCGAAGGCCACGGCGAGAGCTCGGACCACAAGCGATGCGCAGAGATGTCCATGCCCGCTTCGATGACCTGCGTGCTCACGCAGATGAGTCCCGGGTCGTCCTTCGGCAGCTCGCCTACCTTTCGGTTGGCGTCGAACTCGAAGAGCCTTCGCTCATGACGGGCGCGATCCTCGCGCCGGAACCGCGAGGTCAAGAGAATCCTGTGACCCACCGACAGCGCGCGGGACACCTCGCGTGCCATGTCCACGGTGTTGCAGACGACGAGGGAGAGTGTGCCTGCCACGTGCTCCTGCTCCACCGCCTTGGCGATGTCATCGGGAGTGATCGTCGTTGACTTCGCGGCTCCTCGCTTCTTCCCTCCGCCTGCCTTCGTGTTCGGGGCCTCCGCCTGCCACCACTCGACGGGTCGCTTCGCGGCTCGCCACCACTCGAGGCTCCGATCGTTGTCGAGCGCCGCCTTCAGCTTCCCTTCGAACGCGAGTTGCCCCGGCGACGGTTCGCCAAGCTCGTCGCGCGTTCGATCGGTAGTGCGCAGAAACGACGTGCCCACGGTGGCGCTAATCCACGTCGTCAGGCACGGCTTCAACGACGGGAACCGCTTCCTTCGCATCCAGTCGAGCTGCGAGGTCGTCCACAGACCCGGCCCCATGAGCTGGACCTCGTCGATGATCCAGCGGCAGTCGTTGTTGAGAAGGCCGAAGTGGACCGGCCACTCGAAGCGGCTCATGGCGTAGCCGCGGTTCAACGCACGCGACAGTAGCTGGTCCTGCGTCCCGACGAGGACCCATGGCGTGTCAGGCCATCGGGCCCAATCTTCGTCGATCGCACCGCCCATGAGTTGATGGACGCCGACCTCCGGAATCTTGGCTCTGAGTGCCTCGAAGTAGCCCTTCAGGCGCTGCACGGTCTGCATCACCAGGCTGCGCATCGGCAGACAGACTACGAGGTGCAGGGGCTCGGGTTGTTTGTCGACCAGAAGGCGCCACGCCCACGCGAGCGCGATCTCCGTCTTCCCAAGACCCGTTGGAACGGGGAGCACGTCGGGCAGGCCATCGACGGCAACCTGGAGTTGCCAGTCGTATGGCGTAAGCCCGTTGGTCGCGGTCCTGAAGAAGGCGGTGAAGCTCGCGGCTCGGTGATCAGTCGACTTCACGCTCCCCCCTCCACATGGGCCAGAACATGGTCACGGCTTCTAGTCACATCAGCTCCATCTGGCCGATCAGGGCTGCCTGACGTCATGCCGATCAGCAGCCGGCCGGAGGCCGGTCCGCTGCATCGGCTTGTTGAGCGGTCGCGTCATGCAGTGCGGTCGACCTGTCTCACCGCGATGAGATCGCCGCCAGCAACCGCTCGAACGTCGGCATCCTTGAGCGTCACGAGTGCTTCCGTCTTGCCGGATGCGCTGCCGAACTCCACTTCGAGCCCATCCGGCTCGTAAACCCGGACGACAGCCCCGAGGTCGCCTGTACGGAGTGCATGTTCAGGAAGGTCCCGGTTCAGGACCACCGTCTCGAGTTCCTTGAATCCCATGATCTCGCTCCCGGGAACGCCGTCACCAAGCGGGGGAAGTCCTCACTGCGCGGCCCCCATGGGGGCCCTGAGAAGAGCCCCCCCCAAAGGCGACAACTACGCTGACACAGGGGGTTATTGCTGCGTCGTTCATGCCGCGTAACGGACGATTTCAAGTTCGGTCCGGCCTTCGACCTTTGCCAAGATCTCATCGACCCGTCGAAGGACCTCATCCTCGATCAGGTACTCGGGACAACCGGAGCACTGAACGACCGGAAGCCCCTTGAGAATAACGATGCTCGTATCGCTGATCTTGAAGGGTAGACCCGTCGCTGCCGTCTTGAGTTCTCCACCGCACACCGTACATTTCATGGTCGTGTTCTCTTGTTCTTCAAGTCATCCTGCCACTGACCCGGATCAGGCCGGTATGCCGTGACGATGCGGACATTATCGTCTTTCACGTCAGCGGCGACCAGCACATGCAGCACATCGCCGCCCACTTTGCCGAGCACGAGATAGCTCGGAAGGTACTTGTCACCCGGATACGCATCCACGAGTTCGAGAGTCTCGACCGCCTCGAGAATCGACTCGCGTTGAATTGCCGGGCGATCAGGTTCTCTCCTCGGGCCGTCGCCCGAATGACTGTCGGCATCATGTCCATGGCATCCACTCCAGAGGCGTGATCCGATCATGTGGGAGCTTCGCGTCAGCACGCTCCCAGTTCGCCTCCAACTCCTCCTGGTGGATCTCTACCCACTCCTGGATCAGTCGAAGGGCCATTCTCGCCCGTATGTTTCCAGCCATCATAACTCCGTCAAATCCGAATATGGCGTGCCAAAGAGGGCGAAGCAGGACCATTATGCCGGACCCTGAACATCTGACCCGGAGCAATTCCCTGCTCTATCATTGATTCGGGTCTGGCGCGGATACGGAGGGAGCAGGTGGACGGAAAGCACCTGGACGCGGTCGACAGGTCGATCAATCCCGGGGACGGCTTGTGCCGCAGGGCGCGTCACGATGGTTCCGGTGCGGTTGCCTTCCGGAATGTGGGCTCTGGTTTCTTCGGCGTCAGGACGACGGGGGTTTCCGGCACAGGCGGGACTGCCCTCGACGACCGGCGTTGGGTGTGATCGACACTGCGGTGACCCGCCGTCCGTGGGTGGACATTCGGCCCTCGGAGGGCGAGTGCCCCGCAACTCGTCGCCATGTTGCTTCTCTACCCGGTCGCCGGCGCCAGGAAGCGAGGTTACCAGCTCCTGAACAGAGCCTTCCGGGTACCGGCATTCCCCCTGGTCGTCACCGGGCTCCGCTCAATCACTTCCCGGGTGCGACGGAGGGTCTGGAGATTGTTCTTCGCGAGGCCCCGCTCGATCTCCGGGAGCGCGGCGGGTCCGATGTCGACCAGGGCCTCGCGGATCAGCCCCTGTACTTACGCGGAGTTCTTCTCTTTGAGTGCCAGGCGAACGAACGGTTGCGCCAGGTGTTCGCTCTTCAGCGGAGCGAGTCTCGCGACCGCGATTCGACGGGCCTCATCGTCGTCATGCAGCGCCGCCGATGCGCTTCTCGGGGAAGGCCGCCGACAGCATCGCGAAGGGGATCGCCGTGATGGGGATGAGCCGAAAGGAGGTCTACGTCTCCATGGGCCCACCGGCTTCTGCCGACGGCATCCAGACCCGGGAGATGAC
Organism: Myxococcota bacterium; assembly: GCA_024278455.1. Classification (GTDB taxonomy): domain Bacteria; phylum Myxococcota_A; class UBA796; order JAJRTE01; family JAJRTE01; genus JAJRTE01. Next base: position 21,802 of record JAJRTE010000239.1, read on the forward strand.
CTACGAACAGATCATGGGCCACAGCACCTGGGTCTGGCGTCGCAAGCGCTTCGGGAAGAACATCGGAGTCACTTTCGACCCGGCGAGTGGACTCGTGACGGCAACCGAGGGGATCTGGAAGAAGTAGCCGGCCTCTCTCGTGCGGGTGCGCGGCGCGGTTCTCGACCAGGGTTCTCGATCAGCAACAACATGTTGCCGCCCAGCGCTTGATCTACTTGCGGCGCCGGAGAAGCCTCACCGCGGCCAGGCCTCCGAGCAGACCGAGACCGAGCAGACCACCGGCGGGGAGCGGAACGGTCGAGGGAGCGGAGACCCAGGTCTTGAAGCCGAAATCACGCCCAACCACCGGCATCGGACTCCACGAGGTCTCGCCCGCAGCCTTGAACCAATTGCTGCCACTGGAGTACCCGGGCACGGAGCCGCTCAGCCAGCTGTAGTGGTTCGTGTCCGCGGACCGAAGGACGATGGCGAGAACATCGCCGGTGGTCACGGAAGCGGGGGCCCCGCTCAGATCGAAGGTCACCCACCCCGGAGTCTGGAGGGGGATCCCCGCCGCGGAGAGGCTCGCGTGAGCGAGGATATTCGCGCCCGAAAGGTTGTCGCCCAGCGATGGGGCTCCGGAGACGGTGGTCCGGATGTCGAGAACGAGAGGCTGGGTGGCACTCGTCTTGTCACGCCTCACCAGGACATCCACCCGGTCGAGGTCTCCACTCATGCCGACCTGGAAGGTCTGCGCGCCGAACGCGCTCCAGGAGGTATGGGTGCCGATGACCAGGGCCCCGTCGGCGGGGTTCGGCATGTGAGACTGATCGAGAACACTGCCCGCTTCGGCGGTCAGCTGTCCGAAGCCAAAAAGCAGGGCGACCGCGATAGCGGAAACTGCCAGAGTGCGAAGATTCATCGTCCCTCCTTCATCTGCCCCTGAATCCGGGTGCGCCAGCACTCCTATATTGGGAAAACCGCGAATCGCTTTGCCGTTTTCTTCGGATCGAATCGCTCAAGGGTCGCTCAAGGGGTTTGAATCCTCCCGCTGCTGACCGGCCGGGAGGTCTGAGATGATCGGGGGACAGGTCCCGGATTCCGGGTTTGCCCGGAGGAAGCGGACCACCGAAGCCTGAACGTGAAACCGGAAAGCGCACCGGGGGTTCGCGCGAAGTCCTTCCCATCATTTCCGGAGCGGGGCGGGCATGCCGGGCTCGGTCTGGAGCTCGATCCAGAAGCGTTCTCTCCGGCCCGACGATCGGAAAGGCTGATACACCGGGGTCAAGCTCGGCCACACAGAGTCTGAAGCCGAGAAAGTGACGTTCGCTGGGACGAGCCACCGCACTCTCTTCCTCGTTCAGCAGGAGGCGCAGACGTTTTTCGATGAAACGCCTCGTAGAGGCCATGACCCGGTGCCCGGCGCGCTCGCTCCGGACGAAGATGTTGCAGTCGTCCGCGTACCGCACAAAGCGGAGGCCGCGTCGGTGAAGCTACTGATCGAGTTCGTCCAGAACGACATTTGATAGCGGCGACAGCAGCGGCGACAGCGGACCTCCTTGCGGGGTGCCTTGCGGGGTGCCCACCCGCGTTCCATCCGGGATTACCACCTTCGCCTTCAACACGCGCTTGATCGGAACAGGTACCCGGTCGTCGGTGATTCTCTGCCCCAGTCGGGAGAGAAGCCACTGGTGATGGACCCGGTCCAATGCTCCGACCACCTCTTCGATGCTGCGACCATCCACGCCGGGAGTTCCCTTGTTCCTCGCGACGTTCAACAAGGCCGTCGCAAGGTTCCCCGGGGCGACAATCCGCTCCATGAGTTCCTCGGCATCGACCTTGCCGGCGGCGGGATCTTCCGCTCTCATGCTCTTCGCCATGTGCAGCAGGCGCGCCTTGCCATCGGGTCGGCCCGGTGGCGCGGCGTCCTCGCCATCTCCCGGTCTCCGGTCAGGAGGCAGGCGTCTCCGAGCAGGATCAAGAGGCCCAGCACGCCCACGAGAACGACCAGGCGCCTCTTGCGGTTCGGTGCCACCGGGAACTCGAACGGCTCATCAGGAATACCCGGATACTCCAGCGTCATCCTCCGCAAACACGACAGTCCGAGGGCCCCCGAAGACATCATGACGGACACGACCTGCCTCCATTCCCAGCCTCGGCAGCATATCCCCCAGGAGCCAGTCCTGCTATCCTGCTCAATTGAAACCTCGCCTGCTCCGAAGAGTATACGGCTCGTACACCGAGGTGCCCCATGAAGCTCCGCTTTGGACAGAAGCTCGCCGCGCTCGCCGGGATCTGGTTGGCCCGCAAGAAGATCAAGAAACTCCTCATCCAGAACTACTGGAGCCGACACGCCGTATTTCCCCTTGAGTTCGCAGGCATCAAAGCCACGTTCTCCACCGAGGATTTCTACAGCAACTACTGGTTTTACGGCCCGCAGATGAGTGGCATGGTCTACGAACCGGCTGTCACCTCTCTCCTGGTCGAACGGCTCCCGAATGCCCGGGCATTTGCCGATGTGGGAGCGAACCTGGGTTACTTCACCGTCGTTGCGGGGGTCGCACGTCCCGGGCTTCCCATCTTCACATTCGAGATGGATCATACGCTGCGCCCCATCATCGAGCGCAACCTCGAGTTGAACCACATCGAAACAGCGATCATCACGAACGCAGCGGTGGGGGCAAGAGCTGGCTCTCCCGTCGAGTTCGTCCCCCATCCCTTTTCGTTTCTCGGCAAGATCGCGCAGGAGAGCATCGAACCCTACCCCCTCACCCTCACCACGGAGACGCTCGTTCTCGATGAGTTCTTCGCCCGCCAGGGAGTCCTCCCGAATCTCATCAAGATGGACATCGATGGAGCGGAGATGGCTGCTCTCAAAGGCATGGAGAAGATTCTCGAACAGGACGACCTGATCATGCTCCTCGAAGTCCATGCCCACCATCTACCCTCGTTCGGAACCAACCTGCTCGAGGTCCAGCACTTCCTCACACAGCGCGGGTTCAGCTTCCGGAAGGTGGGTGACTTTCGAGACAGCAGGACCGTGGATCTTCAACCCCTCGATGACTTCTCCGGGCTATCTTCCCCATCAGGAGACATGCTCCTCGTATCCAGGACCTTCTGACACTCCGGGCCCCAGGCTCACTCCTCCATCGCGGCGAGCGTGTGCTTCCGGAGCCACTCCCGATCTTCAGGGCGGCCTTTCAACCAACGCAGGATCACGTCTCCCCACTTCGCCGGGCATTCGATGGCACGGAAGGCTTCCAGCGCTGATTCCGAGAGGGACTCGTAGAGAGCATCATCCTCAAGCAACTCGGCAATGCGCTCTGCCAGATGTTCAGGGTTGCTGCCGCGGAAGAACAGCGCCCCCACCCCGTCCCTCACTCGCCCGGCAAAGACCGGGTGGTCGGACAACAGCAGCGGGATCCGCATGGAGAAGGCATCGTTCACGGTTTTGGGAAAGCCCTCCGGGTAATCGTGACGGCTGGGCACGACCGCGATGTCGTGCTCGCGGAGATACCCGATCACCCGATCATGCTCGATTCGCCCCGTGAACGTGACCTGATCCGATACTCCCTCTTTCCCTGCAAGTTCACGCCACTGCCCCTGATCCCCCGCCCCGACGACAGTCAGTTCAACATCGAATCCCCGCGCGCGGACGATCGACAGCGCAGTGATCGCGTCGGGGAGCCCCTTCGCCTCGATCAAGGACCCCACGTACAGGAGACGCCGCGGCCCCTTCTTCACCCGTGGCTGTAGCACTGGCTCACCAGCCGGGTCACTGGTCGGCGGCCAATCCCAGGGGATGATCCGCCCCGGGTCGACACCGAGTCTCGCAAGGGACCGGGATGCATTCAGGTTGTGGTTGCCCACCCAGGGGAATTCGCCCCGCCTGAGTTGCCTGCCCAGGCGACGCCTCCCCACCCATCCCCGGACCCCGGAACCGAAACTGTCCGCCAGCATAGGCAGACACCGAACACCCCGATCCGCCGCCCATCGCAGAACTCCGGTCATAGGGGACCGCAACACCAGGTGTGTCGGGCTTGCAGCCTCCAACCTGGCCGTGAGACCTCGAAAGCCGACAGCGCCGGTTCCCCTGATCGGCATGCCAATCCCACGCACTCCATTGGGGAGCATCTCATCATACGGTCCCGCAGTCACACACAGCACCGCAACCTCATCCGCTGCAGAGCAAAGCCGGGCAACGAACTCGACGGAATACCGCTGGCTCCCGCAGGTCTCCCCCTTCCCCTCCAGGAACCTGAAGACGGTTTCCCGGTAGTCTCCGTGCTGGATGAAAACTATCCGCATGCCAACCTGTAGAGATCTCGCACGGCCACCTTCAACACGAGTCAACGGCTTACATCGAGAATTCGATCATAGCGGACCCGACCGACCTGACGTCCACCGGAGCAGGTTCCGTTCCGAATGCGCCCCGCAAGCTCGAAACCGTTCTTCTCCAGGAACCGACGGGATACTTCATTGTCCTCCGTGATCCAGGCATAGACCGACACCAAGCCCAATCTATGCGCCGTCCTTTCTCCCGTCAAGGCCCTCCATGGCCGCCCTGTGAGTCAGACAGTGGGGAGAGGCCGGTAGCCAGGATCTCGCGTTTCATCGCTTCGACGATCGGCCGGAGAAGGCTCGCCGCATCCCCGATCCAGTCGCAGAGCGTCGAGCGGTGGATCGCCAGGCCGTGGCGGCCGAAGATCCCCGCCTGACGGTTCAGCGGCAGGTGGTCTCCGTACTTCGAGACCACGACCTGCGCCAGCAGCCCCGGACCCGGACGCCCCTTGATGATCGGCATCGACGGGAGATCGGCCA
>JAJRTE010000240.1 GCA_024278455.1 Myxococcota bacterium
CGAGCGGCGAGCGGGGAGCGGCGAGTGGCGAGTGGGGAGTGGGGAGCGGCGAGCGGCGAGCGGGGAGTGGGGAGCGGCGAGCGGCGAGTGGGGAGTGGCGAGCGGGGAGCGGCGAGTGGGGAGCGGCGAGTGGGGAGTGACGGGCTGCCTGCGCGGGGGTCGGGCTCCTACCGTCCGCTGTAGGGGTCGGGGGCATAGCCGTAGTCGGTGAACCCGCTCGAGGTCTCGCGCCGGACGTAGGGATTCGGTGTCCAGGGCCGGGGCAGTACGCCGAGTTTGACCAGTGCGTCGCGGAATTCGTAGCGCACCGTCACCACGGCCGCCGGCTTCCGCCCGTGCTGGAATGCGACCGTGTAGACGCTGTTGGCGGTCTCGCGGCCGATTCCCGTCGCGGCGAACCTGTCATCGGCGGGCACCTGGGCAGCGCCATGGCTTCGTCGCGCCTTGCGAGCCGTTGCCGTGCTGTCGAGACTCGGCGAGGACGGGGCTGCCTCCTGGGCTGGGCCTTCGGCCCGTCCGGCCCCCCATCCCCAATCCCAGCCACCAGTTGCTGTTTTGGATTCCTCGATCGAGTCATAGTAGGTGTAGGCTGGTGGTTCGGGGGTGCGTTCTGTGAAGAAGGCCGCCGAAATGTTGCCCAGATCGCGCGTCTTTCCCAGCCACGCGCCGTAGGAACTCGTCTCGTTCGTGAAGTAGAACCGCCGGGCCGTGTCGCTCGAGGTCTGCCATCCGCGGATGATCACGGTTTCGTAGGGACCGAGCACCCACTTGCGCGCGTCGTAGGCGGTCGTGTGTCGGGCGTCGATCGTGTTCAATCCGTCCACGGACAGCGCCACGGCCACCCGGTTCCCGGTGTGGTTGCTCAGCCGGATGGCGTACTCGCGACCTTGCCATGCTTCGACGTAGATCTTGCCCCGGTGGGTGTACTCGGCCGCTGGCATGCCATCGACCAGGACCTCCATACGGTAGGGGCCGGAGGACGCGGCTGTCGCGGTCGAAGAGGTCGCGGCCGCGGCCAGGGCGAAAAGGGTGCCGATCAGGATGGTGAGAGTTGCCTGCTGTCGTGTCATGACCATCTCTCCTTGTACAGGTCGTTCTGTCGATGACCAGGCTGACAACACCCCGCGGCAAAAGTTCCGATGTTTTTTTTGGGTTGGCCCCGGGCTGCCGAACGACGGGAGGGGCGATGGCGGGCCAGAGGGAAGGGCAGGCACCCCGGGCGCTTGTGGCAGGTTATTGCGGGGGATTGATGACAATCAGCACGTCGCGGTGGCCGGCGCCGGCTGCTGGCAGCGGTGTCGCCCCGGCGGCGCCCATGGCCTTGAGTTGGTCCACCAGCCTGGGATAGGCCCCGGGCGGCAACATGGCGCGAATGTCCACCTTGCCGTTTTCGTACCTGCGCGGAGGCTTCGCCGTGGCGCCGAGGCTCTTGAGCAGGTGTCCCACCCGGCGCCAGAGGCCGGGTTGGTACTCGAGCACGACCACGGCGTCGGGCGGCGTCGCGGTCGCGGCTTCGGAGTGTCTGGCTCTCGAGGGTTCCCATTCGGCGCGGGCGGGCAGGGGGGTCGCGTCTTCATCCGCGAAGATGTCGTCCCAGGTGACGTCACCCGCGGTCGCGCTTTCCTGCGCTGTCGCATCCAGTGCCGGTGCCACCTCGCCCTTGCCGGCCGTCTGGAACGACTCGAGGGCCTGCGGTGCCATGGCCGGCGCCGTGGGGACTTCGGTCCGCAGCTCTGCTTTCTTCGCCTTGCGCCTGGGAAGCGACCAGCCATGCGTCCCGGGTGCCGGCCGGGCTGACGGGGGGACGGCCTGCACGTCGCCGATCGGCGGAGCAGGGGCGAAGCTCCCGGCTACGGCGTCCCCCAGCACGCCCTCGCCATCGTCCGGTGCAGGCGGGACGCGCTCTTGCGCCTCCGCCGCCCTGTCCAGTTCGACCTTGCCAAGGTCTCGTTTTCTCGCTGCCAGAACGCCGGCTTCGCCAGGAGGAGCGGGTTGCGGGGCGAACAACGGCTGGGGCTCTGCCCTTCCGGTCGCTGCCGGCGCCGGCGCGGGTGCGGTTTCCGGCGACACCGCGCCCCCGTGGACCTGCTGGGGCGTCGGTCCCTTGGGGAGTGCCTCGTCCTTGACACGGGCCTGCTCCTTGTCGAGCAAGGCAGCCGTCTTCTCCGGGCCGGCCCGGCTCGCTTGCGTTCCCACGCCACCGGCGCCTTCCCCCCCGACCCCCTCGATCCGGCCGCCCAGGACGTCTCCCCCGCCGCCTCGCATGCCGGGCTCGCCCGATCGCATGGCTCCGCCGCCGGACGCGACGCCGTTGGCTCGAGTTGCGGCTCGTTCCGGCCCGTTCCGGGTGCCGTCCCCGGATGTTCGCGGGGATTCGGCCTTCTCCTCCACGCGGTCCACCTCGAGCACCGGCTCCGCCGCCGTCCCCTCGAACGCCTTTTCGGCATGCTCGATGGCCGGGACGGGCACCTTGTCGGACAGGGGATGCCGTATCATGACCACGACCAGCGTGGCCGCGGCGACCGGGGCCAGGATCGGCGCCAGGTGCCACCGGAGGAAGAACGCCCGGAACCGGCGGCGCTCGAGGGCGTCCACGCGGGTCATGACCCGTTCCGTGAAACCGGGCGGGGCCTCGAGTTCCGGCAGGGCGCGCAGGACATCCAGTGCGTGCCGGAGCGACTCGAGGTGTGCCTGGCATGCCGGGCAATCGGCGAGGTGGCTATCCACTTCGGCCGTGTCTTCCTCGGAGAGTTCGTGCTCCAGGTACGCCGACAGGCGCTCGATGGCTGGGTGCTCGAGTTGCACCGCCGTTCCTCCCTGCTTTCGTCCTGCCGCGATACGGGTCTCACCCACGTCGCGGCTTTCCCTCCGACAATCTTTCGACCTCGCGCTTGAGGTCCGCTCGAGCCCGGTGGATACGGGACTTGACCGTGCCGGCGCGCACGCCGAGCGTGGCGGCGATGTCGTCGTAGGACAGCCCTTGTCCCTCCCGGAGCAGCAACACCATGCGGGCCTGCTCGCCAAGTGCCTCGAGCGCTTGGTTGATCAGTTGCTGCTCGCGCAAGGCCTCCAGCGCACACTCGGGGTCTGGTCGCTGGTCGACCAGGTCTCGAGGCTTCGTGCGGTCGTTTCCGGTACCGGCGTCGATCGAATCGTGCAAGTGGTGCTTGCGACGTGTCATCGCCTTGTGGCGATTGCGACAACGGTTGACCAGCACGCGGTAGAACCAGCTCTTGAACGATGCCTCGCCCCGGAATTTCCCCAGGTTCCGGTACAGACCGATGAACACGTCCTGGGCCGTCTCCTCGGCGAGTTCATCGCTGCCGAGGTAGCGGCGGCACACCGTGAACGCCAGGTTCTGGTACCGGCGGACCAGCGCCTCGAAGGCCTGTCGGTCTCCGTTCTGGAACAATGCCACCAGTCGCTCGTCGGAGAGCCCTCCGCCGCGGACCGGGCCCGCTCCGTGCGCCCCTATGGAAAAGTAGACACCGGGCGCGCGGAGAAGTTCCACGACGACACCGACAGAATGCAAGATCGCGGCAATCAAACCGGCGTTCCCCCGTGGTGCGCCCGCCGGACGCCTGTTCTCCGCCCGCCGCCCGGTCTCGAGACGGCTCGATCCGGCCTGCGGGACCTACATGGAATCTCCGTCATTCTCGGCGTTTCGCCCCCCGATGTCAATGGCGACCCGGTAGCCGGGCCAGAGGAGCGCTCTCTGCGGAAACTGCGTGACAGCCCGTGTCCCGGGTGGTAGACAAGACGATGCTGCGAATCAGAAGCACGTCGTGGTGACGGGAGGCGACCATGGGCCTCGTACTGGTGAACGCGATAGCGACGTTGATGCTCCTCTTGCCGGCTGGCGGGACGATGGACTCCGGCAACGGGTCTCCGGCAAGTGCGGAAACCGGGTCAGCACAGATGGGGTCGTCCTCCTCGCCCGGTCTGACCTTCACGCTGGACCTTGCCACCGCCTACCAGTTCCGGGGAACCAACGTGTTCCAGTCCAGCAGACAGCAGGACTTCCACGGACTCCTCGCGCCCGGTGTGTCCTGGGCCGTGGGGGACACCGGGCTCTGGGTCGGCTACTGGGGGGCCTTTCAGTTGAATGGGCCGAACCGCCGCGACCTCGTTCTCGAAGGGGTCGGGCACGAGACAGACCTCAGCCTCGGCTACGACCAGGAACTCCTCGAGGGCGACCTGGTGCTCGGCGCAACCCTCGTGGCGTACCTCTATGTCTTCGCCGACCCGGAAGAAGCCGGGACGAGGATGCCTCTGTGGATCGAGCCGATGGCCAGCGTCACGTGGGATACTGCCGCCACCCTGGGTCTCGTCCTCTCCTACTTCACCCACGTCCAAGAGGCACTCGTCGGCTATGATTATGTCTATGTCAACCCGTCGGCGAGCCGTTCCATCCCGCTTGGCGACAGCCTGTCCCTCGAGCCGGGCTGCACCGCCGGGATCAAACTCTGGACCGGCGGGGATCGCGAGCGGGACAACACCGTCGACGCCACCGCGGACCTCACCTTGGCGATCGACGCAGGGCCACTCACGCTCACTCCCGGTGTGCACCTGACCTGGACCAACCTCGAGGCGGTGTCGCTGGCCGGCGAGGCCTTCGTCTGGGGTTCCGTGGGCGCCAGCCTCGAGTGGTAGCCTCCGGGCCGGCCCGGGACCGGCGCGTCCCATCTCGGCGCTACGGGGCAGGCTCGTGCGTTCCGGCACGCTTCAGGTCATCCTCCGACAGCCCGGCGATACCGGCTCGGACCAGGGCGACCCCCGTGGTACCACCGGTCTCGCCCATCCCCGAGGGCCACGTCAGCGCTCCAGCCAGGAATTCGACCCGGACGCCGAGGTGTTTCCCGGGAATGGCCCAGCCGGTGCCGACGCCGGCGAGAAGCTCGCTCGAGTAGAGATTCAGCCGGGTCGTTTTCTGGACGGACAAGTCCGACTGGTACACTTCGCGCTGCACCACGTCGTAGGCGAAAGCCGTCTCCCCGGCCAGGTACCAGATCCTTTCAGTCCGCACGACCAGCGGGATACGGAAATCCAGGCGCAATGAGCCCAGCCCCGAGGGCTCATCGATGCTTTGGGAGGAAAAAGCGTCTTGTTGCCAGGCGAGTCCGAGAAAACCCGGCAGTGCGCTCACGCCGATACGGGCGGCGACGGTCATCGGGACGCCGTGCCGGCCTGGGCCGAAGGGCGCGGCGCGTACCCCCAGTTCGAAACCCGTCGTGTTGTGGAACATGGCGCCAGTGCGTGCCATCCGCATCTCCGCCACGAATCCCAGCTTGTCGGTCAGACCCTGGACGAACCCGAGCCGGATGGAGGCAAGGGAGCCGGCGAAGAAGAGGAAGTCGTCGGCGGTGGCGTTGCCTTCGAAGTCGCCTGCCAGGGCGCCGAGTTGTGCGCCGCACCACAGGCCCTTGACGCCTGGGGGCGTCAGGCCGGTCTGGAAACGCTTCTCCGCGGCATTGCGACGGGCCTGGAATGCCGCGGAGCTTTCCGCGCTCGAGGCATCGCCGCCGGCTGGCGTGCCGGTTGCGTCGTCTTCCGCATCGCGGGATTCGTCCGTTTGCGCCGGGGCGTTGCTGGATTCCGCCGCTTCGTCCTGAGGGGGTTGTTGATCGGCCTGTTCGTCAGGCTCCGGTCGGCCCGTGGTCCCGGCCTGCTGGGTCTGGCTCGAGTTCTCGGCACCGCCGGCCGCTGCTTCTTCATCCGGCGGCGCCGTGTCTGCCGCCTGGCCAGCCGGGTCTCGAGCCATCGCGATCCGGACCAGATCGACTGCGGTCTGTTGCGCGGTCCGCGCCGTCCGCACCGCCTCTCCGGATCGTGCAGCGCCGGTGTCGGGCGGACTACCATCGGGAACGACACCGGCCGTGGCGCCGAGTGCCCCCAGCGTCATCCAGAAGAGAACAGGGATGGCTACCATCTGCATTGCTCCTCGCAGGTTGTCGGCACGGGCATGCCCGGCGTGCCGGTGTCGGCCGTGGGTCGCCGGTGCCGGTATCCTATGGTCCTGGCGTCGGCGTTGGTCCCGGTTCCGGGGTCGCCGTGGGTTCGGCACCGGGCGTGGGGGAGGGCGCCTCGATCGGCCTCGGCGTGACATCCTCGAACGGTTGATCGAGGTCGGCGCAATACTGGAGCGCG
>JAJRTE010000241.1 GCA_024278455.1 Myxococcota bacterium
AGGACGGAACGGCTCGAGTCGTGCTCCGCGACACCGGCCCTGCACCGAGTTGGGAGGACGGCCGGCTCGGCCCCTGGCCCTTGCGGGAGGAGATCGCCAGAAGAAGCACCGAGGCGGTCCGACCTGCTCCGTTCTTGGCACCTCGAGCACTTCGAAAAAATGGAGAATCATCCATGACCATCGATGTGCCCCCCCCAATCGAAGGAGAATCACCCATGACTGTCGATATCCCACTGGCGCTCAGACGCAGCCTCGAGGTCACGAAATCGCCTCGAGTCCTGTTGGTTCGCCACAGCGACCGGCCGCACATCGAGACCGGCTCCGCCCCGGAGATGTCCCTCAACGAGACCGGCCGGAGGCGCGCAAGTGCCCTTGGCGACCTGGTGGGCGCGGAGCTGCACTGGGCCCTCTCGAGCCCCTATCGCCGTTGCATCGAAACGGCACGCCTCGTGGGCGTCGAGCCGGAACCTTCCCCGGTACTCGGCAGCCCGGGCCCCTTCGTGATCGACCCGGATCGAGGCGGGGAGGTGTTCGAGCAGCATGGCAACGAGGTGATGGTCCGGGGGCAGATCGAGGGCAAGACCTGGGGGTGCATGCGTCCTCTCGAGGAGGGAACGCGGCTCCTGTTCGACACCCTGCTCGAGCGGTTGGCGCGGCACGGCACGAGCGGCCTGGCCGTCACCCACGACGCGATCGTGCTCCCGTCCATTGCCTGGGTGACCGGGGACCGATTCGCGGACAGGTGGATCGACTTCCTGGATGGGTGTGTCCTCACCCCGGGCCACCTCACCTGGAACGGGCGAACCTACGAGGTGCCGGCATGATCACGGTAGGGATCTATGGCATCCCGGACGCCACCCACGGGACTCGACCGGTCTACGTGCACGACCACGCCCTGGCCCTCATGCGCGACGGCCGCGTCCTCACCGTGGTGCAGCTCGAGCGGTGGAGCGGCGTCAAGCACGACAACCGACTTCCAACCCTGGTCTCCGGGATCCTCTCACGGCTGGTCCCGCCGGACGAGCCGGTCCGATTCGTCAGCGTCAACTCCTTCGTGGGGAGCGCGTTCGTGTCGGCCGACGGGAACTTGCGGATCGAGCCCCGGCGCGAGGTGGGGATCTCGGCGGAACCGGTGCCGGCCGAGGTCTTTTGGTATCCGGACGGGGTGCGTCGCCGGCCCGTCGAAGGGTGGGTGTTGTGCCACGAGGCGGCCCACATCGCCTCTATCCTCCCATTTACGGGATGCTTCGAGACCGGCGACCTGGCCGTCCACGTGGATGGCGGCGCGTCCCGATCCTCATCCTCGTTCTGGCGCATCCAGGACGGCCGCCCCGTGCTCGAGGAGGCATCGTGGGACCTGCTCAAGGATGTGGTCAACAACTTCAGCGTGAACCCCGGCGTCCGGGCCATCCTGGGGTTCCGGCCCGAGGATCACCTGGCCATTCCCGGCCGGCTCATGGGCTACGCCGCGCTCGGCCGGCCGGACCACGACCTCGAGACCTGGCTCCGCGAGCGCCGCTGGCTCCTCGACCTCGAGGACGACCAGGCCCACATTCTACTCGAGCAACGGCTCGGCACCATCGACCCGCACGCGCGGCCGTGCATGGACTTCTGCGCGACCCTCCAGCACGCCTTCGAGGAGGCGGTGACCCGTGAGATCCTCCGCCGGGCCCCGGACCGACGCACGCTCTACTACGCGGGCGGCGCCGCGCTCAACATCCCGGCGAACACCCGGCTGCAACAACACTTCGACCATGTCTGGGTCCCTCCGGGCACGAACGACGGCGGCCTTGCCCTGGGAGCCGCGGCATGGATCGAGTACCTCGAGCACGGCGACCTGCCCGTACACGGACCGTTCCTCAACCGGTTCGACGTGCCCGACGGAGAACCCGGCCTCGAGGCCGTGCCGGACGTGGTCCGGCTACTGCTCCATGGCAAGGTGGTGGGAGTGTGCAACGGCCCGGCCGAGTTTGGCCCGCGCGCCCTGGGACACCGGAGCCTGTTGGCTCGAGCCGACGATCCGGCGATTCGCGTGCGGCTGAGCGAGACCATCAAGCACCGGGCCTGGTATCGACCCGTGGCGCCCATCTTGTGCCGGGAGGCCGCCGAGGAGGTGTTGGAGCCCCTGGCTGTGCGCAGCCACCTCTCGCGCTGGATGCTCGGCGCGTGGACGGTGCGACCCGCCTGGCACGACGCCTTGCGTGGGGTCATCCACGCCGACAGCACCGTGCGGGCCCAGGTGGTCGGCGAGGAGGACGGCAACGACTGGATGCGGGCGTTGCTCCGAACGCTCTGGCACGAGCACGGCGTGCCGGGCCTGATCAACACCTCGTTCAACGGACCGGGCCAGCCCATCGTGCACCGGCTCGAGGAGGCCTTGTCAACGGCCCGCACCCTGGGCCTGGATGGTGTGGTGATTCATGGATCCCTTCATCGACGCTGACGCCCTGGACTCGGCCCACCCCCTGACGCCGCGCAAGCTGGAGAACCTCCGGCGGGCCGAGGCCGCGTATGCCTCCCGGGCCGAGGTGGTCGACGCGCTGCCCGACAAGGTGACGTTGCAGACCAACGAGACCTGCAACCTGGCCTGCCCACACTGCCAGATTCCTCGATCGGCCAAACGGCGCGTCCTCCAGCCGCGGCTGGTGGACCTCCTCGAGGCGCAGCTCCTTTCCGACCTCGTGGAGCTTCACCCGACCAACCTGGGCGAGCCCCTGGTCTGGCCCGGATTCCGCGATCTGTGTCGCCGGCTGGCCGAGTACGGCGTGCTCCTGGACTTGACCACCAACGGCACCCTGCTCGACCAGGACCGGATCGCCTGGATCGCCCCCATCGTGCGGGACGTCAAGGTGTCGTTCGACGGGGCCACCGCGGCGACGTTCGAGCGGTTCCGGCGGGGGGCATCGTTCGCGCGCACGTGCGAGAACGTGCAGGCCCTGGTGCAGCGGCTGCGCCAGGTGCGGGCGCGGCGCCCCGTGGTGGCGCTCCAGATGACGCTCATGCAGGACAACGTACACGAGCTGCCCGATCTCGTCCGGCTGGCCGCACGTCTCGGCGCCGACCGGGTCAAGGCCTACCACCTCTTCAGCTTCAGCAAGGAGATGGTTGCTCTGTCGTTGATGACATCCCTCGAGGAGTATGAAGAGAGGGTGCTTCCGGAGACCGTGGCGCTGGGGGAGGAACTCGAGATCGACCTGCAGCTCGCCGAGCCCTCGGGCGGGTTGCCGGACGACCTCAAGCACCGTCCCTGCTTTCTGCCCTGGCACCAGGCCTGGATCGACCTGGATGGGTCGGTGCGGGTCTGCCACTCCCACGGCGGTCGGTCCGCCGGCCGGATCGAGCGCTTTGCCGACGCCTGGAACGGCCAGTTCTACCGCGCCATTCGACACGGGTTCGCCGCGGAGCGCCCGGTGGGCCCGTGCGACGGGTGCGGCATGAACTACGAGAAGCCCGCGGAGCACGTCCCGGTTCCCTACGACCCGAACGGCTTCCTCAACGACGCGGACAACGCCGCCCCGGTACGGTGGAGCGGCCGGATGCGCCCGTTCGCCCTGTCTTCACAGAGGGAGGAGAGATGACGTCGGAAGAGACCGAATCCCGAATCCGACAGGTCTGCGCCTGGCCGAGCAGCCGCCGAATCGCCGCGAACCTGTCTCTCCTCGAGAATCCACCGCTGTTCGACCTCGAGCTGGTCTCCACCTGCAACGCCGCCTGCGGATTCTGTCCTCGAGACCGGATGGCGCGCCGGGACCGGTTCATTTCGGACGAGACGTTCGACGCGGTGCTCGAGTTCCTCCCGGAACACGCCATGGTCATGCTGAGCGGGCTCGGCGAGGCCACGCTCCATCCGCGCCTCGAGACCCATGTCGCGCGGCTGTCCGATCGTGGGTTTTCGTCCTGCCTGGTGACCAACGGGTTGCGGCTGACCTCGAGGCTGCAAGACGGCCTGGTGGCGGCGGGGATTGCCCAGGTCCAGGTGAGCCTTCACGGCCCGCCGCCGTGGTTCGGCTATCCGGCTCGAGCGGCCCGAGACCTGGAGGCCCACCTGGAACATCTCTCCGGGCACCGTGCCGGGGGGCTCCGGGTGCGGGTCAACTTCGTGGAAACACCAAGGAATCGCCTCGAGGCGGACCGCGTCCGGCAGTGGACCGGCGCGAGCGGTTTCTCCTTTTTCTGGCGGCGGGAGCACGGCCGTGGATGCCATGGCGACACACGCCCGCGCTCCGGGACCCGCTCGGGGTGCGGCATCTTCGCCTCGGTCACCTTCATCACGGCGGACGGTGTCCTTTTCCCCTGTGTCAACGATGTGGCGGGCCGGTACCGCCTGGGCCGGGTGGGCCGGACCAACTGGCCAGACCTTCTCGAGATCAAGCACCGGATCGTGGCTACTGGCGCCTGGTTCGACACCTGCGCTCGGTGCGACGACGACTACAGATGGGTCCTCATCGGCCAGGGAGGTCTGGACGGGTAAGGGGTGCCCCGCGTCCGCCGTGACGGAACCGCGTATCAAGGGACCCTCGAGATCTATGCGGCGGTGTCGCCGGGGTTGCCTCGGTGTCCGCCCTGGGGAGACCGCGTATCTGTTGGGGCGCAGCGTGCTGCGCCCCTTCAGCCCTGGGGTGACCATCCCCGCGGCTCCTACTCCGCAACCTGGTGATGGGCAGGTCTCCCGTAGGGGCGCACCGCCCCTCCCGCGCCCCTACTGGACGTTACCGGCGTGGGCGTCGACATAGTCCATCACGCGTGTCCACAGGTTGCGCCTTTGCACCGGATCCGGCAAGAGGTGGGTCCCGGGCAGCAAGACCAGGTCGTAGGGGCGCCCCGCGCTGAACAGCGCATCGAGCAGCTTGAACGTATGCACGAAATAGACATTGTCGTCCGTGACGCCGTGGATCAACATCAGTGGTCGGCGGAGGTCGGCGGCATGGGAGAGGACGCTGCTTGCCGCGTACCCGTCCTGGTTGTCGGCCGGGAGGCCCAGGTAGCGTTCCGTGTAGTGGGTGTCGTAGTCCAGCCAGTCGGTAACCGGGGCGCCGGCGATCCCGGCCCGGAAGACGTCCGGGCGGCGGATGGTGGCCATTGCGGCGACGTACCCCCCGAAGGACCACCCGGTGACGGCGACCCGGTCCAGGTCCATCTCCGGGAACGCCTCGGCCAGTGCCCGCAACCCCGCAACCTGGTCCTCGAGCACGACGTCGATCAGGTTGCCGCGAATGGCCCGTTCCCAGTCCCGGCCATGGCCGGGCGTGCCCCGGCCGTCCACCGACACGACCAGGTATCCGTGGTCCGCCATCCACTGGTCGCGGAGGTACCGGTAGGGATTCCTGGTAACCATCTTGTGCATCGGTCCCCCGTACACGTGGAGGATGACCGGGTAGCGCGTCTCAGGGTCGAAGTCTCGAGGCCTCACCACGACAGCATCGAACTTGCGTTCTTCGCCTACCTGGAGGATCTCGAACCGTGGCAAGAATGGGGGCGCTTCGGCCGCGTAGGGCAAGCGGGCCTTCACGCGCCCGCGGGCGGTTCGTATCCATGTACCGCGCCGTCCGTCCTCGAGCACGAACGTGTGGGCATACACCTTGTGGTTATCCGCGAACACCGCGTAGTGCATACCGGGCTCGCCGGTGAGTTGGCGCGGTTTTTCCCCGGTGAACGCGACGCGGAACAGGTGCGATTCGCGCGGGTCCGGTCCGCCGGCGGCCATCAAGGTGCCCGAACGCACGTCGACGTCGAGCACCTCGGCCAGGTTCATGCCAACCGGAGTGAGTGGGCGGACGAGCGTGCCATCGGGGTCCCGGAGTTCGATCTGCCAGCCCCCGTTGCGTTCGGTGTGCCACAGGAAGCCACGGCCGTCCTCGAGCCAGCAGGGCATGGGATGGGCCGGGGTGCTCGGTCCGAGATTGACCCAGGCCTCATCGCGTTCTACCAGGAGTTCCCGGGTGTTGCCGGCATCGTCGACCGCCAGCAACGCTTCTTCCTGCTGGCTTCTCGTCTGTACCACCAGCGTGAGCGGGCCATGCTCCTGCCAGACGACTCGAGCCAGGTAGGGATAGCGTTCCTTGTCCCAGTCCACCCAGGTGGGCTCGCCGCCTGCGCGCGCCACGATGCCGAGTCTCACCGTGGCGTTGGGCGTGCCGGCTCGAGGATAGCGGAAGCTGGTTGGAGGACGTTCGGGGTGCCGCGGCGACATGATGTAGAGCGTCTCCACCGCGCTGGTATCGGCCTCCTCGTATGCGATACGGCTGCTGTCCGGGGACCACCAGTACCCGGAGTATCGTCCCATTTCTTCCTGGGCGACGAACTCGGCCAGACCATGGGTCAGGGTATCGTTTCCTCCTGAGGTAACCTGGGTGGCCTCCATGGTGTCCAGGTCGATCACGAACAGCTCTCCTGATTGCACTGCTGCAACGAAACGTCCATCGGGAGAGAACTTGGGGTCGATCCAGCTCTCGTCGCTCGAGGGGAGTTCCAGAACGGCACCGGTACGCCTCGAGACAACGAAGAGCCGGCCCGACAGGGAGACGAGCAGCCGGGAGCCATCCCTGGACAACTGGAAAAAGGTGAACCCCTTCAGGGTCATGCGCTGGCGCTCCCGGCGGGCCTTCTCCTCCACGCTGAGCGATTCGTCGTTGGCGCCCAGCAACTCCTCCGGCGCGAGCAACTCCCGCACCTTGCCGTTCCGGACAGAAAGTTCATACAGGCGCAACACCGGGTCTCGAGGCCCGCTTTGCAGGAAGAAGAGGGTCTTGCCGTCAGGCGTGAAACGGACGGACCGCGGCACTCCCAAGGTGAATCCTCGAGTCATCACCAGGTCTTCGAAAAACGTCGCCTCGCCGTCCCCGCTCCCGGATTCGCCGACGTCTCGTGCATGGAGGGAGAATGGCGCCCATCCCAGGAGCGCCATGAGTGCCAGCAGTCGGAAGATACCGTGAGGTCTCATTTGTGTTGCGTCCTCCATCGTGTCGGCCGGGCAGGGTCTCCGAACCGGTGGAACCGGCAAAGAGCCTGGTCGGCCATGGTCGTGCGTGCCGGACTCCCGGCGCATGGCTTTGCCTCGAGGTCCTGGTCCCACTCGTACCCCCGGCCGCCGCGTTCGTCAAGGATCGGCGCCCTCCGGTCGGGGCGTATTGCCACCCCCCCCCACGCCCAACGGGGTATCGACGGCGTATTGCCATACGCCCCTACGGCCAACGGGGTATCGACGGGGTATCAACGGCGTATCGCCATACGCCCCTACGGCCAACGGGGTATCAACGGCGTATGGCCATACGCCCCAACCGTATTTCATAATAGGGGTTGACCGGCGGGGATGAACGACTAACATGGTTCCTGTTGGAGGAATCGGAATGCCTTTCGTGTCATCGAGAATCTTGTCGCGCGTTTCGCGCCTTGTCGGGCTCGCGGTGCTGGGCGTGCTGCCCGGATCCGCGGCGGTGGCCGCCGACGTCGTGCTCGAGGATCCCGCCGGATACACGTGGGATATCGACGCTGACGGGTTCGG
Source organism: Myxococcota bacterium (assembly GCA_024278455.1). GTDB lineage: Bacteria > Myxococcota_A > UBA796 > JAJRTE01 > JAJRTE01 > JAJRTE01. The sequence continues at coordinate 7,502 of JAJRTE010000241.1, forward strand.
CCACCTGATCGAAGGCTCGGACAACGCCTACGACCTTTGGCCCGACCTCTGCATCCGCTCGAGCCCCCCCGGGGAGAGCTGTTCCAGCGCCGACATCTATCGTGTGGGATCCGAGCCCGGGCTCGAGATGGACGGCCGCCAGGTGGTCATGTCCTCGCTGACCATCGGCAGCATCTCGGTTCGTCGCAAGGTTTTCGTGCCGCTCGAAGGCACGGGATTCGCCCGTTTCATGGAGGTGCTCTACAACCCGGCGCTCCGGCCGGTCTCGGTCAACGTTCGCCTGGGCACCGTCGACGACGCCGGGGGCAGGCTGGGATCGGGCGCAGACACGCTCGTCACGGCCACGTTGGACAAGGACACCGAACTGGAACCGGGCGACGACTGGTGGTGCACGGACGACGCGGCGGACGGCAGCGGCACGCCGGCGCTCGCCCACGTCGTGCAGGGCAGCGGGGGGCGCGTGGCCACGGATGTCGTGGTGGCCGACGCCTTTGGCAAGGGACCCGGCGCCATCTACTGGGAGTATCAGAACGTCACGATTCCAGCTCGAGGCACGGTCATCCTGCTCCATTTCGAGAGCCAGGCCCCGTCGAGGGCGTTCGCCGAGGATACGGCTCGAGCGATCCACGCGGGGCCGGCGGACATCCTTGCCGGCATGCGTTCGGAGGAGGTGCTGGCCGTCGTCAACTGGGACCTTCAATTCGTTCCGCAAGCCGATGCCGGCGGTCCCTATTCCGCCGACGAGGGCGTTCCTTTGCCCCTGGACGCCACTGGATCCACCGATCCAAACGGGGACATCATCCTGTACGAATGGGACTGCACCGGCGACGGTGTCGTGGATGTTTCCAGCACCTCCCCGACGGGTGCTGCCTGTACCTACCCGGACGAAGGAAACGAGACGCTCCAACTCACCGTGACAGACGCCACCGGCTTCACTTCCTCAGACACGGCCGCGGTCACCATCGCCAACGTGGCCCCCACTATCGACCTGCTCGAGGTGCCGGCAAGCGGTGACGAAGGGGAGGTCCTCACCTTTTCGGCCACCGTCTCCGACCCCGGTGAGACCGACCGGCTCACCTGGTTCTGGACATTCGGCGACGGCACCACGTCCACGAGCGCCACCCCGGGCAAGGCCTACGTCGACGACGGCACATACGATGTGTCCCTGACCGTCTCTGACGGCGACGGCGGCACCGGGAGCGCGTCGGCCACCGTGACCATCGCCAACGTGGCCCCGGCCATCGGCATCCTGAACGTCCCGGCCCTGGGCGACGAGGGCGATTCCATCACCTTCAGCGCCTTCGTGTCAGACCCGGGCACCGAGGACACCCTGTCCTACGACTGGGACTTCGGCGACGGCACCGTACAGTCCGGCATCGACCTGACCTCGCTCACCCACGCCTACGTATCGGAAGGCGAGTACACCGTCACCTTGACCGTGACCGACGACGACGGCGGCAGTGCGACCGGGGCAGGCACGATCATCATCAACAACGTGGCTCCTGATATCACAGAATTGACAGGAACCACGGCCGGTAACGAGGGAGACACGTTCACCTTCCAGGTCGCCGCCGCAGACCCCGGTGGCGACCCCTTGACCTTCGCCTGGGACTTCGGCGACGGGAGCACGGAGAGCGGCGCGTCGGTGTCCCACGTCTTCGCCGACGACGGCGCCTACGACGTGATCGTGACCGTGTCCGATGACGACGGTGCTTCCACGACCGCTGGTCTCCAGGTGCTCGTCGCCAACGTCTCCCCGCTGATCCAGGGAATATCCGCGCCTCAATCTGCTGGCGAAGGTGACGAAGTCACGTTCGTGGCCAGCGCCACCGATCCCGGCGACGATACCATCACCTTCCAGTGGGACTTCGGCGACGGGACCACCGCGGAAGGTGCGCAGGTCACCCACACCTACGCCGACGACGGTGACTACGACCTCCTGCTCATCGTTCGCGACGAGGACGGCGGCGAGAGCGTCGCCGCGGGAAGTATCGAGATCCTCAACATCTCGCCCGCCATCGTATCGCTCGAGGCTCCTTCCACCGGTAACCAGGGACAGCTTCTCGAGTTCTCGGCGGCGGCAACCGACCCGGGTGACGACGTGCTGACCTTTACCTGGGATTTCGGCGACGGGACGACCGAAAGCGGCGTGGACATGACCGGTGCCGGCCATGCCTACGCGGCCCCGGGCGCCTACGACCTGGTGCTGACCGTGGCCGACGAGGACGGCGGGCAGGCCGTCGCCTCGAGGACGGTCAACATCGACAACGGCGCTCCGGGGATATCGAGCCTCGAGGCGCCATCGGAAGCCCTGGAAGGCGATCTGCTCGAGCTGTCCGTGGTCGCCGAGGATCCTGGGGGGGACCCGCTGGACTACGACTGGGACTTCGGCGACGGTTCCAGCCACGAAGGCGGCGAAGCGCTCGACACGGTGACGCACGTCTACACCGACGAGGGTGACTACGCCATTGTGGTGGTGGTCACCGATCCAGGAGGCCTCGAGGCCTCTGCCGGACACACGATCCACGTGGAGAACGCCCCCCCGGTCATCCTCTCGACCGCCGTTCCGGGTGCGGTCCTCGAGGGGGAGGTGTTCCTCGTGGAGGTGCAGGCCGACGATCCGGGCGCGAGCGATATCGTGACCGCGACGTGGGACTTCGGTGACGACACGGCCCTCGAGGAAGGCGTCTCCGTGGCCCACGCCTACGCTCAGAACGGATCCTACACGGTCGATTTGACCGTGTCGGACAGCGACGGTGGCAGCGTACACCAGGCCTTTTCGGTCGCGGTGGCCAATGTCGCGCCGGTCATTGTCGCCCTTGACGGGCCTCGAGCGCTCGACGAGGGAGATGTGGGGACCTGGGTCCCGGACGTGGAGGAACCTGGCGCGGACACGCTGAGCTACAACTGGTCGTTCGGAGACGGCCAGACGGCCACCGGGCCGGAGGCGTCCCATTCCTACAGCAGCGAGGGGACCTACCGGGTCGCCCTGACCGTCACCGACCAGGACGGCGCGAGCGATACCATGGAGATCGACGTGGTGGTGACCAACCTGCCTCCTGTCATCGAGGCCGTCACCATCCCGGAACGTGGAGGCGAGGGCGAGGATCTGACCTTTTCCGTCACCGCGTCGGACCCCGGGGGAGATCCTGTGGCGGTCGGATGGACCTTCGGCGACGGAAAAGGCGCCTCCGCACCGGCCGTCACGCACGCCTACGCCGACGACGGAACCTACGGTATCACCGTGATCGTTACCGACAAGAGTGGTTCGGAGACCAGCGCTTACGGCGAGGTGACCATCGACAACCTCCCGCCGGTCGTGTCTCCTCCCGCCGTTCCCGGGACCGCCGACGAGGGCGCGTTCGTCGAAGCGGTGGCCACGTTTTCCGATCCCGGCTCGGCAGACAGCCTGACGGCCAGCCTGATCTGGGGTGACGGAAGCAGTTCGCCCGCGTCCAGCGGCGAGCCGGTCGCCCATGCCTATGCCGACGAGGGGCGATACGATGTCCGTATCAAGGTGGCCGACGACGACGGCGCCATCGTGACGAGCGACCCGGCCTGGATCGATGTGTACAACGTCGCGCCGTCCATCGTGGCGTTCGAAGGCACGCTGTTCGGCCAGGTGGGAGAGGTCTTCACATTCAGCGCAACGGTCACGGATCCCGGCGCGGACGATACGCTCGTCTACACCTACGACTGGGGAGATGGGACCGATCCGGAGAGCGGAGCGGGGATGGCGACGGCCGGCCACCAGTATGCTGCGGCTGGTAACTACGAGGTGACCTTGTCGGTGAGCGACGGCGACGGCGGGTCGGATTCGGCGTCGTTGACCGTGAACGTGGAAACCGGCGCACCCTACATCGTGGCCTTCGACATTCCGGCCGAAGGGGTCGAGGCGGGGGTTCTCGAGTTCTCCGGCCAGGGCCAGGATCCGACCGGCCAGGAACTGACCTACACCTGGGATTTCGGCGACGGCTCCGAACCTGTCCAGGGACCGGGGCTCACCGCGGTCAGTCACGCCTATCCCGACGACGGCGTCTACCTGGTCTCGCTCATGGTGGCCGACCCGGACGAATTGACAGCGTTCCGGAGCGGCTCGATCGAGGTGGCCAATCTCCCTCCTGCCATCGTGTCCGGACCAGCGCCCGTCCAAGCCGTGGAAGGCGAGCTATACACCCACCAGGTCCAGGCCGAGGATCCCGCCGGCGCACTGGATCCTCTCCAATACGCCCTCGAGGACGCTCCGGAGAACATGACCATCGACGACACCGGTCTCATCGCGTGGACACCATCTCTCGAGCAGGCCGAAACCGGCATCCTCTCCTTCACGATCGTCGTCGCCGACGACGACGGCGGCGTGGCCACTGAGGCCGTCGAAGTCTCCGTCGCCTACATCGATGATGACCAGGACGGCATGCCCGACACCTGGGAACTCGAGCACGGCCTGGACCCCACCCGTGACGACGGGGGGGAGGATCTGGACCAGGACGGCCTATCCAATCTCGAGGAGTACCTCGCCGGGAGCGCCCCGGACGCCTCGAACGCGCCGGCAGCTCCCGAGATCCTCTCTCCAGCCGACGGAGCCGAAGTCACCGTTCTCCCGGTCTGGCTCGAGGTCGCCAACGCGGTGGACGAAGATGGTGACCCCTTGACCTACAGTTTCGAACTCTACGAAGACGCCGCAATGACAGCGCTCGTGGCCAGTGTGCGTGAGGTCCCCGAGGGTGATGGAACCACCGGCTGGCAGCCGGGATTGCCGCTCGAGGAGAACCACCTCTACTGGTGGCGGGCTCGAGCAGATGACGGCAAGGCCTACGGCCCGTGGTGCGAGGTGGCGCGATTCCGGGTCAATACCGACAACGAGGCGCCGGGAGCCCCGGTGCCCAACGCCCCCCGCGACGGTGCGGCCGTCTCGAGCACCCACCCTGTGCTCGAGGTGCTCGACGCGGTGGATCCTGACGGAAGCATGCTCACCTACACGTTCGAGTTGTTCGACGGCGCCGGGGAGATGGTGTCTCGAGCCGAAGGTGTTCCAGAAGGAGGCGAGGGCACGACCGCCTGGGAGGTCGACGTGGAACTCGTGGTGGGCGCGTCCTATGCCTGGCATGCGCGTGCCACGGATCCACAGGGCGTGTTCGGGCCCTGGAGTGACGAGGCCGGGTTCGAAGTGCGTGAAGGGAACACCCCCCCGAACGAACCCTCCATCGTGTCTCCGCCACCCGGCTCGAGGGTCGAGACGGCACGTCCCGTGCTCGTGGTCGCCAACGCCTGGGACGAAGACGGCGACGCGCTGGCATACCTCTTCGAACTCGACAGGGTCTCCACCTTCGACTCCGAGGCGTTGGAGGCGTCGGGCCCGTTGCCGGAGGGAGCCGAAGGGGAGACGGTTTGGACCGTTCCGGAGGACCTGGACGAGAACGCCGTCTACTACTGGCGTGTCTCGGTGGAGGACGGGTGGGCATCTTCGGCCTGGGTGACATCGGACTTCCGCGTGGACACGGTGAACGAGCCTCCCGGTGTGCCCACGTTGCACAACCCCTCTGACGGGTCGACCGTTCCGGCGGGGCCGCTCACCCTGACGGCCGTTCAGACCGAGGACCCTGACGGTGACAGCTTGACCTACACCTTCATCATCCGGGACGCCGGCGGGGAGGACGTGTTCACCGACGCCGGTGTCGTGCCGGCCGCCGGCGAGCTGGTGTCCAGCACCCTCTCCACCGATGTGCTGCCCGCGGGGTCAGAAGGGTTCGCGTGGACGGCGTTTGCGCGAGACGAACGGGGCCTGGCCGGGGAGGAGGCTACCCCGAACCGGTTCGTGGTGGAAGGGAGCCCGGCACCGACGGTTCCCCCGTCCCCCCCGCCTGGGGACGACGATTCGGGCAGCGTGGAAGAGACCCCCGCGTCGAGTTCGGGCGACTGTGACTGCGACACGGCACCGGAGCGACGTTCCGGCGGGGCGGGTTTGTGGCTGCTCGTGGCAGGGGCGTGGCTGGGGGTGATTGCAAGACGCAGACGATTGGGGAACTCTTGACTGGAACTGCCTCCGTTGTGGCCGTTGTCCGAACACCAACGCCCCCAGCCGGGCGTGGTGCTGCGAGCCCTCAACTCCCGAGAAACCGGTTCAGCCAGGATTTGGCCCCTTCATAGTGTTTGACCAGGATCACGGGCTTGGAACAGGCTCGAGCCGTCTGTTCCGGAATCCGGCCGAACATGACCCGCTTGAACAGATCGACCCCGGCGGCTCCGATGAACACCGCGTCGTAGGGACCGTCGTTCCCCTCCCGAACGATGGCATCCGTCACGCTGCGTCCGTGGAGGAGTTTGCGGTCCCCATCGATGTCGAAGGAGAGTTCGGCCAGGGTGTCTGCGACCCCTTTTCGGGCCTTGGCCTCGGCCTCTTCGCCACCACCCGGCCTGGCCACGCCGGTCACTGTTACTGTTCCGTCCTCGGCGACGATGGGCTCCACCATTCTCGCGACGAAGCGGGCGTTCGGGCCTCCGGCCGTGGGAAGGAGGATGTTTTTGAAGGGCAGGCGGATGGTCGGGTCGAACTTCACGACCATCAGGTCGCAGGGTGCACAGTCGATGATGCGGTCCACCACGCTGCCGAACACGGTGTCTTTCTTCTTGGGACCGCCGCGCCAGCCCACGATGAGCATGTCTGCTTCTTCGCTGTGGGCCATGTTCAGGATCGCGCTGGCCGTGTTGTGGGCCACGCGCACCTCGGTGCGAATTGGCACGTTGTGTGCCTTGCCCACATTCTCGGCCGCTTCCAGGACAGCCTCGCGCTCCGGCACGAACTTCAGCCCCTCAGATATCTTGAGCTGGAACGGCACCTCCACGATGCTGACGGCCACGACTTCCACCCGGGGACCGCGCGTTCGCGCGAGCCGGCATGCGATGCCCAGCAGGAGGTCCACGTTGTTGGGGTTGTACACGGGAACGAGGACGCGGTAGTCCACCACCGGTATCGGCGAAGGTTCCCGGCCGGCGTCGGGATCCAGGATCTGGGGCAGTCGCTCGACCGCCTGGGTGCGGAAGAAGGCCAGGTAGACAGCGAGGCCGGTGCCGATCCAGGCAAGGCTGACCGCCCAGCTTCGCAACCCTTCCGGCCCCAGGTTCACCTGGTAGGCAGCCAGGAAGACCGACATCACCGCGCCGAGCAGGGGAGGCCAGGGATACAGCGGAATCGTGTAGCGCCGCTTTATCGTCCTGTCGGTCCGGAGCACCAGCACCGAGAGGTTGACCAGGGTGAACGTCAGGAGGAACATGACCGAAGCAGCGCTCCCGACCACGGCCACGTCGAACGAGACGGCCAGCCCGAGGAGAATGACTCCGGTCACGACGATGGCGACATGGGGCGTCCTCGATCGGGGGTGGATCCGGGCCAGCGCGCCGGGTAGCATCCGGTCCCGTCCCATCGAGAAGGCGACCCGGCTCGACGCCATGATGGTGGCGTTCAGCGCGCTCATGGTCGACAGGAGGCCACCGAACACGATGACCGCCACGCCGAACGACGGCATGAACGCCTTGGCTGCCTCCACGATTGCCGTCTCGCCCTTCTCGCCGAGCAGTTGCCAGCTCGCCTTGCCGGACTCGGGTGGAAGGGCGGCCAGGGACACGAAAATGATCAACAGGTAGACAACCATGGTGACGCCGAGCGCGATGAAGATTGCCTTCGGGATGTTCCGTTCCGGTTCCCGCACCTCTTCGGAGACCGTGGCTATCAGGTCGTAGCCTTCGAACGCAATGAAGGTCAGACCCATGGCGACGATGACACCGCCCGCGCCCTGGGCGAAGAAGGGCGTGAAAGAGGCGGAGACCATGTCGGGGTGCGTGAAGGCCTGCCACAGGCCGAACCCGATGAACACGCTCAGGATGACCAGCTTGGACACGGTGAGGACGTTTTCGGCCTTGCCGGTGATCTCGGCGCCGCGATAGTTCAGCCCGAGCAGCACGACACCGACGGCCAGGGTGACCAGGGCCACGTGGCTGCCGGGCCAGAAGGTGAGGGCGGTCTGCATGCGGAGCGAAAAAGCCGGGGTGTACTTGTGGAAGAACTCCCAGAAATAGCTCCCGAAACCGAGCGCGTACAGGGCGCAGGCCACGGTGTAGGCGAACCACAGCATCCAGCCGGACAGAAAGCCGATCCAGGGGGGGAACGCCTTCTTGATGTAGGAGTATCCCCCACCGGCCTCGGGAATGGCACTGGCAAGCTCCGCGTAGCTGAACGCGGTCAGCAGGGTCACGAAGCCGTTGAGCAGGAAGGCGAGAATCGCCGCGGGCCCGGCCACGCCGGCAGCAAGTCCGGTCAATACGAAAATGCCTGCCCCGATCATCGCTCCGACGCCTATCATCGTGGCGTCGAACAGGCCCAGCCCCCGCGCGAACGTGACGCGCCGCTCCGGGTTCGTGCCGCCCCCCGTATCCATCTCGCTCGATTCCATGCTCCGGCCCAATGCAAGAGAACTTGACGTGAGAGAACGCTGGGCGCCGGCCGGTCTCCATTGCGGTGAGCAACGCACCGATCTCCCTGCCGACCGCCCCGCAACGACGGTCAAAGCATAAGAGCACAAAACGAGACGAACAGCATCAAAAAACCCCGTGGAGGTTCTCTGCCCTTCTCGGTGTCCATTCAGTGACAGTCCGCTCCGGGATCGGGTAGATTGCATGAGCAACGACACGGTATTCCACCTGATTCCACCCAACTCCGAGGAGGACTGCCATGGAATTCGACACCATCATAGAGAGCGCATTGGTCGTGGACGGGACCGGCGGCCCGGTCCACCGGCGTGACGTGGCCATTCGTGCCGGCCAGATCGCTGCTGTCGACCGTTTGGACGAAGCCGTGGCCGCCGAACGGGTCTGTGGCGACGGGTTGGTGCTTTGCCCCGGATTCGTCGACGTACACTCGCATGCGGACCTTTCCGCGCACCTCGAGGATCAACCCAGGCTGCTCGAGCCCCTGGTTCGCCAGGGGATCACCACCTGTGTCGGGGGCAACTGCGGCCTGTCGCTCGCTCCCATCCTCCCGCTCCATGAGTCCCCCATCTACGATTTCCTCGAGGCTTTCACGGGCCGCGACCAGCGCAGCGAAATCCGCTGGCGCAGCTTCGGCGAGTACCTCGAGACCATCGAGCAGCAGGGGTTGGTGCTCAACATGGGCTTCCTCGCTCCCCATGGTATCATCCGGATCAACGCCATGGGGCAGCATCGGCGCCCGGCGGGCAAGGACGAACTCGAGGCCATGAAAGCCATGGTGACCGAGAGCCTGGACGCCGGAGCACTCGGCCTCTCCACGGGACTCCAGTATTTCCCCGGGAGCTTCTCCGATACCGCGGAACTCGTCGCACTGGCCCGGGTGGTGCACTCACGGGGAGGCGTTTTCACCAGCCACCTGCGCTCCTACTCGAACACGCTCGAGCTGGCCATCGAGGAGATCAAGGAGATCTCGAGGCGAACCGGCGTTCCTATCCAGCTCAGCCACCTCTTCTGGATACCGCAGGTTCACGACCTGGTGGACCCCTGGATCCGCCGTCTCGTGCGCACCGGGGCGCGGTTGTATCGCCGGGTCAAGCTGCCCATTCCGCTGGACCTCGCCATCGCCGCGATCCTGGACAGGCTGGGACGAGACATCGACAAGGGGTTGCCGTTGGGTATCTACGGCATGCCGACCGCGGCCGGGTTCACTCATCTCCTGGCCTTCTTCCCGCCCTGGGTGCTCGAGGACGGCCTGGAGAAAGTCCTGGGCCGGGTGGCGCACAGGGCGACGCGGCAAAGGATGTTCCAGGAGATCGTCGAAGGGAAGAGTATCTGGCCGCACAGGGCGCCCGGAACCTGGTCCATGAACTTCTTCAAGCTCATGGGCTGGGAAGGCGTCTACATCATGAGCGTCGTCTCGGACGAGAACAAGCACCTCGAGGGCATGAACCTGGCGGAACTCGGAAGACACACAGGGAAGCACCCCTTCGAGGCAGCATGCGACCTCCTGCTCGAGGAGAACGGACGGGTGCTCGTCTTCGAGACGTTCACCCGCCCCGGCGACCCGTTCCTGGAACGCTCCCTGCGCGCAACGATGCAGAACCCGAACGTCTCCATCGTCACCGACGCCATCATGCTGGGGTATGGCCGCCCCAGCCATCTGTTCTACGACTGCTACCCCAAGTACCTTTCTCGCTATGCCCGGGACGAAGGCGTCGTGGCGCTGCAGGAGGCGGTACGCAAGTGCACCAGTCTCCCCGCGGCCCAGTTGGGCATCCTGGATCGAGGCCGCATCGAGGTGGGAGCCGCCGCGGACCTCGTCCTCCTCGATTTCCAGGCATTGGGAACCAGCAGTACCTTCGAGCACCCGGACGTCTTCCCTACCGGTGTCCGCCGCGTCTGGATCAACGGCCGGGCTGTCCTGGACGAGACAGGATACCACCCCGAGCCCCGGGCAGGGCGGATTGTCCGCCGGGGTGAGCGGCCGTAGCGTCCCCGCCAGGTGTCGGAAGGCGTGCCGCCGCTCGAGGCGCCACGCTCACCGGTACCTCGTCTTTCTCGCCTGCCGCGCTCGCAATGCGATCCCCCTCTCGCCTGGACCGTTCGGATGGGTTCGACACGACCGGGCGGCGGATGTTCTTGACTCGTGCCGTGTTGCGCAATTAGAATCCAATTGTCCAGACAACAGATTGGCCTTGTACGGGATGACAGACGCAGATGACATCGATTTGGGCCTGGGAGCACGGCGTGCCGGCGGACGAAGCAGCTCGAGTGCTGGCGCTGGAGGAGGCGAGCGTCCATCGCGTCTTCAGGGATTTCCGCAGCAAGAACCGAAGCACCGCTCACCTGCGGGAGCCCGCGCACACCGTCGAATACATTCCTGCTTGACAGGCTCGAGGCTGAGTGCGTGTGGCAGGATGGGCAAGTCTCGAGCCGGATCCGAACGAATGAAACCAGAAGGATCTCTTGGAGTTCGAATCGAAGTCAGGGCGCGGGAGGAGCGGCGCGCGGAGCCGGTCACGTGCGGACTGCCGTGGCCCCGCGGCGTCCTGCAGGAAGGGTCTGCCGTGACCCTGGAAGGCGAGGGCGGCAAGAAGTTGCCCATCCAGACCAGGGTCCTCGATCGTTGGTCCGACGGGTCGGTCAGGTGGTTGTTGGCCGACTGGCGGGCCGACGCGTCTGGCCGTTCCGTCTTTTTCCTGAAGAAGCGCGACCATGGCGATGTGGAGGCCATCGAAGGTATCCGCACCGTGCAGCGCGGCCCTGAGCTGGAGATCGACACCGGCGCAGCGCGGTTCGTTCTGTCCCCGGGCGATGACACCCCCCTGGCGTCGGTGATGGCCGGATCCAGCAAGGCGATCGATCCATCGCGGACCGGCTTCACGCTGGAAGACCGGAGCGGAGCCGGCGTGCCCGTTCGGTTCGATCGCGTCTTCCTGGAAGAGGCCGGTCCGCTCAGGGTGTCAGCACTTTGTACCGGCCGTGCGGAAAAGGCGGGCCCGCGCCTGAACCTGGTCGTGCGCCTGCGATTCTACCTCGGCTCGCCCACCGTCAGGTTCGACGTGACGCTCCACAATCCGAACCGGCAGCGCCACCGTGGCGGGATCTGGTTGCTTGGCGACAAGGGGTCGATCTATTTCCGGGACTTCGCCTTTACCGTGGCGCTCCCGGAGGACGGTGTGGAGACCGAGGTCCGCTGGTCCCTGGGCCGCGGCGCGGATTTCGAGACCTGCCGGGGAGGGTTCGAACTCTACCAGGACTCGAGCGGGGGCGCCAATTGGCGAAGCAGGGCCCACGTGAATCGCCACGGACAGGTCCCGAACAGGTTCAGGGGCTATCGTCTGAGAGCAGGACGCACCACGAGGGCGGGCCGGCGGGCGACACCGGTAGTCTGTGTCACTGGCGTTGGGGGGTGGCTCGCGCTGGCGGTGCCGCAGTTCTGGCAGAACTTTCCCAAGGCCCTCGAGGCCGGCCGGGGACGGCTCACTTGCCGCCTCTTCCCTGGGCAGTACGCCGACGTCCACGAGCTGCAGGGGGGGGAGCAGAAGACCCACCGATTCTTCGTCTCCTTCGCCGAAGATCGGGTCACCCGGAAGCCGCTTCACTGGTGCCTGGACCCGCTGGTCCCCCACGTTTCGCCCAGGTGGTACTGTGAAAGCGGGGTAGTCCCGGACCTTCTCCCGCGCGGCGATGACCCGAACAGGGACTACGTCGCTCTGGTCGACTGCGCCATCTACTCGAAGGACTCCTTTTTCCGGAAGCGCGAGGTGATCGACGAGTATGGTTGGCGCAACTTCGGCGACCTCTACGCCGACCACGAGACCGCCTACCACCATGGTCCAGAACAACTCGTCTCTCACTACAACAACCAATACGACGCACTCCACGCCTTCCTGGTGCAGTTCCTGCGCAGTTCCGACCGGCGTTGGATGACGCTTGCCTGCGACCTGGCCGCCCACGTCGCCGACATCGACGTCTACCATACCGAAGAAGATCGGGCAGGCTACAACGGTGGCCTGCACTGGCACACGAGCCACTACACGGATGCCGGCACCTCCTCCCACCGGGGGTTCACGGCGGGCTCCAACGGAGGGGGGCCGACATCGGAGCACTGCTACAACCGCGGGCTCATGCTCCACTACTTCCTCACCGGCGAACCGCTATCGCGGGAGGTCGCGGTGGGGTTGGGGTATTGGGTCGTGCACATGGAGGATGGGCGGAAGACGATTTTCCGGTTTGTCGACCAGGGGCCCACCGGATGGGCATCGGTGAGTGGCTCCGAGCATTACCACGGTCCAGGTCGAGGCGCGGGGAACACCATTGCCGCATTGATGGCGGCCCATCGTCTTTGCGGCGACCCGACCCTGTGGGAGTGGGCGGAGCGACTGATTCGCCGTTGCATTCATCCCTGCGACGATGTGGCGGCCCGCGACCTCCTGAACGTGGAGGCACGATGGTTCTACACCGTCTTTCTCCAGACCCTCGGGGCCTACCTGGACGAGAAGATCGAGCGGGGAGAACGCGACGACATGTACGCCTATGCGCGCGAGAGCCTGTTGCGCTACGCACGCTGGATGGCCGGCCACGAGTATCCCTACCTGGAGAAACCGGAAATCCTCGAGTTCCCGAACGATACCTGGTCGGCGCTCGAGATACGCAAGAGCGAGGTCTTCCTCTACGCCGCCAGGCACGCGAAAGGAGCGGAGCGCGAGCGTTTCCTCGAACGGGCCGATTTCTTCTTCGAGCACAGTGTTCGGACGCTGACCGCTTCGGAGACGAAGACCTATACGCGCCTGATGGTCATCGTTGCCGGCAACGGCTATCGGCATGGCTACTTCAAGGTCCATCCGGACCTGGACGCGCCGGAGCCCTCGAGCATGCACCACGACTTCGGCTCGCCGGAGGTGTTCGTCATGCAGAAGCATCGTGTCCGCAAGAAGCTTCTCCACTTCGCCAGGCCGGCGGGCTTGCTGGTTCGGGGTCTCCGTTTGGCGGCTCGAGGCGTGAGAGGTGGGTAGCTCGACGGAGAAGCCCGGTCCAGGCCCCGGGTGTTGCAACGGGTGGAACGAAACCATCGGGCCGGGGACAGGGAGCCTCGAGCAGCGCAGCCAGGGGGAGCACGTTCACCTGGGGAGCCAGTCCACTCCGATGTCGCTGCCCCTCAGAATGAAGGCGTACCCAGCCTTCCTGAGCTTCTCCCGGAACATCTCGAGACCTCAAGATGCATCTTCCCGCGGAATAAAATGAATTGCGGGGCAGGAAGGTGCACGGAGCACCAGGGTCGATTCTCCCGGTTCGCCCGGGTGGTCGTGCTCAACGGCGCTCGAGCATGATGGCTCCCCCTTCCAGTGTTGCCATTGCTGGCGAACCGATTCCGGCATATTATGATGTAGAAATGTGTCATGCCCCATGTATCTCCCGGGGCGGCATGGGTCAGCGGGGGGCAGGTGACTCCTCGAGCCGCTCCAGCGGCCCGGATGGCGCACCGGCTGGACGCCGGGAACAGGATGACGGCATGGAATCGAAGGTCGGGCACGATGCGCAAGAGCCAGCTTCGCCGGCGGCGACAGGCGCCGGGCACAGGCCCGGCCGCTACATCCCGGCGCTCGACGGTCTGCGCGGGCTGGCAATCCTCCTCGTCTTTTTCTACCATGCCGCTGAATGGGCGAAGCCCCAGGCAGCGGGCGAGACGCTCCTGCTCAACCTGTTTCGCAGCGGATGGGTGGGCGTCGATCTCTTTTTCGTCCTTTCCGGGTTCCTCATCACCGGGATTCTGTACGAGGCTCGAGGCACGCGGCGGGCGTTCCGGAATTTCTACATGCGCCGCGTCCTTCGCATCTTCCCCCTCTACTACGGGGTGCTCGCGTTCATCTTCGTTATGGCGCCGCAGCTCGGGTGGTTCGATACGCCCGGCCTGCGCACGCTCTTGCATCGCCAGGGCTACCTGTGGAGCTACACGACCAACCTCTACACCGCGTGGACCGGCAAGATGGTCTTCAAGGAGGGGTGGCTCAACGTCGGCCATTTCTGGTCCCTGGCGATCGAGGAGCATTTCTACCTGTTCTGGCCATTCCTGGTGCTCCACCTCGAGAGGAAGACGCTTTTGCGGGTCTGCCTGGGCATCATCGCCTTGGCGCCAGTGCTCAGGTTGGGCTTCACGCTCGCCGGCACGACCTGGGTGACTCCCTACTCGTTCACGTTGTGCCGGCTGGACGCCCTCGCCCTCGGCGGCCTGCTCGCGATCCTGGCTCGAGGCCCGGCAGGGCTGGACGGCCTTGCACGTTGGGCCGGCTGGAGCGCCGCAGGATCAGGGGCGCTCCTGGCAGTGGTTTTCGTCGTCAGGGAGGGCATACATCCTTTCGACCGCTGGATACACAGCCTGGGCTTCTCCCTCCTCGCCCTGTTCTTCGCCTCCGTGCTCGTGCTCGTGGTCACCTGCCGCCAGGGCGGCCTGACCCATCGGCTGTTCGGGTCGCGCCTCTTGATGGCCTACGGCAAGTATAGCTATGCCATCTACGTCTACCACAAGGTGCTCGAGTCGTTCGTCGGACAGTGGCGCCTGCAGGAGAGGTTAGGCGCGCTGGCTGGCAGCAAGGTGGTTGGTGACGTGGCCGCATCATTGGTTCTCGCCGCGTTCTTTCTGGGGCTCGGCTGGCTGAGCTGGAACGTCTACGAGAAACAGTTCCTCAAGCTGAAGCGGTACTTCGCCTACCAGGTATCCAGATGAACCAACCGGAGGATTGATCACCCGGGAATGGCTTGCCCGCGCCTGGTCTCGAGCCGGCTCCTTGCGGCAGGTTTGGGCGTGGAAACAACGCATGCAGATCCAGCCGGTTCGTACCGATCCACTGGGAGAGCGGGCGACACGGCACCGTGAAGGCTCACGTACCATGGCACACTTGAGCGAGCGGGAACTGAATGAGCTTTTCGAGCTATTCGAGGCGGAGCTTCGGATACTGTGGAACATGGATCGCCTGGAAAAGATGAAGCTCAGGCGCCGGATTCGGAACGTGCTCTGGCCCATCGTCAACACGCAGACCGTCGATCCCGACCTGGTGATGGGGGCCATCAAGGAGAAGCTCGGCGACGTGATTCGCCTGTTTCGGGACCGGAACGGGTTCCTTGAGAAACTCTACGATTTCCTGTCCGACGCGCTCCTTGGGGATGTCCTGTCGAAGTATGAGCGCCAGAAGCGCAAGCTCCGGGCGCTGGGCTGCTGAGCGAGGGCGTGCGCGCCGCGCGTGCTCGGCGGCAGTGGCGGGTGGGATGTGGAGCGGCACCGGGACGGGGGGGGCGGGGCGGCGCTATTTGCTCGTGGACAGCGACGGGGGTTTGGCGCCGTCTCGAGCCCAAGCGGATGCTTTCGGTCCCATGACCATGTCGAGGGTTCTCCCGGGTATCAGGTCCGCGTGTGTCAGCCAGGCGTGGTCGAGGGGCCGGCCGTCCAGTTCCGCGGACTGGATGTAGGCGTTGGCCTGCGAGGCGTCTCGAGCCGTGATCACCACGTCTCCGTCCTTGAGGTGGAGGGTGGTGCGGGAGAACAGGGGGCTGCCGATGAGGTAGACATCGGTGCCGGCGACGGGGTAGATCCCCATGGCGCTAAAGACGTACCAGGCCGAGAGGGTCCCGCCGTCGTCGTTGCCGTCCAGGCCGGCTGGGGTGTCGTCGTACTTGGTTTCCATGACCCAACGGACCCGGTGTTGGGTCTTGTCCGGCCTGCCCGCGAAGTCGTACAGGTAGCTGACGTGGAGGTCAGGTTCGTTGCCGTGCCAGTACTCGAGGTCGGGCAGGGCGGTGTCATGGTGGAATTCGGAGCGCCGGAAGAGTTCGTCGAGGCGGGCCCCCATGACCTGGTCGCCTCCGAAGAGCTGGATGAGGCCGGCGACATCGTAGGGCACGTACCAGGTCCAGTGGTAGGCGTTCCCCTCCACGTACTGGTCGGCCGAATAGTAGGGAGAAAACGGCTCGAGGAAGCTGCCGTCGGCGTGTCTGCCCTGCAGGAAGCCGGTGGCCGGGTTGTAGTGGTTGCGGTAGTAGCCGGCCCGTTCCCGGAACTGGTCGGCTCGAGTGTCGTCCCCCAGGGCTTGGGCCAGCAGCGACAGTGCCGCGTCCGCGTAGGCGTACTCGAGGGTCTTCGACACCGAGCCCCCGGTGTCTTCCATGGCCAGGAACTGGCGTGTCAGGTAGGTCTCGAGGTCGGGGCGGTGCCAGGCATCCGGGTCCTCGAGGGTGCCCTGCCGCACGAGCGCTTCGTAGGCGGTGTCGATGTCGAAATCCCGCACCCCTTTGAGCCACGCATCGGCGATGACGATCGCGGGGCTGTCCCCGATCATCGAGCCTGTCGCCCCGTTGCCCTGGGGCCAGCGGTCGATGTACCCCGATTGCTCGTACATTTTCACCATCGACGTGATGATGTCCGCCTGGATGTCGGGGGCGATCAAGGTCAGGAGCGGGTGGAGGGTGCGGAAGGTATCCCAGAGGGACATGTCGGTGTAGTAGCGGAACCCGTCCGCCGAGTGCACGGACCCGTCGAAGCCCATGTAGAGGCCGTTCACGTCCGTGTAGAGGGTCGGCATCATCATCGCGTGGTAGAGCGCGGTGTAGAAAATGCGCCGTTGTCGCTCCGTCCCCCCCTCGACCTCGATGACGGACAGGGCGGCATCCCATGCGGCTTCGGCCTCCTCCCGTACCCGGTCGAAGCTCCACGTGCCGAGCGCTTCGGCCATGCGGTTGATCTGGGCCTGCTCGACGCTGATGTACGAGATACCGACCGCCAGTTCCACCGGGGAGCCGTCGCGCACGTCGAACTGCGCATAGGCCCCGATATGTTCTCCTGCCGCCGTGGTCGCGCCCGGCGAGACGACCCCGTCCGCAAAGGTGCCCCAGTCGTCCATGGGCCGCTTGAACTGGGCCGAAAAGTAGATCGTCTGACCGCCGTACCGCTTGCTCAGAGAGCCGTGATTGGTCATCGACCCCACGATCTCGGCATTGCCGGGCAGTACCTGGACGGACTCATCGGTCGCCGAGTCGGTGCGCATCACCGCACTCACGTCGATCAGCACCGTGGCCTGCGCCGTAGGCGGGAACGTGTACCGGTGAAATCCCACGTGCTCCGTGGCGGTGAGTTCCGCCCGGATGCCATCGTCGTCGAGGGTCACGGCATAGTAGCCGGGACTGGCGACTTCCGTCTCGTGGTCGAACCGGGAACGGTATCCCTCCTCGGTCGACAGGTAGTCGTTGATGCCCACGATCGGCATGACCAGGATGTTCCCCTGGTCCGCCGCGCCGGTACCGACCAGGTGGTTGTGGGTGAATCCTCGGATTTCGGTGTCCGGGTACCAGTATCCCCCGCAGTGGGCGAAATCGGGTGCGTAGTCGCCGGTCGAGGTGTCCGGGCTGAGCTTTACCATGCCGAAGGGGCGAGTCGCCCCGGGCACGATCGAACCGACGCCCCAGCCTGCGCCCCCGGTCCCGATGAACGGGTCCACGTAGGCCGTGGGGGAGGTGTACCCGCCAGCCGCCCGTGCACCAGCAGTGGCGAAGCAAAAAAGCAATCCAAGCGCGATGCCCAGGTGCTTCAGCGTGGTCGATGGTCCGACGTTCATAATGCCTCCTCGAGATGGCGGGATGGGCACTGCCTACTTCTCCGATGGTTCCACGTGTACGACGACGCGGCTGACGTGTGGTAGTCGTGCCCGCAGGAACTGTTCGATATGCGTACTGACTTCATGCGCGTCTCCGAGCGACGTTCGCCGGTCCAGGGCGCAGCAGAGGCCCACTGTCAGCATGTCAGCGACCTTGTACACCTGCACCCCGTAGACTTCGCAATCCAGTCCCGTGGCTTCCGGCAGTTCCCGCAACGCCTGCAGGACCGGTTCGGTGTCCTCGCGTGAGGCAGGTTGGGCTGTTGCTCTCGAGCCGGATGGCTCGATGTGGGTAATCACCCGGCGGAGGCGAGGCACGCTGTCATGCAACGCCTTTTCGAACGCCGAAGCCTGCTCGTGGGCCTCACCCAGACTGAGGTTTCCATCCATCTCGAGGTGGAGTTCGACGACGCGTTCCTTCTCTTCCTCGTATACACGGACGTCATGTGGGGCGAGCCCGCGCCGGGCCGCGAGCCGGTGTACCGCGGTCGCCACCGGCGCCTCATCGCTCGACTCGGGCTCCACGTGGATCGTCACGTCGCTTCGAGGCAGCACACGTCTGGCTGCGCTTTCCACCGCGCTGGCGATTTCGTGGGCGCGTTCGATGCCCTCGAGGGGGTCCACGGTGAGGCAGATGTCGGCGAAGGTTCGTGGGCCGCTGCGCCGCACGCGCACGTGCCGCACGTCGAGCACACCGTCGACTCGAGCAGCGCGCGCCACCTGGTCGGCCAGGCCTTCTGGCACGGCGTCGAGCAGGTCGTCGAGGGACTTCCTGCCCATGCGCACGGACACGAGGACCACGATGGCGGCGACGCCGAGGGCCGCCACGGCGTCGGCCTTGAGGAGCCAGGGCATCTCCCACCTGCCTGCCAGCACGACGCCGATCAGGCCGGCCAACACCACCGACGATGACCAGATGTCGGTTGAGAAGTGGAGCGCATCGGCCTCGAGCGCCTGGCTGGCGTGTTTGACCGCGGCACGTCTCAGTGCACGAGAACGCCAGATGTCCACGCTGATGGAAGTGAGGATCACCAGGAACGACCACACGTCGGCGCGAACGTGGACCGGAGAGGCGGACAGCAGGCGGTCGAGCCCTTCGACCACTATCCAGATGCAGGTGATGAGCAGCAGGAGCGTCTGCGCAAGCGCGGAGAGGTTCTCGAACTTGCCGTGGCCGTAGGTGTGGCGAGAGTCCGGCGGCCTCCCCGCGATGCGGATGGCCCAGAAGGTCAGGACGGTCGCCACCAGGTCGAGTCCGGAGTGGGCGGCCTCGGACAGGATGCCGAGGCTCCCGGTGGACAGGCCCACCACCAGCTTCGAGCCGGTGAGAGCGACCGCGGCAAGGAGAGAATGGAGGGCCACCGCCTGCTTTTCGCGGGTTGCCGTCCTGGTGTCGGCTCCCGTGCCTGGCGCAGCCTTGGTGGTACCCCCGGTCATGAACCGGACACCCCCGCACCGCCCGCCTCGAGGAGCCATTCCAGTGCCTGGGCCAGCAGGGGCCAGTCGCTTTCGGGATCGACGAGGTCGTCGTCCCATCCCGTCACCCCGTCGGCCGGGCTGCCCTCTTCTATCTCCGCGTGCAAGGCGGTGAGGAAGATGCGCCCATCGCCGTAGCTGCCGGCCACCATCGCGGGTGCTGTGGGCGCCGAGCCAGGGTCGGCGTACACGGCGACGACCTCGACGCCTGCGAGAGGCAGGGGGCGGAAGCGGGCACCACCGTAGTAGAGGAGGCTCGAGGGATTCGGAAGCCCCTGGGTGATGGCATGGGGTTCGTACTGCACCTGGGTCATGGCATACTCCGGCCAGGGGGCGATGGTCTCGATGGGTCCGGCGGCCAGAACCTCCACCAGGTCCAGCCCGTACCGGATCGGCCGGCCGGACCACCTCACCCGGCTCGACGCCAGGTAGGCCCCGGCGCATACTCCAAGGTATCCGCCACCGCCGACGACGAACGCCCGTATCGCATCGAAGCCGTCGTCGCCCAGGACCGCGGCATAGTCACTCGCCCAACCTCCAGGCACGAGCAGGATGTCGGCCCCGATCAGCGCCCCGCCACGAATGTCGCCGGCGGTCACGCGCGCACTCGACACGCCGAGCGCACCCCAGGCGTGCTCGAATGCGACAACGCCGTCCTCCCACACGCCCTCGTCCACGAAAATCGCCACGGACACGGCAGGGGGCGGCGTGGCAGGTCCATCCGCCGCGGCCGTGCCCGCCGGCGCCGCACACAAAAGCAACCCGGCGGCCAGCGAGACCGGCACGCAACTCGGATGGCTCCGCGAGTTCATCGTTTCGTTCCTCCCGGTTGAAGTCCTGGCAGTCGATGCTGTAGCCACATTTTGTCGCAATCCCTGGTCGCCAGGCAACTCGATCAAGCCCGCGGAGATGGGCGGTTGTGCATTGCCCCCAACGGTGTCGGCGTGGTTCCGACGTTGTTCGTGGTGGGCGGTTGCGCACCGGTGCCGTTCGGGATGGGCGGTTGCGCACCGCCGGAAACGGCGAACACCATGAAACTGGCGGGTCTGCCTGGACGATATGTAATGGCAGCGATAGCAGTGGGAGCGGTGAGTTGTGGCTACGGCGCAAAACGACCCGGTGGACCGGCTGGTGGAGCTTCGCTGTCGAGTCTGCTGTTGAATGCACAGCGAATGGGTGATATCTTCCGCGAGTGGATAGTGCGCCGCCGGCAACGTGTGGTCGATATCGAGGTCGTGCGGCTGGGTCAACGAGTTGCGATCAGCGGTGGCGACCCGAGTGGATGCCGGCACAGAGGTCGGAGGAGGACGGATGGATCCTACAAAGCTGGACCTGAGAACTACCCCGTCGGGAACACATGCGGCGCTTGTCTACGACAGCGACGTCCAGTTCTCGGAGGTTGTCGCCGACTTCGTGTCGATCGGCTTCGAGAGGCGCGAGAAAGTCGTTTGCGTAGCCGGAGAACGGGAGACCTTGGCGATCCGGACGCAACTGGGCGAGCGCGGTGCAGATCCCGGTCCTCTCGTGGCTTCTGGCCAACTCGAGTTCATGCAGCCCGGGGAGTTCTACCTCAAGGGTGGGATCTTCCAGCCCAGCGCCACGATCGACGACCTGGTCGCGATGTGGGAGCGTGCCACCGAGGAGGGGTACGCGGGCCTGCGCGTCACCGGCGGGGCGGTCGGGCAGGGGCACGGGGACTGGCTGTACCGCGTGCTCGACTATGAGTGCAAACTCAACGAACTCGTTGCCGACTATCCCATGACGATGCTGTGCCGGTACGATCGCAGGCGATTCGATACCGACGTTCTGCTCGCAGTGCTCAGGACCCACCCCGTGGTCATTGTGGGCACGGAACTCTACGACAACTTCTACTACTTGCCCCCGGAGGTGATTCACGCGGGTCTGACCCCCAGCACGACCTTCGACCTGTGGGTGCTGAGTCTCGGGCGCTACAAGGCGATCGGCGAGACCCTGCAGGAACGCGAGTCGCTTCTTCGCCAGGTCGTGGAATCTTCCAACGATGGGATTGCGGTCGTGGACGAGGCCGGGATCGTGCGGCGGTGGAATCCGGCCATGGTGGACATGTCGGGCATTCCGATCTCCGAGGCCACCGGCAGACCGCTCTGGGACCTCATCCAACGTGTCTTGCCGGAAGCGAAGCGGAACCCGGAACGCCTGGAGTCCTTGCGAACGACGATCCTCGAAATCGTGCAGTTGCGCCCGGCCCAATGGTTCGAACGACTTGTCGAGCACGCTCTCTGCCGTCCGGACGGGGCTACCAGGTGGATCCAGGCATCGCTCTTCCCGGTTGAGGCTCGAGGGAAGACCCTTGTGGGCGCGATCCTCCGGGATGTGACGGAACTGCGGCAGAGCGAGGAGACGCGGCGGAAGTTCGAGGAGAAGCTGCGGGAGACCCAGAAACTGGAGAGCCTGGGCCTGTTGGCGGGCGGCATCGCTCACGACTTCAACAATCTCCTCGTCGGCATTCTCGGCAACGCCGGCCTGGCGCTCGAGGAGCTTTCGGCCACCTCCCCGGCCCGGGAGGCGGTGGTGGACATCGAGACCGCCGCACGCCGGGCCGCCGACCTGGCACGTCAGCTCCTGGCATACTCCGGACGCGGGCGTTTCCTGGTCGAGCCCGTCGACCTGGTGGAACTGGTAGAGGAAATGGTCCATCTGCTCCACGCCTCCATTCCCAAGAACGTGATCATCAAGCTGGACTTCGTCTACCGCCCCGCGGTCATCAAGGCCGATATCGTCCAGATACGCCAGGTGGTGATGAACCTGGTCACGAACGCCGCCGAGGCCATCGGGACGCGAAGCGGTGTGATCACGATCGCCACGGGCGCGATGAACTGCGACCGGGCCTATCTCCTCAAGACCTTCGGGGCCGAGGATCTCGATCCCGGCGACTATGTCTACCTCGAGGTCTCCGACACCGGCTGCGGGATGGACGAGGCCACGATGGGGCGGATTTTCGACCCGTTCTTCTCCACCAAGTTCGCCGGACGCGGCCTCGGACTCGCCGCGACACTGGGTATCATCCGCGGGCACAACGGGGCCATCCGGGTCTACAGCGAGCCGGGGCGCGGCACCACGTTCAAGCTCCTGTTCCCGGCCAGCGACGCCAGCCTCGGAATCAAGACGCCGGCTCGAGGACGGGATTCGAGCGTGACCGGCACGGTGTTGGTCGTGGATGACGAGGAGTGGGTCCGGGCTGTTGCCCGGCGCGTGTTGGAGCGTGCCGGTTTCCGCGTGATCACCGCAACAGATGGCCTCGAGGGCGTTCGGACCTACCGGGAGAACGGTTCGGACGTGGACCTCGTGCTCCTGGACATGACCATGCCACACCTGAACGGGGAGGAGACCTTTCGGGAATTGCGGCGGATCCAGCCGGATGTGCGCGTCATCCTCTCCAGCGGATACAACGAGCAGGAAGCTGTCGGCCGATTCGCGGGGCGCGGCCTGGCCGGCTTCATCCAGAAGCCCTACTCGCCGTCCGAACTGGTCGAGCTGATTCGACGGGTGCTGGCGGGGAGTCGCCGGGGCGGCGAGCCGACGGGGTGAAAGAGGGCGAGCGGGGAGCGGGGAGCGGCGAGCGGGGAGCGGCGAGCGGCGAGCGGGGAGCGGCGAGTGGGGAGCGGCGAGCGGCGAGCGGGGAGCGGGGAGCGGCGAGGGGGGAGCGGGGGGCGGGGAGCGGCGGGTGGCGAGTGGGGAGTGGGGAGCGGCGAGCGGCGAGCGGGGAGTGGGGAGCGGCGAGCGGC